>DMTU01000134.1:16227-19265 GCA_003476595.1 Acidimicrobiaceae bacterium | reverse complement strand
TTCGAGTTCGTCGACCTCGACGATGAGGTAGCTCATTGACACGAGGACGCGGACGATCTCCACGGCGAGGCGCTCGATCCGCCGCTTGCGGAGGTCAACGACCTTGCTCGCTGCCACGTTCAGCCTCCCTTCCACCGAATGTTCGGTAGAGATCCGGTAGAGATCGGGGGTCTTTGGCCTCCGGCGACGCCCTGACCAGGATCTTTGGAGTGGGCGAGGGGGGACTTGAACGGCCATGGTCTGTGCACGCTGTTCACGCCGCCGCCACCTTGAACCGCTCGAAGACCTCTGCAGGAATCGGGCGTCGAAGCCGCCAAGTGATCGCGATTGGCCGCTCGCCCTGGTGGGAGACGTAGTTCGCTGGGCCGAGCAGGACGTACGGCATCGTCGCTCCCCACGGGTCCAGCTTCTCCTCACGAACCGCAAGCAGGACTCGGGCACCGTTCGTTCGTTGGTTCAGGTACCGCTGGCCAGCGGTCGATGCGATCGCCGTCTTGTTCTGCGACTCCCAGTGGAACAGCTCGGGACTGATAGCGAAGTCCCGGTACATCGTCTCGGGGCTGTAGTCCTTTTCGGTCTTGCGCAGCGTGATGAAGAGCACATCGGTCTGGGTTGGCTCGTGCCACCACGGACCCGCCTGGTGCGAAAAGTAGCGACCCGGCCGTAGCTCGCCAAAGGCAGCGAGGACCTCGTCTCGGGCATACGTCGCTCCGATCTCGAGCGGAACGTCGACGTCGGGCAGTGGGTGGCTCACGTGGGAGATCCGGTCACGAAGGATCGGCAGTGTCTCAAGCAGCTCATCGACGAGCGCCGGGCACGACCGCAACCCCGCCCACGCCTCTTCCAGCGAATCGGGAGCGGCCTTGCCAGCCCAGAGCGTCACCAGCGCCATCCACAGCAGGCGGCGTTCGCGCTCCCCCGTGGGCAGCGACCCCGACCGCAAGTGGTCGAAGAGCGTGTCGATGCGCTCGACGTCGTCGAGATGCAGCAGGCGGCGAACGCCCTTCTGCAGCCGCTCTTCCTCCGGACCCGGCGGCGCTACGTCGAATTCAGCCGCTCGTTGGAGCGCTGCCCAACCACCGGCCTTGCCGACATCCTCGAGCTCGATGCCGGCCTCGGCGACGAACGTCCGCAGGGTTGGCCGCTCTTCCTGCGTCTGGCTGATCAGCGAGAGCTCCTGGCGAAGCGCCCTCGCGTTGGTCTTCACCGACTGCTTGAGATGCTCGATGATCCACTCACGGGACTGGCGATCGAGCGAGAGATGGCTGCCGGTCGGAAGGTACGGGAAGCCCTCCTCGGCCGCCTCGACGAGGTTGCGTCGTGGGATACCGGTGAGCGCTCGCAGACGGAGGTCGAAACGGAACTCCTTGCGGTAGTTCGCCACGAAGTCGAGCACCGTGCACACGTCCTTGTCCGGGTGCCGGCGCAGCCCTCGCCCGATCTGCTGCAGGAAGACGGTCGCTGACTCGGTCGGGCGTAGCAGCAGGACGGTGTCGACGTCGGGAATGTCGACACCTTCATTGAAGATGTCGCGAGTGAAGATCGCAACGAGCTCGCCGGATCGCAGGCGCCGGATCTGCTCCTGACGCACCGACTGGGGGTCCTCGCCGGACAGTGCCACGGCTGGCAGCCCCGCCGACGTGAACCGCTCGGCCATGAACTGTGCGTGCTCCACGGTGGCGCAGAAGCCGAGCGCCTTCATCGAGCGTGCCTCGGCGACGATGCGCTTCACGTTCTTCAGGATGAGGGCGGCCCGGATGTCGTTGCCCGTGTAGAGCTCACCGAGCTTGCGGTCCTGGTATCTGCCCCCGGCCCAGGCCTGGTCGATGGCAGCCGTCTCGTCCGCCACGCCGAAGTACTGGAATGGGGCGAGCAGCTGTCGATCCAGCGCATGCCACAGCCGCATGTCGAACGCCGTGCGCCCGTCGGTCCACTTGCGGATGTCGAGCCCGTCGGCGCGCTCTGGTGTGGCCGTCAGCGCCAGCAGCACCTGCGGCTCGAGGTGGTCGAGCACCGCTCGGTAGGTGGCCGCTTCCGCGTGGTGGAACTCATCGACGATGACCATGTCGAACGCAGCCGGATCAAGTTGCGCGGTGCCGAGCGAGTGCAGCGACTGGATGCTGGCGAATACGTGCGTCCCATCGGTTGGACGCTGCCCGCCAACCAGCTTCTCGCCGAAGCTTCCGTCGAGCAGGGCCTCCCGGAACGTGCGTCGGGACTGATCGAGGATCTGTTCCCGGTGGGCGATGAAGAGCAGCGAGAGCTTGCCGCCACGCTGCTCACGAACCCGGCGGTAGTCGAGCGCAGCGACAACGGTCTTGCCAGTGCCGGTCGGTGCGACCACGAGGTTTCGGTGCGAGCCCTGCACGCTGCGCGACGCTTCGACAGCGTCGAGAATCTCTTGCTGGTACGGCCAAGGTGTGAGGGTCAGGCCGCTCAGTGCGTCGCTGGTGTCGTCGCCCCGTCCGCGGCCGAGGGCTGCGTCGAGCCGGTCGGCATCTCGACCGGGGTCGTACGGCTCGAAGTCAACCGATGCCCAATTCGCATCGAACGCTGTGGCCACCTTGTCGAACAGGGCCGGCGACGCGGCTTTCGAGACCCGGAGATTCCACTCTCGACCATCGAGCATCGCCGAGCGAGTGATGTTCGAGGAGCCGACATAGGCCGTCGAGAAGCCGGTCTTGCGATGGAACAGCCAGGCCTTGGCATGGAGGCGGGTAACCGCAGTGTCGTACGAGACCCGGATCTTGACGCCGAGCTCAGCGAGCTGGTCCAGGGCCTTCCGTTCCGTCGAGCCGGTGTAGGTCGTCGTCAGCAGCCGCACCTCGGCACCACGACCCAGTGCTTCCTCGAGTTCCTCAACGATCAAGCGCACGCCGTACCAACGCACGAAAGCGACGATGAGATCGACCTGGTCGGCGGAGGCGATCTCCTTCTTCAGCTCATTCGCCAACTGCGGCTCGCCTCGGGCGTTCACGAGCAAATCGTGCTGAGACAGCGGCACGTCCGGCGCCACCGGCAAGATCGACGCACCGATC
>DMTU01000134.1:1693-16074 GCA_003476595.1 Acidimicrobiaceae bacterium | reverse complement strand
GGTGGGGCACGCCGGTGAGCAGACGCGGTGGATCGGTGGGTGTCTCTCGGTTGGCCCCCACCGAGCGAAGCAGTTCGGCGACGATTCGGTGGCGCTGGTCTGCATCAATCCCAGGCAGTTCCTTCGCCAGCACCCGATGGACATGGGCCGCGTAGCGCGACGGCGTCTCGGCATCGTCCACCGAGCCCGTGACCGCAGAGTCGTCAAGCTGCCCGAGAAGCGCGTCCGTGATCAGTTGGTCGTAGAGACCTGGTTCCAGCAACGGCTTGCTCCCGTCGTCCGCCAACGCCGTCGGTCCATTGCTACTGGATCAGCGCGACTCGCTCTCCGGATCCTGCGTCGCGATCCTCCGACGTGGCAGTCCACGCGCCGCCGCGTGCCGAACTCAAGTCAGCGCCGAACAGCTCGGCACCCAGTACTTCGCCGGGTACCGAGCCAACTCGAGCACGTCGTCGGCCAGCTCGTGATCACCGTGCTCGACCATGGCGTCATGAAGATCGGTGATCAGGCTGACTGCGACCACCGGGTTCTTATCCGGATCGAACGAGCGAGGGCGGGAGCCGAGCAGCTGCAGCAGGGTGGACGCATTCGTCGACCCGATCCAGTTCGCCAGGCTGACTTCGAGGGAGTCGATCTCATCGGGCGTCGCCATGGACGAAACGGTAGCCACCCCGTGAACGCGTCGCCGGAGGACAGCCGACCGCAGCATGCGCCTACCGGAACCTCTCGGTACCGTCGGCCCCATGCGCACGATCGGCAACATCCTGTGGCTGGTGCTCGCCGGCTTCTGGCTGGCGATCGGCTACGCGATCGCCGGGCTGGTGCTGCTCGTGACGATTGTGGGCATCCCGTTCGGCATCCAGTCGTTCAAGCTCGCCGGGTACTCGCTCTGGCCGTTCGGGCGGGTGGTCGTCACCGACCCCGACGCCAGCACGGCGCTCGGCTGCGTCGGCAACGTGCTGTGGCTGGTGCTGGCCGGGTGGTGGCTCGCCATCGGGCACGTCGTCACCGGCCTGGCCCTGTGCCTCACGGTCATCGGCATCCCGCTCGGCGTGGCCAACTTCAAGCTGGCGCTGCTGGCGCTGGCGCCGTTCGGCAAGGAGGTGGTCGGGATCGACCGCATCCCGGCCGGTCGTGACGTCTACATCCGAGGCCCGGAACCCATCCGCTGATCGATCAAGCCGCTTCGGCGCGCGCCGTAACGCCGAGCAGCATCTTGCGCTCCATGACGAAGTTCAGCGGCTCGATGACGTGCCACAGCACGGACTGGTTCGGGCTGTAGGAGCAGCGCTGGCGGAACGATCAGGCGGGTGCGGCGGCCGTCGTCGACCGGCTCGAGGAGCCACTGCCAGGTGGAGGCGACGGCGCTGAGCGCCACGCCTCATCCGCATTGACACTACGACCGCCCCTCGGCGACGCCCAGGGTCAGTCGACGTGGTGAGCCGTGACCATCATCAGCTCCTGGACCGACCGCGAGGCGTGGCCGGCCGGATTCCTGTCGTAGCCCGTCGGCACACTCGTCCCACTTCCCCTCCGATGACACATGAAGGGACGACTGATGTACGTGCTGGAAGCAACGAAGGAGACCCAAGGCGAGCGCGACGGCGACTACGTCTGGACGATCGACGGAGAGCTCGCGGGAGCGAGGACCTCGTCGACGCCGTGGACGAACAGGTTCGAACGGTCCAGCGCTTCGAGGCCAGCAGGGGCCACGGGACGGTGATCGGCCGCACGGCATCGGCGGTGTTCCTCCGGCGAGCCGGCTCGCGACACGGGCGCTCAGCTCGATGAGCTCGGGCCACTCGATCTCGATCTATGACGCCGTCGTCGGCGCCACGAGTCACCCACGCCAGGTTGCGGACGGGCACTGAATACCTGTACACCTATCTGTACACACCGCGAGAGGAACACGACCCATGATCGAGACCATCAGCGCAGCGCGCCGTGATCTGACCAAGCACGTCCACCGCTTCCGGAGGGACGGCCTGGACGCAGAACCGGTCGTGTTCGGCGACCACCGCAAGCCGGAAGCCGTCGTGGTCCCGTTCGAGACCTTCCAGCTCCTGCTGGACGTGGCCGAAGACATCGCGATCGCCGAGCGCATCCGGGAGCGTGACGCATCCGACTCCGGGGTCCGCACATCGCTCGCCGATGCCGCCGCCGAGTTCGGGATCGACCTCGACGAGCTGTGAGCGGGGCGCCTGGGTCCTATCGACGGGTCCTCTTCCTCGAGGAGGCAAGAGCGGACCTGCGAGCGCTGAACGAACGGAGCCCGGTCATGCTCCGAGAGGTCTTCCGGCTGCTCAAGCTGCTCGACGGCGGGGCCATCTCGCCCACGCCGCTGCGTGACTTCGGCAAGACCGGCGATCTGACCGACTGCGGGAAGATCGTGGTGATCGTCGACGGAGAGCCTGAGCACCGGATCGTCGTCCGCTCGGTCGAGGGACGCTTCGAGGTCAGCGAGGTCGTCGCCGTCGAGGACCGGACAGAGGACCTGCCGTACCTGCTCGCCGGTGTCCGGCTCGGCCGCATCACTGATCCGGTCCGACGCTCGGACGCCCAGCGCAAGCTCTTCCGAGTGCGCAGGATGCTCGGCCGAGACTGACCGAGCTCGTCCAGAGCGCGCGTGACCCCGGCGACCGCCCACGCTCGTACGCTCTGGGCTCGTGGTGGGACGTCGAGCGGAGGAGGAGTCGGGGCAGGTCGACCTGTTCTCGGTCGCCCCCGATGAGCTCGCCCTGCACCGCGGTGACGAGCGCGACTGGCCTGACGCCACCCGGTTCCCGCACAACCGGCCGGGCCAGAGGGTCCGTTCGGTCGTCAGGCCTGATCTGGTGTCGAGCACCCAGCCCACGATCGTGGCCGGGTTCACGTCCATCGGCGAGCTGATCGATCTCGTCGACGAGTGGAGCGGAGCTGACGACGGCACCCACGACGATCGCATGGTGCGCGTGCTGCTCGGCAGCGAGCCCTTCGCCAGCTCGCGTCGCACGTTCGCCTCGGCCCACGCTCGGTTCACCGAGGACGTCCGGCGCTACTGGTTGGAGGAGCGGGGCATCTCCCTCGACCTCTCGGCCGCGGTCGTCACCGCCATCGAGGCCATCGACGCCGGCCGCCTCGAAGCGCGCGCCGTGGTCGGCGACCGCCCGCTCCACGCCAAGGTCTTCATCGGCGACCACGCCGCCACCGTCGGCTCGAGCAACTTCACCGGAGCTGGCCTGGTCACCAATCTCGAGGTCAATGCCCGCTTCGCCGACGACACCGACCCGGTCCGGTTCGAGGAGCTCGTGCGGACCGGTCGGGCACTGTGGGAGATCGGCCGCGATTGGACCGTCGAGCTCCGTTCGCTGCTGGAGGCGCTGCTGCGCGTGGTGCCCTGGCAGGACGCGCTCGCCGCCGCCTGCGCCGACCTGCTCGAGGGCGAGTGGGCCCGCCGCTACCTCGACATCGAGCACACCGCCGACGGCTTCTCGCTGTGGCCGTCGCAGCAGCTCGGCATCGCCCAGGCACTCTGGATCATCGAGAACGTGGGCAGCGTGCTCGTCGCCGATGCCACCGGGTCGGGCAAGACCCGCATGGGGGCCCACCTCGTGCGGGCGATCCGTGACCGTCTGTGGAGCACGGGCCGAGTTCGACGCGACCTGACGGTGCTCGTGTGCCCGCCGGCGGTCGAGGAGATCTGGCGGGCCGAGGCGGTGGCCACCGGGCTGTCGATCGACACCGTGTCGCACGGCCTGCTCTCGCGCCGGTCTCGGCACGGCACCCGGATCGAATCCGACCAGGTCCAGCGGGCCCAGGTGCTCGCCGTCGACGAGGCCCACAACTTCCTCAATCGGGACTCCAACCGCACCCAGCAGGTGCGCGAGAGCCGCGCTGACCACGTCGCCCTGTTCACCGCGACGCCGATCAACCGCGGTGCCCCCGATCTGCTGAACCTCATCGGGCTCCTCGGCGCCGACAACTTCGACGACGCCACGCTCGAGATCCTCCAGAGGCTCGAGCGCCGGCGGGGCGGCGATGAGCTGCTCAACCGAGACGAGCTCGCCCAGGTCCAGCGGGAGATCCAGCGGTTCACGGTGCGGCGCACCAAGTCGATGCTGAACGACCTCGTCGATCGAGAGCCCGAGCGCTACCTCCATCCCGACGGGAGCCGCACCTGTCGGTATCCGGTCCACGTCGCTCGGACCTATGAGACCGGGGAGTCGACGACCGACACCGAGACGGCGACGCACATCCGATCGATCGTCGACGAGCTCGTCGGGATCAGCCAGATGGAGCGGCACGTGGTCGTTCCGGCTGCGCTGCGCCGGGAGTACACCGACGAGCGGTGGCTGGAGCTGCGCCTCAGCTCGAGTGCCGGTCTGGCACGTCACCACGTGCTCGGCGCCATGCGCTCGTCGCGCGCGGCGCTCGTCGAGCACCTCTCGGGCACGGCCGCCGCGATCGAGACCTTCGAGCTGCCGCCGTCGTTCAAGCCCCAGCCGACCGGGAACGTCATCGCCCGACTGGAGGAGCTCGCAGGTCTCGGGCCGCCGACGGTCGAGCTGACCTGCGAGCTGCCGGGATGGCTGGTCGACCCCGCCGAATGGCGGCAGCGCTGCGAGGAGGAGCGCTCCCGGTACGCCGCCGTGCTCGAAGCGGCGGACACCCTGTCCGACCGGCGCGAGCGACGGAAGGCGGCACTGTTGGTGGCCCTCACGGACGACCACCCCCGCGTCCTCGCGTTCGACCACCACCTCATCACGCTGTTCGTGCTGGAGCGCCTGCTCGAGGCGCAGGCACAGGAGGTGCTGGTTGCCACGGGAAGCGCATCCCAGGTGCGCAAGGAGGTGGAACGACGCTTCGCTCGCTCGTCCACCGGTGAGGCCATCGCCCTGTGCTCCGACGCCATGAACGAGGGGATTAACCTCCAAGGCGCCAGCACGGTGGTGCATCTCGACCTGCCCACCACGCTCCGCGTGGCCGAGCAGCGCGTCGGCCGGGTCGATCGCATGGACAGCCCGCACGACGCCATCGAGGTGTGGTGGCCCGACGACGGACCGGCGTTCGCAACCCGGGCGAACGAGCTGCTCGCACAGCGGGCAGCTGAGTCCAATGCCCTCCTCGGCGCGAACGTCGTGCTTCCGCAGGCGTTGCGGGGCGACACGGTCGATCTCGACAGCCACATCGCGACCGTCGAGGAGCGCAGTGCCGACGAGTGGGACGGCATCCGAGATGCGCTGGATCCGGTACGCCAGCTGGTGACGGGCAGCTCGCCGCTGGTGCCGAACGACGTCTACGAACGGCACCGCACCGGAGGCGAGCGCGTCCGCACGCATCTCAGCCTCGTCCGATCCGACGAGCCGTTCGGGTTCCTCGCGGTCGCCGCCACCGCGCACGGGGCACCTCGGTGGCTGTTGATCCGCAAGGGCCAGGCGCTGACCGACCTCGCAGAGATCTGCTCGTCGCTGACCGAGCTGCTGAGCGGAGATCCGGAGACCGTGGCCCTCGACGACGCGGCGTTCGCGTGGCTTCGTGACGTCCTCGCCTCGGCCACCCGAGCCGAACGCTCGCTCCTCCCCCGGCGCATGCAACGGGCGCTGGCCCAGATGCGATCGGCCTGCGCCGCATGGGCCGACCAGTGCCGGAGGAACGGCGACGAGCGGGCCGCCACCCGCTGGATGGTCCTCTCCGAGGCGGCGTCAGGCACCGCCGAGCAGCAGCCCGATTCCTACGCGCTGGCGGAGGCGTGGCTGTCGTTGGTGCGACCCCGACTCGACGCGCACCGGCGCCAGCACCGCCGCGCCCGCTACGTCCTGCTGCGCGACATCGACACCGACCTCGTGTCGACGCCGCTCGATGTGGAGTCCGTGGAACACGAGTGCAGCGGACTACTGCAGGAGCTGCCGCTCGGCGAGCGGGTGCGCGCCTGCATCCTGGGCTTGCCGGGGGCAGGCGGGGATGTCGGCCGGTCGACGTGGGGCCTCTCGCACTCGACCTGACCGAGCTCCACCAGCAGACCGTCTGGCTCGGTGGCACCATCGCCTCCACCGGCCTGCGGGCGGTCGGGGAGCTCGGCGTCGCCGGGGACGCGGTACGGGGCGTGGCTGTCGCGGAGCTTGCGCTTGGCCCGGACGATGCGTTGGGCCATGGTCGCCTCGGGCACGAGGAACGAGCGGGCGATCTCGGGGGTGCCGAGGCCGCCGAGGAGCCGCAGGGTGAGCGCGACCTGCGCATCCGCGGCGAGGTGGCGGTCGTCCCGGGTCGACTCCCGTCGCAGCCGGTCGATGGCCCGGTTGTGAGCGGTGGTGGTAATCCAGCCTCCCGCCGGAAGACGTCCTCGAGGGACTCAGCCATCCACCTGCATCGGGCGGAGCTCCACCGGGCCCTCACAGGCAGCGGCACACTTGCCGGCCCACTCGAGCGCCACGTCGAGGTCGGGAACCTCGATGACCCAGAAGCCGCCCATCTGCTCCTTGGTCTCGGCGTAGGGGCCGTCGGTCATCGAGACGTCGCCGCCGGCGGAGCGGACCACGGTCGCGGTGGACTGCGGTTGCAGACCGGCACCGAACACCCAGGTCCCGGTGCGCTCCATCTCTTCGTTGAGCGCGCCGACCTGCTGGCCGAGGCGCTGGATCTCGGGATCGGACCAGTCGTTGTCCGAGTAGTCGTCGTCGTGCCAGACGGACATCAGGTACTGCGGCATCGGGTCATTCTCCTTCAGGTCAGCTGCGAGCAGAGGTTGCTCACCCTGTCCACGAACGAGCTCGCCGGAATCGACCGGATCTCCGAAGAAATCGCGGGTCGTGGAGGTGGGGGTCGTACGGAGGTTCTTGTCAGCGGTCGTGCGGAGACTGTCCTGAAGCGCTCGACACCACGCCTCGAAGGGGTGTCCCTGGACCACCGCACGGCTCTCGCCGTGCAAGGGGAAATCCGCCATGTGCCTGCGCTGTGCCGGTCTGAGCGACGCTGCCGTCGCCGACCACTACGCCCGGATGATCGACGAGCACGGATGGGCCGCCATCGGCGTCACCGCCGAGGTGCCCTGGATGTACACCGTCGGCCTCCGGTGGCGCCTCGACCATCCCGAGCTCGTCGTGATCGGCGTCGACCCCACCGACGCCCACGACCTCCTGCGCGACATCGTCGATCGCATCGAGGATGGCGAGACCGCGTGTGCCGGCGCGCGCATGGCGCTGCCCGGCCTGGAGGTCGAGTTCGGCCACGTCGACCACCGCAACCTCCTCGGGGAGTGGTTCGCCCAGTGGCACCCCGTGGCCCGAGGGTGCGGCCAGGGCACCACGTCGCTGCGGGCGCTGCAAGTCCGTGTCGACCAGCTTGACGACTGCGACGCCTGCTTCGAACGTCAACGAGCGCTCGAACGGCCGTGCTCCGTCGACTCCCTTGTCGGGGTCAGGCATTCGGGTTCGCCGTCATGACCGCACCCGGACGCCGAGTCGTACTTGGTGCACATGCCGCCATCACCAAGTATCGTGCGGTCATGGAGATCCAGACGTACCTCGTGTCCTCGTCGGGTCAGATGTCCCTCCCCGCCGGCGCCCGGCACCGCTGGAGCCTCGACGACGGCGGCCCCGTCGACGTGATCGATCTCGGGTTCGGCGTGCTGACGGTCCCCAGTGGTGAGGGACGCAAGCTGCTCGGGGATCTCCTGCCTCGGGATCAGCACGCCGAGTTCGTGCGCACCCTCGGCGACGATCCCGACCTCGCCACGACATGACGCGCGCCGTCCTCGACGACCTCCTGCTGCGCGATCTCCTGGCCGATGACGTGTCCGAGGGTCTTGCTGAGGTGCTCGCCGGGCACGAACCGGCCACGACGAACCTCTACCTCTACCGGCTGTCCAAGAGCGTGGTGGCAGCTCCGGGCGGGGCGTTGACCGGTCGCTGGAGCCCCGAACGCCGTCGAGCTCTGGGTTCGAAGCTCCTGAGCCTCCCGAACGACGTCGTGATCGTGCCCATGAGCGCACTGTCGTACCGCATGGCCGAGATCGCCGCAGCGCACCGCGTGTCGACGCTCGGAGCCGAGTGCGTCGCCGCAGCCGAGCACCTCGGAGCCCCGCTCTACGTGTGGGAAGGCGACGACGGACCGGGCATCCGTGCTGCGATGGACCACCTCGACCTCGACTACCGGACAGTCGGCCGCTGAGCCGCCGGCGGTCGGCGTGGTATCTGCGCTGATACCAGACGCTACGCAGGCGTGCTCGTCCACCACCTCGGAGCCGACGACGAGCGCATCTCCCGGCTGCGGGCTGGCGTCCTGCGGCCGGTGGTGCGCCGCCTCACCCCGGTCTGGCGATGCGCACGGCGGCTGCTGCGCCGACCATCGCTACCAGCACCGGCGGCCCGAGGTCCGTCCCGAGCAGCGGCGACCACGCGGCACGGCGGTAGCAGCGATCAGCGACAGCACGAACCAACGCCGCCGGCGTCGGCCGTGGTCGGGTGATGGTGCCCGTGACCGCCGGCCCCGAGGCGCTGTCGGTCGTGGTGCACGCGCCCGGTGGCTCCAAGATCGCCTGCGCCGACCTCAGCGACGGCTGGGTGTACCAGCCCCAGCCCGTCTGAGGAACCGAGCCGATCCGCTGGTGCGTCCGCCTCAGCGCGTCGGCTCGTCCTCGTCCCAGTAGCCGGGGTCGCCGGTGGTGGCGAGCCGGGCGATGATCAACCGGGGGTCGCCATCTCGATACGATCGTCGGGCACGCCGGCGGCGGCCCAGTCGACATCCGAGCCGTCCCAGGGCTCAGACTCGACCGACTCGGGGTCGTTCGGCTGCTCAAGGGTACGGAACCGGTCGAGAAATCCCATCAGCCACATGGTGGCAGGGTGGGAGTCCCCGCGAACCCGAGGAGGCCCCGTGCCCGACATCGATCCCACGCCCCTGGAGAAGTCGTTCGTCATCGCCGACGGACAGCGGATGGCGTACCACGAGCGGGGCACCGGGGAGACCGTCGTGTTCCTGCACGGGAACCCGACGTCGTCGTACCTGTGGCGCAACGTGATCCCCCACGTCGAGCCCTACGCCCGCTGCCTCGCGCCCGACCTGTTCGGCATGGGCGACTCCAGCAAGCTCGACGACCCCGGTCCGGGCTCGTACCGGTTCGCCGTGCACCGGCGGTACCTCGACGCCTGGATGGACGAGGTGTACCCCGGCGATCGCATCACGCTCGTCGTCCACGACTGGGGTTCCGGCCTGGGCTTCGACTGGGCCCGGCGGCACCCGGAGCGGGTGGCGGGCATCGCCTACATGGAGGCCATCTTCCCATCGCGCTGGGATCAGTTCCCCGAGGGTGCGCGGGAGCTGTTCCGGTCGTTCCGCACCGATGCGGGAGAGGACCTGATCCTGCGCGACAACGCCTTCGTCGAGGGCGTGCTGCCGGGTGCCGTGCTGCGAGACCTGACCAATGCGGAGATGGACGAGTACCGACGACCGTTCATCGCCGACGGCGAGCGCTGGCCGACGTTGCAGTGGCCGCGGGAGCTGCCGATCGAGGGTGAGCCCGCCGACGTCACCGAGATCGCCGAGGCCTACACCGAGTGGCTGTCCACGTCCGACGTCCCGAAGCTGTTCGTGAACGCCGAGCCCGGTGCCCTGGTCACCGGGGAGCAGCGAGAGCGGGTGCGGGCCTTCCCGAACCAGACCGAGGTGACGGTGGCCGGCAGCCACTTCGTCCAGGAGGACAGCCCACACGAGATCGGCCGTGCCATCGCCGACTGGCTGCCAACCCGCTGACCGACGGGGTCAGCTCGTCGGGCTCGTACATCACCTTCACCACCCGCCACTCGGAGCCGTCACCGAGGCGGCGTCGGTGGAGGTCTTCCTGGTATCGAACCTCGGCCTCGGCAACATGAGCGGCGTCGCGCCGGGCTGATCCGGTCCGACATCAACGGCTCCTGGTCGCTCGAGGGCTCATTCGGGGCGATGCAGCGCGCGGTGATGGGCGAGGTCCTCGATCGCTACGAACGGGCCGAGCTCCTCGCCGACTGGGCCGAAGCACGCCAGCGGCTCGGTGCCGGTGCGTTCGTCGGCGACCTGGTCCGGACCCCTGCGCAGCGCCGGGCTGACGCCCTCTACGCCATCTTCGTACGAGCGGCCTCCCCGCCCGCCGACGCTGCGAGCCCGGTGCCACTGGTGAACGTGGTCATCGACCAGCGCAGCTTCGAGGAGCAGGTCCGTCGGGCTGCCGGCGAGGAGATGGACCTCGATCCCAACGACGACCTCGGGGGCCACCGCTGCCACGACCTCGATGGCACGCCGCTGCATCCGGCGGACGTGCTCGCTGCGGCGCTGGTCGGCCACGTCCGCCGGGTCGTGGTCGACCACCGAGGAGCGCGCCTTCGAGATCGCGGCGGTGATCGTCGGTCGACAAGGCAGTGGCGATCCGTATGCTGATCTGCATGCACAGCACCAGCGTCCGGATCGATTCCGCCACGCACGAGGAGCTCAAGCGGCTCGCTGCTGAGCTCCACACGACGGTGGGGAACACGGTGACGCTCGCCGTCCGGGCGCTTCGGCAAGACCGCGTCGGCGCCCAGCTGACCGAGCCGCTCCGTGACGACGAGACCGGTTGGCTCGATGCGGACCTCGGGTGACGTCGTCGACCTCGAGCCCGGGACGCCGGAGGGACGGGAGGCCGGCTTCCGACATCCCGCCGTGCTGGTCACCGCGCAACGGATCCTCGATGCCGATCCATCGGTGGTCCACGTCGTGCCCGTCACGACCACGCTGCGAGGCTTCCACTCCGAGGTCGTGCTCGAACCGGATGCGGGCAACGGACTGGACCATCGATCAGCAGCTCAGTGCCAGCACCTCCGGGCGGTGTCGCCGAGCCGCGTGTCGGAGGCGCGGGGAAACATCGGCACGGTCGCCCTCGCGCAGATCCGAGATGTGATCGCCGTGATCCTCGACCTGCCGTGACGGTGACTGCCCCCGGCAACGCTCAGCCGAGCCCGTCCGCCAGCGCTTCGGCCTCGGCCTGCGTGAAGCCACCGGAGATCGAGATCTGGTCGCGCTCGAACTCCGGCGCGTTGATCGACGGGGCACTGATCACCGTGCGGTCCAGGACGATGGCCAGCTGACGAGTCGGGCAGGTCGGCGCACCCTCGAAGCAGGCGCCGGCGGTCTCATTGAAGGTCGCGATCCCGTCGCTCGTCAGCACCAACGAGATCGTCCACTGCTCGAGACCGTCCTGCGCCGGGGCAGCGGACTCGACGACGGAGCCATCGGCCCCGGCCGGACCGAGCTCGAAGCAGCCGACCTCCTGGCCGCTCTCGACGTGCGGGGCGAGGACCGGCTGGTCTGCGGTCCACGCCTCGTCAGGCGTGCTGCATCCGTCGCCGGTGCCGCCGGGCGGAAGCTGCTGGAGCACGGGTCGGAACTCGAGGTCCGCCGGGGCGGCCGGCTCCGCGCCCGCAGTGTCGGTGGTGTCGGGAGACGAGGTCTCCAGCGCAGTGGTTGACGACCTCGCGTCGTCGCCGGCGGCCACCGGCTCCGTATCATCGTCGCCGCAGGCGCTGAACGCCAGCGCCAGCAGCGCCAGCGCGCTGGCACGTCGGAACCACCTCGAAGTCACCGCCATCGGGCGGACGGTACCGCCCGTGCCCGCTCCGGTCGCCGACCGCGTCACGGCGCTCTGGTACGACGGAGACGACCGCCATGCGCTTCCCCCTCATCCTCCTCGCTGCCCTGCTCGCGCTCGCGAGCTGCGGTGCAGCGACCTCGGACCCGGAGACCGCAGCGCCCTCGTCCACCTCCGAGTCGACCTCCACGACGTCCGTCGCCCCCGAGGCCGAGACGCCGACACCCACTGCTGATGGTGCTCGGGTGGTCGACGTCGTCGACGGCGACACGATCCGCGTCGAGGTGGCCGGGGAGCAGGAGTCCGTGCGGCTCATCGGCATCAACGCGCCCGAGCGGGGCGAGTGCCTGTCCGGCGAGGCGACCGACCGGCTGCGGGCCCTCGTTGCCGGACAGGGTGTCGAGCTGCTCGTGGATCGGACCGACCGGGACCAGTACGGGCGACTGCTGCGCCACGTCGAGGTCGAGGGAGTGGACGTCGGGACCGAGCTGGTGCGGTCGGGGCTCGCGCTCGCCCGGGACTACCCACCCGACACCTCCCGGTCCGACGAGTACTCGGCCGCTCAGCGAACGGCCGAAGACGCCGGCGTCGGCATGTGGGCGGCCGACGCGTGCGGCTCGGCGACCTCCACCGCCGACGTCGTCATCGATGCCATCCGCTTCGACGCCGATGGAGACGACAACGAGAACCTGAACGACGAGTGGGTCCGGATCGCCAACCGGAGCGGCTCGGCCGTGGACCTCGCCGGCTGGGTGCTGAAGGACACCTCGGCCACCCACCGGTACTCGTTCCCGAGCGGCTTCTCCCTCGAGGCCGGCGCGAGCGTCACCGTCCGCACCGGCTGCGGGACGGACTCGGCCACCGACCTCCACTGGTGCAACCGGGGCTCGGCCGTGTGGAACAACGGTGGCGACACGGCGTTCCTGCTCGACCCGGCCGGGAACATCGTCGCCTCCCAGGACGGTTGATCGTGGCCCGCCGCCGACGTGACGAGATGAGCACCGTCCAGCTCGTCGTCAGCTTCGCCGTGCTGCTCGCCGTCGTCGTCGGAGGGCGCCTGCTGGTGGTGTGGCTGGCGGGCGGTTCGAGCCCGACGCGGCTCGTCGTGTCGCTCGCGATCGTGGCGGTCTTCGTCGGGATCCCTGCGGCCTACGGCCTGCGTGGGCTGCTGCGGGACGACGACGATCCGGACGGCGGCGACGAGGACGTCTGAGAGGAGGCCCCGGGGTCAGACCGCTTCAGCGCAGGTCGGGACCCAGAAGCGAGGTGGGTACCCGCCAGCTCGAGCACATCATCGGCCAAGTCGTGATCGCCTCGTTCGGCCATCGCGTTGACCCGCAACTGCTGATCCGCATGCTGCAGCGCCACTTTGGCGCTACCGTGGCGACATGCCCAGCATCCAGGTAAAGGACGTGCCCGACGCGATCCATGCAACCTTACGCAGTCGCGCTGCCGCCGCTGGGATGTCACTGCAGGAGTACCTGCTCGCCCGCCTGATCGAGGATGCGCAAACACCCACGCTCGACGAGGTGCTCGACCGGGCCGGCGGGAGAGCGGGTGGTAAGGCGTCACTGAGGCACGCGACGAAAGCCGTCCGCCGAGAGCGCGACTCGCGTTGATCGTCGTCGACGCCAGCATCGTCGTCACGGCGCTCGCCGACGATGGGCCAGACGGTGACCGGGTTCGAGGTCGGTTGCGGGGCGAGCGGCTGGTCGCACCCCACCTCGTCGACGTCGAGGTCGTCTCGGCCTGGCGGCGCCTGGCCGCTGCAGGTGATCTGGACGAGCGGCGGGTCGCGCTCGCCATGGAGGACCTCGATTCGCTTCGCCTCGACCGGATCCCGCACCGACCGCTGATGGACCGCTGCTGGGAGCTCCGTGGGAACCTGACCGTCTACGACGCCACCTACGTGGCCCTCGCCGAGGCGATGCAGGTCCCGCTTCTCACCGCCGATGCGAAGCTCGCGGCCGCCCCCGGGATGCGCTGCACGGTCGACCTGATCGAGTGATCAGAACGCCGAGTGGCCGAGCAGCTGCTCCAGCCGTCCCGATGCGAACGCGGGGGCGAGGTCATCGATCCGGACCCGCTTGCGGCGGCTCTTCGCTCCGGCCGTGACCGCCACCGACGACGCCGGCACGTCGAACGCGTCGGCCAGCAGGCGGCACACCGCGGCGTTCGCCTTCCCACCCTCCGGCGGTGCCGACACCTTCACCTTCAGGGCATCGCCGTGGCGGCCCACGACCTCGTCGCGCGAGCCGCCGGGCTGCACGTGGACGGCGATGACCACGCCGCCGTCAGCCGTGATGTCGAGCACGCCCCATGGTGCCCGTCGGAGCCGATCCGGGGGTCCACCCGCCCCCGGACGGACGGTGGCACCGTCATGTGTGACGGAGAACGTCACGAGATCGATGCACGCAATGGTGCAGACGGCCCATGGCAGGAGCATGCAGAGGGCGTAGAACGGGTGTGACGGAAGCGCCACCCAACGTGGTGGCGCACCGGTCGAAGAGGTCGTCGAGGTGCGACATGAGCGATGCAGACCGACCAGGGGACGGGGACGGACTGAGCGGTCCCGAGCGAGATGCCATGGTGGCGTCACTGCTCGGCATCACCCCGGAGCGACTCCGCACCATCCGGCGCGTCCACCGCAAGCGGGTCGGCAGCGACGCGCCGAACGGCGGCCGAGCTGGGTGGTGGCAGTGCGTCGACCAGCTGGACGACGACGAGCTGTTCGACGTGTTCCGCCAGCGCGAGGTCCGGGCCCGGCGGATCAGCCGGACTCCAGCACGTAGGACTCGGTCAGCCATCC
>DMTU01000134.1:0-1480 GCA_003476595.1 Acidimicrobiaceae bacterium | reverse complement strand
GAGAAGAACGACAGCGCCACCCACTTCGTCATGGGCCGGAGCTGGGCGAACGTGGTGTGGATCTTGAAGAAGATGCCCACCGAGACGGGTTCCACGTAGACGTCGCCGAGGCTCGACAGGTGCCCGTGCACCGCCTCGAAGATCGGCCGCTCCCGCTCCGGCCCGGTGGAGAAGTACTCCTCGAGCGACAGCGCCGGCGCGCACTCGTGCCCCTGCCGGGTGCGGCCGAACTCTCGGCCGCAGTCGGGGCACGTCCACCGGGTCACCGCCCCATCCTCCCACCGGGTGGGGGCGTGAGTTCTTGTCCGACCCCGTCGGCAGGATGGGACATGCACCCCTGGCCGGGACACCGGCCACCACGGCTTCCCCCGCACTGCACACGCATCAGGAGTGAAGTCATGTCCGAAGACGCCGTCCGATGGCCGTCCTTCTGCGACCTCTGTGGTGAGTACACCACCACGCCGGAGCACTGCTCGCACTGCGGGCACACCCTCCACGCGGTCGTGCCGCCGGAGGTCCCTCCTCCCGGTCCCGCACACCCGACCACCCCGTTCGCCGAGGCTGCCGCCAGCCGGCGAGTGGAGCACCGCGGCTTGTTGGCCGAGCTCGCCCAGTGGGCGCTGGCCGAAGGGCGTCGTGTCGATCTCGACGTCGCCGCAGTGTGCGTCCACGCGCTCGATCGACAGCGCACCGAAGGTGGTATCCACCTCGACCGGCGCCAGGTGAACTGGATCATGTGGGGTGCGGTCCGCAACGAGGTGTCGCCGCGCCGCGCGCTCCTGCCGGACACCTGGATCGAAGATCTCTGGACTGTGCTGCGATTCCTCGTGGCGACGGAACGGCTGACCTCGGACAGCGACCCGGAGCCAGCACTGCTCGAGCCGCTCCAGTGCTACGGCGGGCTGGGCGCCGACGGTCGAGAGCGGCCCGACGGCGTGGACGTCGACTTCTTCTGCCAATGCCACCACCCGCACGACCCGACCTGTCCGCCGGGCATGGTGCAGGTCTCCCTCGGACGCGATTGGGACGACCACTTCGAATACGTCGGCTACGCCCACGGCATCCCTCGATCGGTTGACATCCCGATGTCGGCGTACGAGCCGTTGGCGAAGCTGGCTCGCCGGCACCGGGCTCAGCCTGCGATGTTCAACGTCGCGCTCGACCAGTTCGACCACCTCGGCACCGTGCCGGCGGATCGCGAGGTCTCGAAGCTGTGGCTCTACCTCTTCACACCGGCGAGGAAGCGCGGGTGGCCGCCGCTAGCGCTCGACGAGCACGGCCGTGCGTGGCGGGCGAAGCGACATCGGGGCCGGCGTCGCGGGTTCCGCTGGACCTCGGTGGACGACCGCAGTGCCGCGCACCTCTGCGGTCTGGCGTCGTGGGAGTTCGACCGCGAACACCGCGAGCAGGAGCTGCTCGAGCAGTGGGAAGACGACGGCCCCCTCCGCTCGGTCGAACCGTGAGTTCTTGAGACTCCTAT
>DMTU01000312.1 GCA_003476595.1 Acidimicrobiaceae bacterium | reverse complement strand
GTTGAGGCCGGTGCCGCCGGCCTTGAGCGACAGCACCATGGCGCCGGGTCCGGTGCCGTTCTGGAACGTCTTGACCAGCTCGTCGCGGGCGCCGCGGCCGAGACCGCCGTGGTAGCAGGCGATGGGCAGGTGGTACCGATCGGTGAGGTACTTGGCGAGCTTGTCGCCCCACGTGGCGAAGTGCGTGAAGATCAGCACCCGCTCGCCGGACTCGAACACCGACTCCACGATCTCGTTGAGGCGGGTCAGCTTGCCGGAGCGACCGTCGAGCGGCTCGCCGGTGGGCTGGTAGGCCTCGGGGTGGTTGCAGATCTGCTTGAGCGCTGTGATCGCAGCGAGCACCGCGCCCTTCTTCTGCGGGGAGTCCTCGCTGCTCGTGTCGATGACGAGGCGGTCGAGCACGGCCTGGTAGAGGCCGATCTGCTCCTTGGTCATCGCGCAGTGGTCGAGCTCGTCGATGCGGTCGGGCAGCTCGGCGGCGATGGCGGGCTCGGCCTTGGTGCGGCGGAACACGAGGATGCCGTTGAGCGCCTTGAGCGCGGATTCGGCGCCGTCCTTGCCCGTGCCGCTCGGCGACAGCTGGGAGATGAACTGCGCCCGGCCGCCGACGAGGCCCGGGTTGCAGTAGTCGATGATCGACCACAGGTCGCCGAGGCCGTTCTCGATCGGCGTGCCGGTGAGGGCCACGCGGCTGCGGGCCTCGATGCGCCGCAGCTGCTGGGCCGTGTCGGAGGTGGGGTTCTTGATGGCCTGGGCCTCGTCGAGGACGACCTTGCCCCACTCGACCTTCTCCAGCGCGGCGACGTCGCGCACGGCCGTGCCGTAGGTGGTGATGACCACGTCGGCGTTCTCGACCATCTTCGGGATGCCGCGGGGGCTCGTGCGGTTCTGGCCGTGGTGCACGACGACCCGCAGGCGCTTGGTGAAGCGACGGGCCTCGTTGGCCCAGTTGCCCACCACGGCAGGCGGGGCCACGACGAGGGTCGGTCCCTTGCCGGCGGTCGCCGCGACGTGGGCGAGCATGGTCGGCGTCTTGCCCAGGCCCATGTCGAGGGCGAGGCAGCCGCCGAGGCCGGCGTCGTCGAGGAAGCGCAGCCAGGCGACGGCTTCGGCCTGGTAGTGGCGCAGCTCGCCGTCGAAGCCCTCGGGGCTGGCCGAGACGGTGTCCTCGGAGATCTGCGACGCGCTGCGCAGCAGGTCGGCGGCCCAGCCGGCGCCGGTGATCTGGATGCCGCCGGCGAGGGGCGAGCCCTCCAGCCCGAGGGCCTGGCGGAGCATGTCGGCACCGGTGAGGCGGGTCTTGTCGGCCCGCTCGGCGAGCGCGGCAGCCGCCTCGCGCAGGTCGGCCTTGTCGACCTCAACCCACTTGTCGCCCGACTTGATCAGCGGGCGGGCCTGGGTGGCGAGGCGGCGGACGTCCTCGGCGGACAGCTCGACCCCGTCGAACACCACCGACCAGCGCACGTTGGCCAGCTGCTGGGCACCGACGACGGACTCCTGGGCCTCGTCCGCGGTGAGGCGCAGGCCGGGTGCCGGCTTGCGGCGCGACAGCATCGGGACCTGCACGTCGAAGCCGGCGGCGCGGAGCACCTCGCCGGTCTGGGACATGAGCTGCCAGGCCTCCTCCTGGGAGAGGATGACCTCGCCCCGGCGGCGTCCACCGGGACGGCTCAGCTCGGGGAACAGCTTCTCGACCCGGGCCAGCTGCGCCTTCATCTCCCGGGACTTGGTGTTGGAGGCGTTGACCATGGCGACCTCGACGGGCTCGAGCACGTCGTCGTTGCCCGGGGCCAGCACGGCGCAGTGCCAGGCGTTGCCCTCGTCGGGCGGGTCGAGGCGGACGGTGAGGGCCAACTTGGCGGTGCCGGTGACCGGCGACGACCACTGGTCGAGGCGGCGGACCAGCTCGGCCCCGGCGCGGGTCGGGGCGTCGAAGGGCTTGCCGTCGAGGCGGGCCAGCACGGTCTCGGCCACGTCGCTGCGGGAGCGGGGGTCGGGCGGCGGCGCGGGCACCTCGAGGCGCTCGGCGGCCATCTCGCAGATCGTGCCGAGCAGATCCGACAGCACGGACTGGGTGAAGGCCCGGCCGTCCTGGCGGTTGCCGGTGGCGGCGGCGGCCGTGGGCCGGGCGGCGGCCAGCTCGCTGATGGCCTCGGGGTCGATGAGCACCGGCTCCCAGTGCACCTCGAAGGTGGACAGGTCCTTGCCGCCGGCGTCGTCGCGCCGGCGCACCTTGCGCAGCCGAGGCACCATCCGGCCCTGGGCCGCGAGGCGCACGGCCATGGCTGCGGTGAGGCCGAGCCACGGGACGGACACGCCGACCTCGGCGTCCTCGGGCGTGCGTCGCATGGCCACGAGCCAGCCGAGCGCGGCGCCGAGCGGGGCTCGGACCGTCTCGGCCTTGGAGCCGTCGGGGAGCTTGACCGGACGGTGCTCCTCCCACGGGATCGAGCCACCGCCGATCGCGGCGAGCCGGGCGCGGACGCCGGCGACGGAGTCGGAGGGCGCGTCCTTGCCACCCGCCCAGGCGATGATCGACCCGGCTTCCCAGGTCAGCTGCAGCTGGGTGGTGCCGGGCTCCACCGGCGCGGCCGGGGCGGGGGTGGGGCGGCCCTTGGCCTTGCGCTGGCCGCCGTCGGGGGTCAGCTCGTCCTCGGACGGCGGGCCGAGCAGCTCGGTCAGCACCTCGTCGATGCGGAACGCCTCGCGGTCGAAGTCCTCGATGATGGCCAGGCGCTCGGGACCGCGGACGGTGCGGCGCGTCTCCTCGATGACCCGGTCGGCCCGGTCGAGGAGGCGGTACAGGACCCGCACCCAGTCGTCCCGGAACCGGTCGAGCACGGCGCGCTGCTCGGCCGTCTCATGACCGTCCAGGTGCGCCTGCACGGTGGACTCGAAGTCTCGCGGCAGGACGGCAGGTGCCTCCGGCGACAAGGTGGTGCTGGTGATCGTGCTCTCCGTTCGATGCGGGCACCGGCGACCCGCGCCGCCCCGTGCAATCCCCGCTGCAACCGCCAGGCGACCCGGTGGGTCACGAGCTGTCGCGCTGGGAGGGCGACCTGCTCCGGACGTGGCGTTCGACCGGACCTGAGCCGTGCACCGAAGCGGTGGACGACCAGCTCGGCCACCAGCATACCCACGGGAGCGCCCCGAACGGGCACCCCACCCGTCCCGACCGGACTAGAGGTAGGTGGGGAGCTCCGCC
>DMTU01000148.1:12708-13729 GCA_003476595.1 Acidimicrobiaceae bacterium | reverse complement strand
GAAATCCCGTGGATCGTGACCACTCCGTGGTCACGATCCACGGGATTTCCGTTCTCAGTTGCCGTTGACGGACCAGTGCCAGGGCTCGCTGGGCAGGTTGTAGAAGCCGTAGCGGGCCGCGTTGGCCCGGAGCCACTGGAAGGCAGGTGAGCTGCGGGACTTGATCGTGCTGCCGCCGTAGGTGAAGTCGACGGCGAGCCCGCGCTCGTGGTTCGACGCGCCCGGCCGGGCCGTGGGCGGGCTGCAGGCGCTCGGCGACATCTGGTACACCTGGTAGTTGCTGGAGCCGCAGTTCTGGCGGCGGAGCTGGATCTGGCGCTGGGAGTCCCGGTAGCCCCAGCCGCTCAGGCTGATGCCGTCGGACTGGGCGGCCGAGAGGAGGCCGGCGAGGTTGTCGGCGATGCTCTGGTGGATGCGGATGCCCCGCACCGACACGATGCTGCCCGAGCCGGTGATGCTGATCGTCACCGGGCCGCTGGACCGCTGGGCGGCGGCGGCCGCGGCGCGCTGCGCGGCGAGGCGCTTGGCGAGGGCAGCCTGCTCGGCGGCGAGCTGGGCCCCCAGCGCCTGGTCCTGCTGCTCGAGGACCGCGGCCTCGGCGAGCTGGCGATCGAGGCGGGACTCGACCTCGGCCACGACCCTGGCCTGCTGATCACGAGCGACCGTGACCTCGTCGAGGCGGGCGTCGACGGCGGCCTGCTCGCGCTCGGCGGTGACCGCGGCCTCCTCGGCGGCGGCCTGGGCGAGCTCGAGGTCCTCGCGGGCCCGGTCGAGCTGGTCGAGGGCGTCGAGCTGCGAGGACGACTTCGCCTCGAGCAGGGACTGCTTCAGCTCGGCCTCGCCGATCGTCTCGGACTCGAGGGAGTCCACGAGGCTGGCCGAGGACGGGGGCCGGATGAAGGTCTCGACGGCGAGCTCCTTGACCGCCTCGTCGAGGGCGGCGATCTCGGCCTGCTTGGCCACGACCAGCTCGGTGGCCCGGGTCAGTGCGGCGTCGGCTTCGGCCGAGCGGCGCTCGGCG
>DMTU01000148.1:11136-12530 GCA_003476595.1 Acidimicrobiaceae bacterium | reverse complement strand
TGCGGCGTCGGCCTCGGCCGAGCGGCGCTCGGCGTCGCGCAGGGCCGCGGTCTGGGTCGCCACGTTGCTGTTCAGGGCGCTCAGCGCCGCTTCGACCTGGGCGTTCGTCGCCCGGAGCGTGTCGATCTCGGAGGCGACGGCGGCCCGCTTGCGC
Organism: Acidimicrobiaceae bacterium; assembly: GCA_003476595.1. Lineage (GTDB taxonomy): Bacteria > Actinomycetota > Acidimicrobiia > Acidimicrobiales > Salinilacustritrichaceae > Salinilacustrithrix. The sequence continues at coordinate 12,376 of DMTU01000148.1, read as the reverse complement.
TGGACCTCGGCCCGCTCGGCCGCGGTGTCGGCCCGGGCCACGTCGGGCGCAGCGAGGGACACGGCGAAGGAGCCGGCCAGGAGGCCGAACACGGCGAGGGCGGTGCCGACGCGGCGTCGGAGGCGGAGGTGGAGGGGCATGCGGTGGGGTGGGTCCTGGTGGGGGTCAGGCGGCCCGACCATCGAGCGGTCCGGCAAGTGTTGCGAAAGCGTAACGGAACGCGACTGCACCGTCATACTTCGGCACCACCGTAGCCACCTCCTGCTCGGGTCCACGTGACCCAGCGCGAAGGAAGGTGGCGAGCCCGCCGCCTACTCGAGGATGTCGACGAAGCGCTCGAGCTGGCGCAGGTTGCGCACCTCGTACACGCCGTCGCAGTAGCCGGCGTACTCCCCGATGATCGAGTCACCCGTGTCCCAGTAGGACTTGGGCTCGGGGTTGAGCCAGTACACATGACGGGCCCGGTGCTGCATGTCCTTGACGACCCAGGACTGGGACGCGTGGTAGTTGTTCCGGGCGTCGCCGAGCAGCAGCACGGTGGTCTTGGGGCCCACGTCCTTGCCGTAGCGGCTCCAGAACACCTCGAAGGCGTGCCCGTAGTCGGAGTGCCCGTCGACCCAGACCACGTCGGCCTCGGTGTTCACGCGGTGCACGGCCTCGGTGATGTCCTCGACGCCCTCGAACAGGTGGGTGACCTCGTCGATGCCGTCGATGAACACGAAGGCCCGGACCTTGGAGAACTGGCCCTGGATCGCGTACACGAGGTGGAGGGTGAAGCGGGCGAAGGACGCCACCGACCCGGAGATGTCGGCCACCACGAAGATCTCGGGCTTGGACGGCCGGGGGTAGCGGAACTTGGGCTCGGCCGGCACGCCGCCGTAGGACAGCGAGTGGCGGATCGTGCTGCGGAAGTCGAGCGGGCCCTTGCGGCCGTGGCGGCGCTTGCGGGCCAGGCGCACGGCCAGCTTGCGGGCGAGGGGCTGCAGCGCCTTGCGCAGCACCACCATCTCCTCCCGCGACGCGTGCATGAAGTCGATGTCCTCGGGCAGCGGCTTGCGCAGCGTGCGGGCCATGGCCTCCACGCCCCGGTCGGCCACCAGGCGCCGGCGGATCTCGGACTCGATCTCCTGCTTCAGCTTGTCGATGCGGGTCTCGTACTCGTCGCGCTCGAGGCGCTCCTCGAGCTGGCTCAGCGGCTCGGGGCTCTGCTGGCGGGCCTGCTCCATGAGCTGCTCGAGCA
>DMTU01000148.1:0-11009 GCA_003476595.1 Acidimicrobiaceae bacterium | reverse complement strand
CTCCATGAGCTGCTCGAGCAGGTTGTCGAGGTCGAGGTGCCGCAGCGTGCGGTACAGGTAGTAGGTGCCGCCGACGGGACGGCCCGGCTCCATGCCGGCGAAGCGCTTCACCGACTGGCGGGCGACGGCGCGCATCATGCCGTTGTCGCCCTGCTGGAGCGCCTTCATCAGCATCTGGGCGATCTCCTCGGGCGTCATGGCGTCCATGGCGCCACCCCCGCCCGACTGGTCGCCGTCCTCGCCCTGGTCGCCCTGGAGCTGCTCCATGAGCTCGTCGATGGCCTGGGCCAGGTCGCTGTCCGGGTCGAGCTCGTACTCCGGGCCCCGGTAGCTGAAGTACACCTCGAACACCGTCTCGAAGGCGCGCCAGTGGGCGTTGTTCTTCACCAGCGTCGCTGCGAGGGCGTACTTGAACGCCTCACGATCCTCGAGCGGGATGTGCTTGACCGCCTCCATGGCGTCCAGGTTCTCGGTGAGGCTGACCGGCAGGCCGGCCTCACGCAGCTCCTGGATGAACCCGGCCAGCAGCTCGCCGATCGCCTCGCCGGCGCCCAGCCCCAGGTCCGGCTCCGCCGAGGCCTCGAGCTCCGGGTCGGTGTCGGTCACGATCCGGCGGGCGCCGCTGCGGTGTCCTTGGCCATGTCGGACTTGGCGTCCTCGAGCTCACGCAGCGCCTTGGTGATGTCGGACTGGTACTTGAGCAGGATGTTGATGGTGCTCCGGGCGGTCTCGGCGTCGATCTGGTTGACGCCGAGCAGCAGGAGGGTGCGGGCCCAGTCGAGCGTCTCGGAGACCGAGGGGCTCTTCTTCAGCTCGAGGTTGCGGATCGAGCGGACGATGCGGGCCACCTGGTCGGCGAGCGACTCAGTGATGTCGGGCACCTTCGTGAGCACGATCTCCTTCTCGCGCTCGAGGTCCGGGTAGTCGACGTGCAGGTAGAGGCAGCGTCGCTTCAGGGCCTCGGACAGCTCACGGGTGTTGTTGGAGGTCAGGAAGACCATCGGGATCTGCTTGGCCTCGATGGTGCCCAGCTCAGGGATCGACACCGTGTAGTCCGAGAGGATCTCGAGCAGGAGGGCCTCGGTCTCGACCTCGACGCGGTCGACCTCGTCGATCAGCAGGACCACGGGGTCCTCGGCGGTGATCGCCTCGAGCAGCGGGCGGGTGAGGAGGAAGTCGTCGGAGAAGATGTCTCCGGAGAGCTCGTCCCACTCGTCGCTGCCGGTGTCGTCGCCCTTGCCGGCGGCCTGGATGCGCAGCAGCTGCTTCTTGTAGTTCCACTCGTACAGCGCCTTGGACTCGTCGAGGCCCTCGTAGCACTGCAGGCGGATCAGTCGGGCGCCCATCATGTCCGCGACCGACTTGGCGAGCTGGGTCTTGCCCGTGCCGGCCGGACCCTCGACGAGGATCGGCTTCTGCAGCCGATCAGCGAGGTAGACGATGCCGGCGATGCCCTCGTCGGAGAGGTAGTCGACCTTCTTCAGGCCCTCTCGGACCTCGGGGACGGAATCGAAGCGCGGTTCGGCCATCTCCCGACCCTACCGGCCGTCTTGACCGCTCGGTCAACTATTGCGGTGGTCGCGCCGGATCTGCCGCCGGCGTCACTTCTTCTTGCGACGTGCCTTCTTGGCGGCAGCCTTCAGCTTGGACTTGATGCTGGCGCCGACCGAGCGCAGCACGCCCGGGTCGGCCTCCTGGTTCTCGAGGATCAGGGTCCGCACGGTGGCGGCCTCGGTCGGGTCGAGGCCGAGGGCCACGGCCTCGCCGCGGGCGACGGCCTGCTGGGCCTCGCCGGGCAAGCCGTCGCCGGCGGCCTCGATGGCGTCGAGGGCGGCGTCGAGGAGGTCCTCATCGGCGTCGCCCGGGCGGTCGTCCACGAGATCGAGGAGCTCCTCGGCGGTGTCGCGCTCGAGGAACACCACGCGCTGGTCGGTGTCTGGCATGGTTCCTTTCGGTGCCCAGCGGGTGCGCCCGTCGCGCCCGCTGCTCCGCTGATGTGCCTACCCGCTCGGGAGGCCGGGCAGACGGATCAGCTCCGGATCTGACCGGTGCCGCGCACCACGAACTTCTCCGTGGTGAGCTGGCGCAGCCCCATCGGGCCGCGTGCGTGGAGCTTCTGGGTGGAGATGCCGATCTCGGCGCCGAAGCCGAACTCCTCGCCGTCGACGAAGCGGGTCGACGCGTTGACCACCACCGCGGCGGCATCGACCTCGGTGGTGAAGCGGTCGGCGGCGGCGAGGTCGGTGGTGATGATCGCCTCGGAGTGGCCGGAGCCGTGCGCGGCGATGTGGTCGATCGCCGCGTCGATCGAGTCGACCACGGCCACGCCGAGCTTCAGGTCGAGGAACTCGGTGTCCCAGTCCTCGTCCGTGGCCGGCGCGGCAGACGGAAGGATCGCGCAGGCGGCCGGATCGCCGACGAGCTCCACGCCCTCGAGGGCGGCGGCGGCCCGCGGGAGGAAGTCGGCGGCGACAGCCGCGTGGACCAGGAGCTTCTCGGCCGCGTTGCACACGCCGGGCCGCTGCGTCTTGGCGTTGACGATGACGTCCAGCGCGATCGACAGGTCGGCGGTCGCGTCCACGTAGACGTGGCAGTTGCCGTCGCCGTCGATGACGAAGGGCACCGTGGCGTTGTCGAGGATGCTCTGGATGAGCGAGCGGCCGCCCCGCGGGATGAGGCAGTCGACCAGGCCGCGCAGCTGCATGAACTCCACTGCGGCCTCCCGGCTGACGTCCTCGACGAGGACGAGGGCATCGGCGGGCAGGCCGGCCTTGTCGATGCCCTCCCGCAGCGCCGCGGCGATGGCGGTGTTCGACTCGATCGCCGCCGAGGAGCCGCGCAGGAAGGCGGCGTTGCCCGACTTGAGGCACAGCCCGAAGGCATCGCTCGTGACGTTGGGCCGAGACTCGTAGATGATGGCGACGACGCCGAGGGGCACCCGCACCCGGTTGATGCGCAGACCGTTGGGCCGGGTCCAGCCCTCGGAGATCTCGCCGACCGGATCGGGCAGGGCCGCGACCTGGCGCAGCCCGCCGGCCATGGCCTCGATCCGGGCCGGGCTGAGGCGGAGCCGATCGAGCAGCGCCGGCGCCATGCCGCCCGCCTCCTCGCGCTCGACGTCGCGGGCGTTGGCCTCGAGGATCGCCTCGCTGCGGGCCACGAGCAGGTCGGCGGCGGCGAGCAGTGCGGCGTCCTTCGCGGCGGTCGACGCGGTGGCGAGGGCTCGGGACGCGGCCTTGGCGCGTGCGCCGAGCTGGGCCATCGGGGAGTCAGCCATGGGAGAAGTCTAAGGATGCACGCCGCGACGGGGCAGACTCGGCCCCGTGCTGCCCGACCCCGCGCTCGACGATGCGGTGCGCGACTTCTGCGACGCGCTGACCCCGCGGGTCCGGGACCTCGCCGCCACGGTGAAGGGCGTCGACGGGGAGCGCATCGAGGTCGACGTCCAGGTCGAGGCGTACAACCTCGCCGCCGCGTTCATCGACGCCGACGGGTTGCACACCGATCCCGAGCTCCTGGCCTTCATCGCCGCGTTCGGCCCCCGGTTCGGCGGCAGCCTGGCCCGCTCGGCCCCAGCCGACGTGCGCTCCGCTCGTCTGCTGGCCGACCGGGTGCGATTCCTCGACCAGCCGTCCGAGCTGGCCGAGGTCCTGCTCGCCGCCGACGGTCGCGACGGCACCGACCTCGCCAGCCTCTACTACGACCGGGCCCTCGGCATCGGCTTCGCCGTCGCCAGCCTCGACCAGCACACCGCCCCGGTGGAGCTCGCCGCGATCGAGCGCTTCCGCGGCCGGCTGCTCGACCGCATCGCCGAGACCCGCGGTGTCGGTCGGCGGGAGGCCGCCCACACGGCTGCCGCCGCCGGCGGCGCCGACGAGGCTCCGGCCGAGCCGGACCTGCCGCCGGCCCGGCCCGTCGACGAGGTGCTCGCCGAGCTCGACGAGCTCATCGGCCTCGACGCGGTGAAGGCCGAGGTGAAGAAGGTCGCCGACCTCACCCGCGTCCAGCTGCTCCGGGCCGAGCGCGGCCTGCCGGTGCTGGACCAGTCCCGCCACCTGGTGTTCTCGGGCAACCCGGGCACCGGCAAGACCACCGTCGCCCGGCTCCTCGCCGAGATCTACCGGTCCCTCGGCGTGGTCGAGCGGGGCCACCTGGTCGAGGTGGACCGGGCCGGGCTCGTGGCCGGGTTCGTGGGGCAGACCGCACCGAAGGTCACCGCGGTGTTCGACGAGGCCGACGAGGGCGTGCTGCTCATCGACGAGGCCTACGCTCTGGTCCGGGGCAGCGAGACCGACTTCGGGCGGGAGGCCATCGACACGATCGTGAAGCTGGTGGAGGACCGTCGGGACCGGATCGTGGTGATCATGGCCGGGTACCCCGACGAGATGGCCCAGCTGGTGGCGGCCAACCCGGGGCTGCGGTCCCGGTTCCCCAAGACCATCCACTTCCCCGACTACGACACCGACGAGCTGCTGGCCATCTTCGACATGCGCTGCCGCCAGGGCGGCTACGAGACCACCCACGAAGCCCGGGCCAAGGTCCGCGCCCACCTCGACGGCGCCCCGCGGGACAAGGGCTTCGGCAACGGCCGGGTCGCCCGGAACCTGTTCGAGGAGGCCGTGGCCCGCCAGGCGTCCCGGATCGTGGCCATCGAGGACCCGACCGACGACCACCTCCGCACCCTCGAGGCCGCCGACATCCCTGACCACCAGGCGACCGTGGCGTGACGGGGACCCGCCCGGGGAGCCGCCGGGGCCAGCGGGCCCGGGCCCGCCAGCAGACCGAGGTCGAGGCCGAGCCTGAGTCCGGGGCGGAGGCCGGGGCCGGGGCGACCACGGACGACTCGGGCCGCAACGCCACCCTGGTCGGCGCCGGCATCCTGCTGTCTCGCCTGTCGGGGCTGATCCGCGAGATCGTCACCGCCGGCTTCCTCGGCGTGGGGCTGGCCTCCGACGCCTTCAAGGCGGCGCTGCGCATCCCCAACCTGCTCCAGAACCTCCTGGGCGAGGGCGTCCTGTCGGCGTCGTTCATCCCCGTCTACTCCCGGCTCGTCGACACCGACGAGGAGGAGGCGGGCCGCACGGCCGGCGCGGTCGCCGGCCTCCTCGCCGCCGCCGTCTCCGTCCTGGTCGTGCTCGGCATGGTCGCCGCCCGGCCGATCACCATCGTCCTGACCCCGGGGTTCCGCGACGACCCCGAGAAGCTGGACCTCACGGTCAGCCTCGTCCGGATCATGTTCCCCGGCATCGGGCTGCTCGTCCTGTCGGCGTGGTGCCTGGCCATCCTCAACTCGCACCGGCGCTTCTTCCTCTCCTACGTCGCGCCGGTGCTGTGGAACGTCGCCCAGATCGTGGTGGTGACCGTCGTCGCCATCGGGGGGTCCACGACGACGAGCCTCGCCAACGCACTGGCCTGGGGCGTGGTGCTCGGCGGTCTGGCCCAGCTGCTCGTCCAGCTGCCCACGGTCCGCTCGCTCGTCCCCGATCTGCGCCTGTCCCTCGATCGCACCCTCGCCGGCGTCCGGGACGCCATGAGCCGCCTCGGCCCGGTCGTGTTCGGCCGGGGCGTGGTGCAGATCTCGGGCTACCTCGACCTGGTGCTGGCCAGCCTGCTCGTCACCGGCGCGGTGGCGGCCGGGACCTACGCCCAGGTGCTCTACCTGCTGCCGGTGTCGCTGTTCGGCATGAGCATCGCCGCATCCGAGCTGCCCGAGCTGTCCCGCCTCCGCCCCGAGCAGCGAGCCGAGCTGGCCGGTCGGGTCGAGGGCGGCCTGAAGCGGGTGGCGTACTTCGTGGCGCCCACGGCCGTGATCTACATCGCGCTCGGCGAGCCGCTCGTCGCCGCGCTGTTCCAGCGCGGCGAGTTCAACGCCTCAGACACCCGCCTCGTGTGGCTCGTGCTGGCCGCGTACGCGCTCGGCCTGCTCGCCTCCACCGCCTCCCGACTCCTGCAGAACTCGCTCTACGCCCTCGACGACCCCCGGACCCCGGCCCGCATCGCCCTGGTCCGCGTCGTCACGTCATCGCTCGTCGCGCTCTCGGTGATGTTCCTGTTCGACCAGCTCGTCCTCGTGGGCACGTCGATCCAGCTCGAGACCGACGCCACCGACTCGGCCGCCTTCCTGCACCTCGGCGCGGTCGGCATCGCCCTCGGCTCCGCGGTCGGTGCGTGGGTGGAGCTCGTGCTGCTGCGCCTGGCACTGCGCTGGCGCATCGGCCCGGTGAGCCTGGGAGGCGGGTCGCTCGCCACGGTGGTGACCGCCGCGCTCGCCGGCGCCGCCGTCGGTCGCCTCGTCGACCTCGCGGTCGGGGGCCTGCCGGCGATCCTCGCGGCCGGCGCATCCATCGGCACGGCCGGCCTCGTGTACCTGGCCTTCGCCCAGGCGCGCGGCCTGCCCCTGCGGGCGATGCTGGGTCGCTGACCGGCGTCGACGGCGGACCGGGGCAGCACCGGGCGCGACGGGGTCTACGATCCGACCATGCTCAAGGCCCTCAAGCGTTGGTGGAAGTACCTGGTTGCCCGGACGGACAGCTCGTTCAACGAGCGAGCCGACCCCAAGGTGCAGCTGGAACAGGCGATCTCGGAGGCGCACGAGCAGCACAAGCGCCTCACCCAGCAGGCGGCGAACGTCATCGCCAACCAGAAGCAGACCGAGATGCGGCTCAACCGGGTGATGACCGAGCTGGAGAAGGTCTCGGGCAACGCCCGCCAGGCGGTGCTGATGGCCGACCAGGCCCAGAAGGCCGGCGACACGGCCAAGGCCACCGAGTACACCCAGGCCGCCGAGTCCTTCGCCAACCGCATGATCTCCCTGGAGAGCGAGGTCGAGGACCTCAAGTCCCTGCACTTCCAGGCCTCCGAGGCATCCGACCAGGCCAAGGTCGCCGTCCAGCAGAACGCCACCGCCCTGCAGAAGAAGCTCTCCGAGCGCCAGGCCCTCCTCGGCAAGATCGACCAGGCCAACATGCAGGAGGAGATGAACAAGGCGATGAGCCAGCTCTCCATGACGGTCGGCGAGGACGTCCCCTCCCTCGAGGAGGTCCGCTCCAAGGTCGAGGCCCGCTACGCCAAGGCCAAGGGCATGCAGGAGCTGCAGGGCTCCTCGGTCGAGGGGCGCATGCTCGAGGTCGAGCAGGCTGCGCTCAACGTGGAGGCCACCAGCCGGCTCGCCGAGATCAAGGCGCAGCTCGGCATCGCACCCGAGCCCGAAGCGATCGCCGGCGAGTCCGCCGCTGAGGCACCCGCCACCGGCGAGGCACAGGCAGAGGGCCAACCCTCGGACGGCACCTCCGCGTGAAACTGGCGGCTGCGGAACAAGGCCCTTGGGGCCACGTTCCGCCTCCGCTGCCAGTTCCTCTCGGGGTGGCCTGGCCGAGGCCCCTTGCGCTGACCGCTTCCCCTTACGTTCCCCTTACGGGAGGACGACGAGGTCGTCTCGGTGGACGACCTCGTGGGGGGAGCCCTCGGGGAGGTGCTCGGTCCTGGTGCCGAGGACCGAACGCAGGCCGGCCGCGTCGAAGCGGCTGAGGCCCTTGGCGAAGGCCCGGCCGTCGGGGCCGGCGATCTCGACGGCGGCGTCGACGTCGAAGCCGCCCTTCACGTCGACCACGCCGGCGGGGAGGAGCGAGACGCCGCGCTCGAGCAGGGCGCGGCGGGCGCCGTCGTCGACCACGATCGTGCCGGCGGCCCCGACCGCGAAGGCGATCCACAGCTTGCGGGCCGGGAGGCGCTGCGTGCGGGGCTGCACCACCGTGCCGACGCCGGCGGTGCGGTCCACGGCGTGGAGGAGCACGTCGTCGCGGGAGGCCTGGGCGATGACGGCACGCACCCCGGACCAGGCGGCGATCTTGGCCGCAGCCAGCTTGGAGGCCATCCCACCGCTGCCCCGGTCGCTGCCCGCGCCGCCGGCGATGGCCTCGAGGCTGTGGTCGATCTCGAGGATCTCCTCGATGAGCGATGCCGTGCTGTCGAAGCGGGGGTCGGCGGTGAGCAGCCCGGGCGCGTCCGTGAGCAGGACGAGCAGGTCGGCCCGGATGAGGTGGGCGACGAGGGCGGCCAGGCGGTCGTTGTCACCGAAGCGGATCTCGTCGTCGGCGATGGCGTCGTTCTCGTTCACGACCGGCACCACCCCGAGATCGAGCAGGCGGCCGAGGGTGGAGCGAGCGTGGAGGTACTGCTCGCGCACCATGAAGTCGAGCGGCGCGAGCAGGACCTGACCGGCGGTGAGGCCGTGGCCGGCGAGCTCGCGGTCGTAGACCGCCATGAGCCGGCTCTGCCCCACGGCGGACACCGCTTGGAGGGTGACGGCATCCCGGGGGCGCACGTCGAAGTCCATCGCGGGCAGACCGGCGGCGATGGCCCCGGAGGTGACCATGACGACCTGGTGGCCGGCGTCGCGCAGGCCGGCGACCTCACGGCAGAACTTGGCGATCGCTGCCTCGTTGATGGTGCCGTCGTCGGCGGTGATCGACGACGAGCCGATCTTGGCCACGACGATCTGGCCGCGCTCCCCCACGCTCACTCGACCTCGTAGTCGAACTCGAGCTTGCCGATGCGCACGGTGTCGCCCGGCTTCACACCGGCGCGCGCGAGCGCCCGGTCGATGCCGAGGGACTTGAGCCGGCGGTGGGCCTCGTCGAGCGCCTCCGGGTTGGTCAGGTCCGACAGCCGCACGGCGCGGATGGCCTCCCGGCCGACGACGTCCCAGCCGGAGCCGGTCTCGTCGCGGACGACCTTGTACCCCTCCCCCTCCAGGCGGTGGACGACGTAGGCCTCCCGCTCGGGCATCGCCTGGCGGGCATCGGTGACGGTCTGGACCATGCGACCCACCAGCTGGGGCACGCCGTCGCCGGTCACCGCCGCGACCCGCTCGCCGTCCCACTCCCAGGTGCCGTCGTCGAGGTCGGCGCGGGAGCCCACCTCGATGCGGGGCCGGGTCAGCAGGATCGGGTCGTAGTCGGCCAGCTCGCGCAACAGGATGTCCTTCTGCTCGGCGGGCGGGTGCATGGCGGTCGGCGACAGGTCCACCATGACCACGAGCACGCGGGCGCGCTCGACGTGGCGGAGGAACTGGCGGCCGAGGCCCTTGCCCTCGGCGGCGCCCTCGATGAGCCCGGGCAGGTCGGCGACCACGATCTCCACACCGTCGTCGGTGCGGACCACGCCGAGGTTCGGTTCCAGCGTCGTGAACGGGTAGTCGGCGATCTTGGGGCGCGCCGCCGAGATCACCGAGATGAGCGTGGACTTGCCGACGCTTGGGAACCCGACGAGGGCGACGTCGGCGAGGAGCTTGAGCTCCATGCGCAGCCAGCGCTCCTCCCCGATCTCCCCCTGCTCGGCGAAGCCGGGAGCCCGGCGCCGGTTGGAGAGGAACTTGGCGTTGCCCCGACCGCCGATGCCGCCTTCGGCTGCGAGGAAGCGATCGCCGGTGTGCACGAGATCGGCGAGCACCTTGCCGGCCTGGTCCTTGATCACCGTGCCCTCGGGCACCGACACCTCGATGTCCGCGCCGCGCCGCCCGTGTCGCTTCTTGCCCATGCCGTGGGTGCCGTCCTCGCCCCGACGGAACGGGTGGTCCCGGAACGCGAGCAGGGACGCCACGTTGTGGTCGGCGACCAGCCACACGTCGCCGCCGCTGCCGCCGTCGCCCCCGTCGGGCCCACCGCGGGGCACGTGGGCCTCGCGACGGAACGACACCGAGCCGGCGCCGCCGTCTCCGCCCTTCACATGGAGGCCGCACTCGTCGACGAACTGGGACACCGCGGGGAATCTAGGACCGACCAGGGCGCGTGGGAGACTCGGATCGTGGCTCACCGACCCGACCACGACCCCGCCGGCGGCGGTCCGGCACCGGATCTGACGCCCCGAGCCCGCCAGTGGGCAGCCACCATGGCCGGTCACGGCGCCGGTCCGGTGCGCCACGCGCACGCGGACACCCACGCCGACGTCGGCGACATCCACATCGCCGACCGGGAGGTCCGCGAAGCCCGTGAAGCCGAGCACCTGGCGCCCGGGGCCACCCGCGCCGAGGGCGCCGGCCACCGATCGGTCGAGGAGGAGGCCGACCCCTGGCGGACCTGCTTCGAGCGCGACCGCGACCGCATCGTGCACGGCACCGCGTTCCGCCGCCTGGCCGGCAAGACGCAGGTCTTCGTGTTCCCCGACGACCACCAGCGCACCCGGCTCACCCATGCCCTCGAGGTCGCCCAGGTGGCCACGTCCATCGCCCGGGCCTGTCGGCTCAACGTCGCCCTGGCCGAGGCCATCGCGCTCGGCCACGACTGCGGCCACGGGCCCTTCGGCCACGCCTCCGAGGATGCCCTCGCCCCCTTCGTCGAGGGCGGCTACGACCACGCGACCTGGGGGGCCGACGTGGTGCTCGCCCCGCTGAACCTGTGCCGCGAGACCCTCGACGGGATCCGCAACCACTCCTGGTCGCGACCGGCGCCGTCGACGCCCGAGGGCGAGGTCGTCAGCTGGGCCGACCGCATCGCCTACCTCTGCCACGACTTCGAAGACGCCGTGCTCGCCGGGGTGGTCCGCCCCGAGGACCTGCCCACGGTCGTGGCCGAGCGCTGCGGGCGGGACCGCCGCCAGCAGCTGCACGCCTTCATCCAGGCCGTGGTGGGCGCCACCGCCGAGTCGGGCACCATCGGCATGCATGACGACCTCGCCGAGGCCCTCACCGCGTTCCGCGCCTTCAACTACGAGCGCATCTACCTGCGCGACGAGTCCCGCCAGCAGGGCGTCGTGGTCGACCGCCTCCTCACCGCCCTGGTCGAGTGGTACCGCGCCGACCCCGACCGGCTGGTGGCGGAGGGCCGTCCCATCGACGACCGCACCGACGTCGTGCGGGAGGCCGTGGCCTTCGTCGGCGGGATGACCGACCGCTTCGCCCACGACCGGGCCCTGGTCAACCTCGGCTGGGACGCCGCCGACCTGCCGATCGGCCTCGAGACCCACGTCTGAGGGCGCCCGCCTAGACGAGTAGTTCCAAGGGGTTCGCGCGC
>DMTU01000233.1:428-3700 GCA_003476595.1 Acidimicrobiaceae bacterium | reverse complement strand
AGCCCCCGCTACGCCTGGCGCTACGGGATGTACACCCTCGAGAACCGGTCGCTGCCCGACCTGCACGTGCCGAACATGGTCCCCGAGGGCGAGTCACCCCCCGGGTTCTTCGAGGCCTACGGGCAGTGGATGGGCACGCCCCCGCCCAGCTGGGACGACCTGCGCTGGCTCCGCGAGCAGTGGGACGGCCCGTTCATGCTCAAGGGCATCATGCGGGTCGACGACGCCCGCCGGGCCGTCGACGCCGGCTACAGCGCGATCAGCGTCTCCAACCACGGCGGCAACAACCTCGACACCACCCCCGCCCCGATCCGGGCCCTGCCCCTGATCGCCGACGCCGTCGGCGACCAGATCGAGGTGCTGATGGACGGCGGCATCCGTCGGGGCAGCGACGTCGTCAAGGCCGTCGCCCTCGGCGCCAAGGCCGTCATGATCGGCCGGGCGTCCCTGTGGGCCCTCGCCGTCGGCGGCCAGCCCGGCGTCGAGAACGTGCTCGACGTGCTGCGCAACGGCATCGACTCCGCCATGCTCGGCCTCGGCAAGCGCACGCTCGCCGACCTCGGCCCGAACGACATCGTCGTGCCCGACGACTTCTCCCACTCGGTCCGCCAAGCCGCTTCCTAGCTACCTCGGCCTCGCGCCCCTGCGGGCGCGTCGAGCCTCGGAACGCTGCCGGCTGCTCGCTGGCGCTCCCGACGCCGGCCCGCGGACGAGCCGACGCTGTTCAGTGCTTGCGGGTGAGGGCGACGGGAACGGCCGCGCCCGGCCGGCTGTGGTCCTGTGAGGGACGTGGGGCCGAACCGGAGGCGATGCCGGCCAGGGCCTCGTCGGCGTGGCCGTGGATGCAGTCCGGGTCGGGTCCGTCGAGCGGCAGGCCGGTGAAGAACTTGGTGGCCATGCAGCCGCCCTGGCAGGCGTCGTAGGACCCGCAGGAGGCGCAGGCGCCCGCGCTGGTGGGCTCGCGCAGCTCGGTGAACAGCGTCGACTCCTGCCAGACGTGGGCGAAGCCGCCGGCGTCGCGGACGTTGCCGGCCAGGAACTCGTCGTGGATGACGAACGGGCAGGCGTAGACGTCGCCGATGGGGTCGATGAGGCACACGACCCGGCCGGCACCGCACATGTTCAGGCCGGGCAGGTTGGGCCCACCGGTCTCGGTGGTGAGCGCGTTCAGGTGGAAGAACGAGTCGCCGGTGAGCACGTCGGGGTGGTCGAGGATCCAGTGGAAGACCTGGCGCTGCTGGGGGTTGGTGAGGCGCAGGTCGTGGTAGCTGTCCACGCCCCGGCCCGAGGGGCGCAGGCGGGTGATGCGCAGCTGCGCGCCGTGGTCGTCGGCGAGCGCCTTGAACTCGTCGAGCTGGTCGACGTTGTGGCGGGTGCACACGATCGAGATCTTGAAGTCCTCGAACCCCACGTCGCGCAGGTGGCCCATGGCTTCGAGGGCCTTCGCGTGGGAGCCCTCGCCCCGGACGGCGTCGTTCACCTCGGGCGTCATGCCGTCGAGGCTGATCTGGACGTCGAGGTAGGGCAGCGCCACGAGGCGCTCGGCGGCGGCCCGGTCGAGGTAGGTGCCGTTGGTGGAGAACTTCACGCCGACGCCGTTGGTGACGGAGTGCTCGACGATCTCGAAGAAGTCCTTGCGCAGCATCGGCTCGCCGCCGCCGATGTTCACGTAGAAGACCTGGAGGGCGGCCAGCTGGTCGATCAGGTCCTTGGCCTCGGCGGTGCTGAGCTCTTCGGGATCCCGGCGACCGGAGCTCGACAGGCAGTGCACGCAGGCCAGGTTGCAGGCGTAGGTCAGCTCCCAGGTGAGGCAGATGGGCGCGTCGAGACCGCCCTTGAGCTGCTCGACCAGCGGCGGGGTCTTCGGGATGTTGCTCATGCGGCGGGCTCCAGCAGGGGTTCGACCACGCCGGACTCGCAGAGCGAGGCGAGGGCGGTCACGTAGGCGGATCGGCGGCCGGTGGTCGGGTCGACGACGGCGTCGATGGCGTCAGCGGCGCTGGCGTGGGACTCGAGGGAGCGCACCAGGGCGACGAGGTCGTTCGACTTCAGGAAGACCAGCCGACGGGTGTCGTAGTGGTAGGCGAGGGCGCCGAAGGGCTCGGGGCGCAGGCCCACGCGGGGGCTGAGCCGGTAGCGGTCAGCGGGATCGAACGCCATCGCGTCGAGGGCGGGCGCCTAGTAGACGCCGCACATCCCGTCGATGGAGATCTCCTCGACCAGGACGTCGTCGGTGACGAGCTCCTCGGTGGCCTGCTCCTGGTCCTCGACCTCGGAGGAGGCTTCGGTGGTGGGCTCGGTGACGGTCATCGGACACCTCTGGGGGAACGAGCGGGCAGGGCTAGCCTCGCCACTCCGTCGCTCGAGGAGGACCGTGGCCGAGGGGTTCCCCGAACATATCGCGCTCGCCCTGGACGCCGAGACCCGTCGCAGCGCCGATGGCCGGTCGCTCCTCGGGGGTGCGCCGATGCGGCTCCTGCGCTTCAGCGAGGCGGGCGCCGTCGCCGTGGATCGGGTCTTGGCCGGCGGCCCGGTGCCGACGGCCGGTCCGGACGCCCAGGTGGCGCGGCGCCTCCTGGACGCCGGCATGGTCCACCCCCGGCCCGGGCGAACCCCCGAGCTCACGCTCTCGGTGGTCGTACCGGTCCGCGACCACGCGGTCGAGCTGGGTGCGCTGCTCGACGCGCTGCAGGTGCCGGCGGGCACCGAGGTCGTGGTGGTCGACGACGGCACCGCCGACCCGACCGCCGTGCCGGGCGCGGTCGCCGGCCGAGCGACCGTGCTGCGCCACGACCGCTCCCTCGGTCCCGGCGCGGCCCGCGACACCGGCTGGCGGGCGTCGTCCGGCGAGGTCGTGGCCTTCGTCGACGCCGACGTCGTCCCCGGCACCAGCTGGCTCGAACCGCTCCTGGCCCACCTCGCCGACCCCGCGGTGGGCATCGTCGCTCCGCGGGTGCGCAGCCGGCCCGGACGGTCACTGCTCGAGCGCTACGAGCGGCACCGCTCCCCGCTCGACCTCGGCGATCGGGAAGCACGGGTCGTCCCGCGCGGCCGCGTCTCGTACGTGCCGACCGCGACGGTCGTCTGCCGGCGCGAGCTGCTCGAGCAGCTGGACGGCTTCGAGCCCGGCATGCGGGTCGGCGAGGACGTCGACCTGGTGTGGCGGGCGGTCGAGTCGGGCTGGACCGTCCGCTACGAGCCTGCCGCCGAGGTCGAGCACCGCCCCCGCGCCGACTGGGGCGCCCTGGTCCGCCAGCGGGCGACGTACGGGT
>DMTU01000233.1:0-357 GCA_003476595.1 Acidimicrobiaceae bacterium | reverse complement strand
GGGCGACGTACGGGTCGGCGGCCGCGCCCCTCGACCAGCGCCACCCGGGATCGGTCGCCCCGGTGGAGCTGAACGCCTGGAGCCTGGTCGCCTGGCTCCTGGCGGCGCTGGGCGGACGCAAGGGGGCCCTCGCCGGTGCCGGGGTCGCGATCGGTTCATCGCTGGCGCTCGCGCCGAAGCTGCGTGGCCGGCTCGACCGCCCGGTGGCCACCTCCCTCGGGCTCGCCGGCGGCGGCACGCTGCAGGCCGGCGCCTGGCTCGGCCGGTCCGTCTGGCGGGCGTGGTTGCCCCTCGCCATCGTCGGCTCGCTGCGCAGCCGCCGGGTGCGGCGGGCCACGCTGGCCGCCGCCGTCGTCC
>DMTU01000300.1:5298-5434 GCA_003476595.1 Acidimicrobiaceae bacterium | reverse complement strand
GGGTACCAGACCTCGACCGTCAGGGTCCGCTCGGGTCGCTCGGGGTCGGTGACCTGCTGGGTGGTCCGGCCGACGGCGTACGGGCCGGGCTGGTCGGGGGCGGGGGCCTCGGGCTCGGCCTCGGTGTCGTCCTCCG
>DMTU01000300.1:585-5069 GCA_003476595.1 Acidimicrobiaceae bacterium | reverse complement strand
GGCGACGACGTGTCGTCGTCGTCACCGCAGGCGGCGAGCAGGAGCGTGGCGGCGAGCAGGGCGGAGGCGATGCGGCGATGGGGCACCTCGGCACGGTATCGACCGCCGTCCTGCCCGCTCGGTCGCCGGGGAGGTCGCGGCGGACCGGCGCATGGTTAACGCACGTGCGTTAACGTCGCCCCATGGCATGGGACTTCCGCACCGACCCCGACTACCAGACCCAGCTCGACTGGGTCGACGACTTCGTCCGTGAGGAGGTGGAGCCCCTGGACCTCGTCCTCGGCGACCCCTACGACAAGTCCGACGAGACCGCGATGGCCGTCGTCCGTCCGCTGCAGCAGCAGGTCAAGGACCGCGGCCTGTGGGCCGCCCACCTCGGCCCCGAGCTCGGTGGCCAGGGCTACGGCCAGCTGAAGCTGGCACTGCTCAACGAGATCCTCGGCCGGTCCCGCTGGGCGCCGTCGGTGTTCGGCTGCCAGGCCCCGGACTCGGGCAACGCCGAGATCCTCGCCCACTACGGCACCGAGGAGCAGAAGGCGAAGTACCTGCAGCCGCTGCTCGACGGCCAGATCTCGTCGTGCTACTCGATGACCGAGCCCCACGCCGGCGCCGATCCGACGCTGTTCACCACCCGCGCCGTGCTCGACGGCGACGAGTGGATCATCAACGGGGAGAAGTGGTTCTCCTCGAACGCCCGCTTCGCGTCCTTCTACATCGTCATGGCGGTCACCGACCCCGACGTGAGCGCCTACCAGGGCATGAGCATGTTCGTGGTGCCGGCCGAGACGCCCGGCGTGGAGATCGTGCGCAACGTCGGCCTGGGGGCCGAGCCGGAGGGGCACGGCACGCACGGCTACGTCCGCTACACCGACGTCCGGGTGCCGGCCGACCACCTGCTCGGTGGGGCAGGGCAGGCCTTCGCCATCGCCCAGACCCGCCTCGGCGGCGGCCGCATCCACCACGCCATGCGGACCATCGCCTCCGTGCGCCGGGCCTTCGACATGATGTGCGAGCGGGCGCTCAGCCGCGAGACCCGCACCGGGCCGCTGGCATCGCTCGGCGTGGTCCAGGAGCAGATCGCCGACTCCTGGATCGAGATCGAGCAGTTCCGCCTGCTCGTCCTGCGCACCGCCTGGCTCATCGACGAGCACCAGGACTACAAGAAGGTGCGCAAGGACATCGCGGCGGTGAAGGTCGCCATGCCGAAGGTCTTCCACGACGTGGTCCAGCGGGCCATGCACCTGCACGGCGCCCTCGGTGTGTCGAACGAGATGCCCTTCGTGTCGATGATGATCGGCGCCGAGGTCATGGCGATCGCCGACGGCCCCACCGAGGTGCACAAGGTCACCATCGCCCGGCAGGTGCTCAAGGAGCACAAGCCGGTGGACACGCTGTTCCCGTCGGCGCACCTGCCGACCCGTCGCGAGGAGGCCCGCGCCAAGATGGCCGACGTGCTCGAGCACGTGGTGGGCAACCAGTGAGCGATCGGTTCGACCTCACCGGTCGGGTCGCGGTCGTCACCGGCGGCAGTCGGGGTCTGGGCCGGGCCATGGTGCAGGCCTTCGCCGAGCACGGCGCCGACGTCGTCATCGCCAGCCGCAAGGCCGACGCGTGCGAGCAGGCCGCCGCCGAGGTCCGCGAGTCGACCGGTCGAGACGCGATCGGCGTCGGGTTCCACGCCGGGCACTGGGACGACGCCGATCGGCTCGCCGACTTCGTGCACGAGCGCTTCGGTCGCTGCGACGTGCTCGTCAACAACGCCGGCATGTCCCCCCTGTACGGCTCGCTGTCGGAGGTGTCCGAGGAGCTCTTCGACAAGGTCGTGGGCGTGAACTTCAAGGGACCGTTCCGCCTGTCGGCGCTGCTGGGGGAGCGCATGGCCGCCGGCGAGGGCGGTTCGCTGATCCACGTGAGCTCGATCGCCGCGGTGCAGCCGACGCCGAACGAGCTCGTGTACGCCGGCGCGAAGGCCGCGCTCGACGCGATGTCGATCGGGCTCAGCCGGGCCTACGCGCCGAAGGTCCGCAGCAACGTGATCATGCCGGGCCCGTTCCTCACCGACATCGCCAAGGCCTGGGACATGGACGCCTTCGCCGAGACGGCCCGGCGCACCATCCCGCTCCAGCGCGGCGGGGAGCCCCACGAGGTCGTGGGTGCGGCCCTCTACCTGGCCAGCGACGCGTCGAGCTACACCACCGGCTCGGTCATCAAGATCGACGGCGGCACGGCGTTCGCGCCGGGATGAGCGCCGGGGCCCGCCTCGCCATCGTCCGGGCAGCGGAGGAGCTCTTCGCGTCCGAGGGCATCGAGGCTCCGTCGCTCCGGGAGATCGCCCGTCGGGCCGGGCAGGGCAACACCAACGCCGCCCAGTACCACTTCGGGGACCGGGACGGGCTGCTGCTGGCGGTGCTGGCCCGGCACCGCGACCGCGTCGAGGGTCGCCGCGGCTCGCTGCTGGACGAGGTCGAGCGGTCGGACCCGCCGGAGCCCCGGGCCCTCTCGACCGCGCTGGTCGCCCCGCTCGTCGCCGAGCTGTCCGAGCCCGACGGCGGGGCCGCTCACCTCCAGATCGTGGCCGAGGTGCTCGCCCGCCCCGTGCGCTTCGCCGGCACCCTCGAGGCCCACTGGCAGGCGCCGAGCATCGGCCGGTGGAGCCAGCTGGTCGAGCCGCTGCTGCCCACCGAGGCCGTCGGCCGCCCGCTGCACCGCCGCTTCGCCGTGCTCCGCTTCGTGCACGGCGAGCTGGCCAGCCGGGCCCGTGAGCGCGGCGGTCGCGGTGACCATCGGCTCTTCGCCAGCCACCTGGTGGACCTGGTGACGGCCATGCTGGCCGCGCCGGTGACGCACTGGACCACCGACCTGATCCGCCCGAGCACCGACGGAGGAACCCGATGACCCAGACCGAGATCGACTACGGGGTCGACGATCCCGTCGCCACCATCACGCTGCGACGGCCGGCGACGCTGAACGCGCTCACCCATCCGATGCTGCGCGCCTTCCGCGAGGCGGTCGACGCTGCGGCCGCCGACCCGCGGGTCGTGGGCATCGTGGTCACCGGCGAAGGCCGGGGGTTCTGCTCCGGGCTCGATGCCTCGGTGCTCCAGCAGACGACCGACGCCGGCTCGGCCGCGGCACCGCCGAAGGACGGTGTGCCGGGCCTGTTCACCTGGCTGCTGCAGGTGCCCAAGCCGGTGATCAGCGCGGTGAACGGCGTGGCTGCCGGCGGCGGGTTCGTGCTGGCGACGATGTCCGACATCCGCATCGCATCCGACTCGGCCTCGTTCATCTCCATCTTCTCCAAGCGCGGCCTCATCGCCGAGCACGGCACGACGTGGATCGTCCCGCGCCTCATCGGCACCGGCGCCGCCCTCGACATGCTCTGGTCGTCGCGGAAGGTCGAGGCGGCCGAGGCGCTGCGCCTCGGCCTGGTGCAGCAGGTCGTCGCTCCCGACGACTTGCTTGCGGCGGCCCGTCGCTACGTCGTGGACCTGGCCGAGAACGTGTCACCGGCGTCGGTCGCAGACACCAAGCGGCTCGTCTACGAGGGCTACGGGGTGACGTACCCGGACGCGCTCGACGAGATCGACGGCGTGCAGTACGCCGCGCTCGACCGGCCCGACGCCCGGGAGGGTGCCACGGCCCTCCTCGAGAAGCGGGCGCCGGCGTTCCCGCGGCTGGGGGCTGAGCCGTGGCCGAGAGGATGAGCACGCTCCGACTGCGCCAGGTGGCCCTGGTCGCCACCGAGCTGGATCCCGTCCTGGACGCCCTCGCTGCCGAGCTCGGTCTCGAGGTCGCCCACCGTGACCCGGCCGTCGCGACGTTCGGCCTCGTGAACGCCGTGCTCCCCGTCGGCAACCAGTTCCTCGAGGTCGTGTCGCCCACCCGAGAGGGGACGGCGGCCGGACGTCAGCTCGAGCGCATGGGCGGCGACGGCGGCTACATGGTCATCTGCCAGACCGACGACCAGGCCCCGTTCCGCGCCCGTGCCGACCAGCTCGGCATCCGCACCGCGTTCGAGTTCGACGACCACGGCTACCAGGGCTGGCAGCTGCACCCGGGGGACACCGGCGGTTCGTTCCTCGAGATCGACGTGCAGCCCGCCGGGGAGGGCGACCTGTGGATGCCGGCGGGCCCGGACTGGCAGCGGGCGGTCCGCACCGGTGTGGTCGACGGCATCGAGGCCGTGGAGCTCGAGGTGCCCGACCCGGACGCCACCTCCGGCCGCTGGCGAGACCTTCTGGGCCGGGAGCACTTCGACGACGGCGTCGGACTGCGGTGGGGGCGAGGCGACCGGGGACTGATCGCCGTCGACCTGCACGCGGCCGACCGCGACCGCGCTGGCGACGCGCTGACGATCTGCGGCGTGCGCTTCCGCCTCGTCGACCGCGAGGGCCAGGGCCTGCCCGACGAGGCCGACCTGCGCGCCGTGCACGACGTGCTCGAGCAGTCCTTCACCGACCACTTCAACAACTTCGAGGAGTCCT
>DMTU01000300.1:0-555 GCA_003476595.1 Acidimicrobiaceae bacterium | reverse complement strand
TCCACACGCCGTCGAGGCGTGTGGAGCGGCCCAGAACCGTCGGTTAGACACCTGGCCGATGGCCAGTCCCGTCCGCGATGCGCTGATCCGAGCCGCCGAGCGGCTCTTCGCCGAGCGCGGGTCCGACCAGGTGAGCCTGCGGGAGATCACGGCCGAGGCGGGCGCGACCAACGCCAGCGCCGTCCAATACCACTTCGGTGATCGACGAGGCCTGATCCGTGCCGTGCTGGCCAAGCACGATGCGGAGGTGGAGCGCCGGCGCCACGAGCTCCTCGACGCCTACGAGGCCGCCGGCACCGACGACGTGCAAGCCCTCGCCCACGCCCTGGTCCAGCCCCTCGCCGACGAGCTCGGCAACGACGACGGTGGACTCGGCTACCTGCAGCTCCTGTCAGACCTCTTCAACCGTCCGAACCCTCCCTACGAGCCCGGTGCGGCCGAGGACCGGACCTACAGCGTCAACCGCTGGCGCGCGCTCGTCGTGCCGGTCCTGACGCCGGAGGCGATCCGCCTCCACCGGCGATTCGACGCCCTGCGCTTCACCGTGTCCGAGCT
>DMTU01000093.1:4171-6486 GCA_003476595.1 Acidimicrobiaceae bacterium | reverse complement strand
GGATGGTGGCGAGCAACGCCACGCTCGTCAGGCTGGTTCTCGATTGCAGTGTTGTGCCGTCGATTCGGCGTTCGTCGCCTGTCGCTCTTCGGCTCGGCTGGGACAGACGCCTTCGACCCGCAACGGAGCGACGTCGACTTCCTCGTGGAGTTCGATGACGCCGTCGAGAGCCAGTTCGATGCGTACTTCGGGCTGAAAGAGGAGCTCGAAGGTCTTCTCGGACGTCAGCATCGGCGTCGCCGGGCTGCCCACCGACGGAGACGGGGCGGCGTTGGTCGCCCACGCCGACGCCGCGCTCTACCGGGCCAAGGCCGCCGGCCGGGACCGCGTCGTGCGCCACGACGTCATCCACCTGCGCAGTCAGCCGGCGTGAGCGCCCGAGGCCGGTAACGACCAATGCACGCTCACGATGCGGCCCGCTCGGAAACCGGGGCGCCGACGCCGAGGTCGGCCCGGTCGCCGAAGAGGGTTCCGGCGTGCCATCCCTCGCCGTCGGTGACGCTCGGTGCCATGGCGGAGAGCTGGGGGAAGGAGCGGACGGCGGCGTCCTCGGCGGCAGCGGCTCGGCTGGCGAGGACCGGGACGAGCGAGCGACCGGTCGCCGTTTCGGCGTCGGCCACGGCCGTGTCGGTGGCCTCCTGGAGCCGGTGGCCGATGCGGTTGGCGAACGCGACGAGGAACGAGCGCCGGAAGCGAGTGGTCCGGCTGCGGCCGTACCGGTCCTGCTTGGAGCCCTCTCGCCGCAGCGCCGCGGTGGACTGCACGAGCAGGGACGTGAACAGGTCCTCGATGATGTCGAGCTCGTCGGCGAAGGCGAAGACGGTCGAGAAGCCCATGCCCTTGGACCACACGGCGTGGCCGCCGTTGGCGGCACAGATCGCATGCAACAGGACGGCCTTGGCATCCGCGTAGGGATCGTCGATGAGTAGCCGCCGCCCCATCGGGGTGGCGTCGTCGGTGCGGCCGGCCGACTCGAGCACCACCCGGTCGATGCGGTGCCGGGTCATCAGCTCCTGGGCCTTGGCGGTGAAGGCGTCAGCCTCGGCATCGAACGACGTCGACTCCGCCTTGGCCAGCAGCCCCCGGACGCGGTCGAGCAGGCCGGGCGGTAGGTTCGACGGGACGGCCGTGGTGCGCCCCCGGCGCCACTCCGCCGGTGGGGGCGTGAGGGTGGGGATCTCGGGGACCGACCCGAACGACGTCATCAGCCTGACGGCTGACCGGATGACGTCGTGCCAGGGCTGATCGAGCTGGAGGAGGTAGGGACGCCCGTCGGCCCACCAGCGCTGCGCCTCGATGGATTCGAGCTGGGCCATCCAGTCGGGGGCGACCTCCCTCCCCAGCGCCTCGTACGAGCCGGCTTCGGCGGCCAGCACCGACCGGAGCAGGAGCGCCTCCGGACGTCCGAGCTCACGCCCGATGACGCGATCGAGGACGGCGGGTTGCCAGCCCCCGGTCCAGAGGTGCGACACCTGCAGCTCCAGCAGCGACTGCAGCTCCCGTGCGAATGCGGGCCGAGTCACCGCGGCCAGCACGCCGATCAGCTCCTCGACCAGCGCCGCATCGCCCCGCTGGTCCGCGTGCACTGCCGCCATGAACGTGGTGGCCAGGTCGCGTGCGGACGGCCCGTCGTCTGCGAAGGGACTCGAGGCCGCCTCCGTGGAGACCCGGTGCTGCCTCGAGCTGGACGTCTGCGCCGAGCGCTTGCGCTGCTTGGCGGCTCGGCGTTGGCGGTTGTTCTTCCCCATGTGCCTGTTGTAGCCCGGGGGGTACGACAGTGAGGGGACCATCGGGGTCGACCCGATCGGGACGGCAGGCCCGGGCTCACTCGGGATGAGATCAGGAGGCCAGCGACCGCAGCCGAGCGATGCGCTCGTCATCTGCGCCCAGGTGGTGGACGAGCACGCCGGCGACCGTGGCGATGTCGAGCGTCCCGGCGTCCCGCATCTCCTCGAGGTCGGCCCAGGCTTGGCCGTCCCGAGCGAGGAGCGCCCGGCCGTATCGGATCGAATACCACGATCGTCCGTCGGTCGGTCGCGCTCAGCCGGTCGTGCCCAGCAGCGCGACCTCGACCCCGAGCACCCGGTAGGTGTCCAGAGCACGTCGGTCGAGGGTCGCGAGCGGGAGCCGGTGCTCGATCGCCGTGGCGCCGACGAGGGCGTCGTAGATCGCACCGCCGGCGATCTCGCCCTCGCCGAAGCGTGCCAACAGCTCGGATGCCCCGTCAGCGGAGAGGAACCGGGACGCCGGGAAGTTCTCCCGCAGGAGGCGAGCGACGATCGCAGATGGCCGGCGAGCCGGCGGCGGCAGCCGGG
>DMTU01000093.1:361-4087 GCA_003476595.1 Acidimicrobiaceae bacterium | reverse complement strand
GGCGGCGGCAGCCGGGTCAGGACAGAGAAGCTCTCGAACGCGGCGTGGCCTGCCAAGCCGAGCCGCCGGCCGCCGAGCGCCGAAGACACGTGGTCGTGCGACTCGTGGTCGGCGACGCACAGGGACACCGCCACGCTTGTGTCGACCAGGATGTCCGGCGCTCTACCGCTGGTCGGCATCGCGAAGCGAGCGCACGTCTTCGGTCGAGATCGACTCGCCCGAAGCGGGGATGACGAGCCGGCCGTTGCGCTCCTCGACCTCGCCTTGGGCGATCGCCTCCACGCGCAGGGCGGCGCCGTCTGCCGTGACCTCGACCTCGCCCGGCCGGAGGCCCAACCGATCGCGCAGTGGCTTCGGAATCTCCAGCCGGCCTGCCTTGTCGATGGTTGCTCGCATCCCATCACGCTACCGTCCCCTGTCGTCACGACGACGGGCGCCAAACTCCTGGAGGCTCGGGACCAACGACTCGACGGTCCTCAGTCGGATCGTCAACGTCACGCTTCGCGACTCGCTCCAGACGCTGGCGCCGGGGCCCGAGTCCGCATGTGACGACGGTACGTGCGAACTACGGCCAGTCGTCGAAGGCGGCCAGTTGATGGCTGCGGAGGTCGTCCTCGAACTGGCTGGGATCGAAGGCCTCGGGATCGAAAGGTCCGCCGATCCACTCCTGGCGCTCGTCGTGCTCGGGATGGGCCGGGTCGGCGAGGATCTCGACGAGCTCGCGGTAGCCCCACGTCCCGCCGCAGTCCTCGGGCGGGCAGGCCCGCCGGCCGTCGACGCACGCGGGCACGCTGGTGGTCGGGTCGGCCGGGCGCACCTTCTCGACGACGATCTTGTGGCGCCACCAGTCCCCGAAGTCGTAGACGTACTCGAGCCTCGAACCTTGGCTGGCGACCGAGTCGAGACGGACCTTCGACTCGTCGTTGGTTGGCAGGCCCCAGTCGTCGTCTGGATCGGGCGCGCCATACCGGGTCTCGCCGATCTCGAACTCGTGCAGGTGGGAGTTCCACCAGCCGAAGGCGGCCTGGATGACCTCGTGGACGTGGTCGAGCGTGCTGGCTCCATCCACGAGGACACGCCGCCAGATGGGCGGCTTGGTGTCGTGGAGCGTGACCTTGAGCTGGTACACCGAACCGCTCGCCGGTGCCGGGGACGCGGCATCTGCGTCGGAGGCCTCGCCCGGGCGGAGCGGGATGACCTCGGCGAGCTGGTGGGTCCCGCCGACGACGGCGGCGAGCTCGCGGTCCGGGAAGCCGGTGCGCTCACGCAGCGGTCCGATCGGCGTGCCGGCCAACCGCAGGGAGAGCTGCACCAGATCCACCGGTTCGGTCCACTGGTGGTGGTCGCCCAGCGATGCGAACTCGTTCATCACCCCGAGCACACTGCGATCGTTGGTCGGGGCGATGCGCACGTCTGCCATCGCGGCCCGCTCGGTGGCGAGGAACTCGTCGTCGACGCCGTGCAGCCGGAGCACCTGCTCGATGGCGGCAGGAGCTCGGTCGAGCAGCGTGGCGGCCGGGGCCAGTTCCATGAACACCGGGATGAACGTACGGGTGTTGACCAACAGGGCGACCTGTGGCCGCCAGAACAGGGCCGTGGCGAACCAGTCGCCCAGCTCCGTGGTCGAGACGTCCCCATCCCTGGCCGGCGTGCCCTTCGCCCGGTCGCGCAGCTTCTTGGTGCCACGAATCATCAGCATTCCCCGAGTGTCGCACGGCACGGACCGCTCGATCCGATGTCGGTGATGGATGTCTCGATGCCGATCACGACTGTCGTGCCGAGCCTCGACGGTCCGGTCCTCGCAGTTCTCTCGGCGACTGCGTCACCGCTTGGGCTTGCGGCCGTTCACTCACGCTCCGGTCGAGGGTCGAAGTCCGGGATCCGGTCCGTGCTGCTGAGACTGGTGCACGAGGGCCTCGTGCACCAGGCTCCTGGCGGATACGTGCTCAACCGAGACCACATCGCAGCGCCGGCGGTCGAGATGCTGGCCAGCCTCCACGGCGAGCTGACCGGCCGCATACGAGCTGCGGTGGAGGAGTGGCCCATCCGTCCCGCCCTGGTCGGCATGTTCGGCTCGGCAGCGCGCCGAGACGGTGACGCCGGAAGCGACATCGACGTGCTCGTCGTGTCCGACGACTCCGACCTCGATGGCCGCGTCGACGAGCTGGCCGAGCAGATCCGCCGATGGACAGGGAACCGCGGCCAGGTCATCGGCCGGACTCCCGAGGAGATTGGGCGGTTGCGGCGCGTCAAGGAGCCGATCCTGTCCGAGTGGACCCGGGATCTCGTCGTGATCGTCGGCGAACGCACCGCGCTCGGGAAGGTGGCGTGATGGCTCGGCCCGACCACGGGCCTCGCACGGTCAGTACTGATTCCGGATCTGCCGCCGACGCCCTTCGGCTCGCGCCCGGTCGGCGTCGTGTGCGCGACCATCGCGAGCGACGACGTCGGATCTCGTCAGGCGGCTGGTGCGATGCGTCCCAGGGATCAGCGAGCGGAGATCACCGAGGGCGGCCGACGGATCGATGGTGGCCGAGCGCATCGGATTCCTGCATCTGCCACACCTTCGGCACGATCGGGCGCTGACACCATGCCCCGATCGAGCCATCTCGCCACTGGCCGAGCGGGCAGTTCCGAGCCCGGTGCAGGCGGACAGCGCGGCGGAACTCGGCTCGGATCCGGCACCATGTGGCGTGGTCGAGCTCCTCCTTCTGGCTGCCGGTGTCGCTCTCATCGTCTGGGGGGCCGAGCAGTTCGCCGAGCACCTCGCAGCGGCCTCGGCGCGCCTCGGGGTCACGACCTTCGCGCTCGCGCTCCTGCTGGCAGGGGCTGAGCCGGAGGAGCTGGCCACGGCGGTGACGGCCGGCGTTCGTGACGTGCCAGCGGTGGCGTTCGGGGATGTCATCGGTGCCAATGCCGCCATCTGCCTCGTCGCGCTGGCAGTCGGCGCCCTGGTTGCGCCACTGCCGTTCTCGCCGATGACCCGTCTCTATGCCGCGCTCGCTCTTCCGGCGGGCGTCTTGGCGGTCGCGTTCGCCTGGGATGGCGAGGTCGGGCGAGTCGAAGGTGCAGTGCTCGTCATCGCCTATGTCTCCTACGTCGCGCTGATCTGGGTTCGCGAACGGCGGCCACCGTCGCTCGGTGAGACGGGCGAGCTCGAGGAAGCAGCAGCCTCGGGGGCGTCGTCCGGCCGCATCGGTCGCGACCTCGGCCTCGTCCTGGTGGGGACGGTCGCCATCGTGGTCGGGGCCACGATGCTGGTCGAGGCAGTACGCCGCTTCACCGACGTGGAGTCTGACCAGACACGCCTGTCGCTCACCGTCGTCGGGTTCGCGACCGCGTTCGAGCTGGTCGTACTGGCGTGGTCGTCGGCACGCCGCGGGATCTCCGACGCCGTCGTCGCCGCCGTCATCGGGAGCTACGCCTACAACGCGACCATGACCCTCGGCGCCGCCGCGGTGATCACGCCACTCGGGATCTCCGACGCCACGCTGGTGCGTGTCCCCATGCTGGGGATGATCGCCGCGCTCGTGCTGGTCCTCGGCCTGAGCTACCGGACCGGCCGCCTGACCCGCCCAGACGCAGCCGTGCTCCTCGGCGGGTATGCACTCTTCCTCGGCGTGTCGCTGACCGTCGGATAGCTGGCCCACCACCAGTCGTGGTTCAGGGTTCGACGATGGCGGCCAGGCGCGAGGCGGCGTGGCGGGCGCCGGCCACGAGGTCGGC
>DMTU01000093.1:0-121 GCA_003476595.1 Acidimicrobiaceae bacterium | reverse complement strand
GTCGAGGTCGCCGGTGGCGGCCACGGTCCGGAACACCGGGTCGCCGTAGAGCTCGAACAGGGTGCGGGCGTCGGCGCCGTCCCCCTCGGCGTCGGCGACGGCCCGGGCCCGGTCGGTGGCC
>DMTU01000251.1:12132-12838 GCA_003476595.1 Acidimicrobiaceae bacterium | reverse complement strand
CGGATCCCTGTCGCCCCCGCCGGCAAGCCAGCCGTGCCCGACCGTGTCGAATGGCTCGCCGCCGAGATGCTCAAGACCCGAGTCGCTCACGGCTACTGCTCCCGCGATCTCGTCGCCGAAGCCTGCTCCTACGCCAACATCTGCGAGACCTGCCCCAACTACGTCACCGCCCCCGAGTTCGAACCGGCGATCGAAGCGCAACTCGCCGACATCCACGCCCTCCGCGACGACGCCCAGCACCGAGGCTGGACCAGCGAGACATCCCGCCACGAGCGAGTGATCGCCAGCCTCGAACGCCACCTCCAGCGCATCAACAACGACCGACCCGCCGACACTTCTCCTTGACGGGACCCCGAGGGCCGGATAATTCGCGTGCCACGCCGTGCGGACCTCGCCCTTGGGATCGCCAGCTTCGAGCAGCCCGCGCAGCTTGGCGTCGCCGCGGTCGTCGAGCCGTTCGTGGGCCTTCGTCAAGAGCCGCCGTGCGCGGTAGAGCGGATCGGCCTTGCGGCCCCGATGACCGAGGGTCTCGTTCTGCACCCGGCGTCGGCACTCGTCCAGCTTGTCGTTGGCCAACTTGGTGAGGTGGAACGGATCGGCGACCTGGCGGGCATGCCCCAGGCCTTCGTTGAAGACCTTGCGGTAGGGGCCCGACATGTCGAGCACCCCCCAACGGATGGTCTGCTTCCAGGCTTCGGGCTGCTCG
>DMTU01000251.1:11562-12040 GCA_003476595.1 Acidimicrobiaceae bacterium | reverse complement strand
CTTCCAGGCTTCGGGCTGCTCGTCGAGCCACTCGAGCGTCTTGATCGCCGAGCGGCCTTCGACGATGTCGATCAGCTTCGCGGTGCGTCCGGGTCCGCCGACGTCGACGACCGAGGTGCACCACTGCTGGACATGCCACTCGCCGGTCCGGTTGAACAGCGTCTCATCCAAGCCGAGCGCGTCGACAGCACCGACTCGTTCGGTGTCGGCCTCGAGGAGCGCTTCGCCGTAGGCGAGGACGGCGTCGTTGACGGTGCGCCAGTCACAGCCCAGTTCGACGGCGATCTCGTTCACCGTGCGCCCGAGATCGCCGACCTGCTTGACGACCCAGCGGCCGGCCCGATCCGTCAGCGCCATCCTTGGCGGCGCGATGCGAGTGTCGACGATCGTCCACGACCCCGCCGGGCAGGCCGGTTCGGGGCAGTACCAGCGGTGCTTGCGCCACACCAGCCGGGACGGGCGCCCGAAGCACGGCAAG
>DMTU01000251.1:10799-11366 GCA_003476595.1 Acidimicrobiaceae bacterium | reverse complement strand
CGGTCATCAACGCCCAGGACGTTGACATCAGGCAAGCCGACAAGCAGCTCGCACATGCGCGTAGCGTTGGTCTCCACAGGGGCTCCGGGGCGTTGGCAGTTGTAGGAGACCGCCGATTCTTGGAGCCCCTGTGCCGCGCCCGGTGGACCCCTCTACGCCACCGCTGCCATCAGACCCCGCTCAGATCCGAAGCGCCACTAATCAGACGATCGGAGCGGGCGATATGTAGGGAAGGGAGTGCTGCTCCATCGTGTCTCGCGTGCAGGTAACCGTGTAGGCGAGTGCACCCAAAGATTGGTGGAGCTGGCCTCCAACCTCGTTCCACTTCTTCTCACGAGTGATCAGCCCTTCGGTGGACTACGAGAGGAAATTCTCTGGCCAAAGGAACTCCGGCAGGTGTTGACGAATGAGCGATGCCTCCGCTGCAAGGCCGCGCGCCTCGACCTCACGCAGAAAGATTGGCCAGGGAGGGATGTTGCTCATGTAGACGTCACCTGCGGCCGTCGACATGCCCCCGCCAAGTGCGCTCGACAGACCTCCGCCGAGTGCCGTGGAGAGACCCCCACC
>DMTU01000251.1:7886-10750 GCA_003476595.1 Acidimicrobiaceae bacterium | reverse complement strand
GCCGTGGAGAGACCCCCACCCAGTGCCGTGGAGAGACCCCCACCCAGAGCGGACGACAGGCCACCGTTCAGCGCGGTCGACAGACCGCCGTTGAGCGCGGTCGACATGCCGCCCCCAAGTGCGCTCGACATTCCCCCGCCCAGGGCGGTCGACATCCCTCCGCCAAGCGCAGTCGACATGCCCCCTCCGAGCGCCGTGGAGAGCCCGCCGCCCACAGACGTACTCAGGTTCCGGGGCCAGACGTTCATTCCAGGGATGGTCGGGTGTTCCATGTCGTGCACCTCCGTCGAACGCACGTTCTATCACGCCAGCGCAGCAATCGGTACTCTCTCCTGCGATGGCTCAGCTGACTCAGAAGTGGCGGTTCTTAGCCTTCGCCCTGAACTGTGCGACCTTCTACGTCGTTCACGTCGCCATTACCGGGGGTTGGCACATCGTCGGTGGAGAATCGGTCTGGCTGATCTCTGCGGTTGGCGCCTGGGCACTCGGTCTCCTCTCCGCCCCGTGGTTTCGTCCGCCGAGAGACGCCCTTGCCGCAGCGGTCAGTTCCGTGTTGATCGTTGCGACGATCGACCTGCCAGCCGCCACGCCAGATGCCCTCGAGGTTGCGAGGAACGCTTGTCTTGCGTATGGGGTGATCATTGTCATTCTCTCGCTGACTGCCGGCTCCGCATCTCCCCAGCGTGGTCGGAACCAAGTGCAGGACAGTGCAATGTTTCTTGCTGGAGAGCTTGCGACAGGCGGAGTTCTGTTCGCTGGCCCGGCGCTCATCAGCATCTTCGCGTTCTATGAATCGACGTCCGAGCAGTTGGCGCTCATCGCGCTGTGGCTTGGATTCATGGTCGTGCGGCCTCATGAACTCCTGATCCGGCTTGGACTACTTGTCGCCAGTAGCTCTCGCGAGGATGGCGGCGCCTCAGTCGGCTGGATTCAGCGAGTCGACGACCCGAACCTCCTTCGAGTCCGGCTATCACGCCGGGAGACCTGGGTCAGTCAGGAGTTGCACGTCGCGCACGTCGCGGGGCGGGGCCATCAGTTCGTTCTCCCCCTGTACGTTCAAACCCAAGAAGTCGACGTATTGGGCACAGGACTCTGTGTCGGAGACGCCACCGGCGCCGACATACGGCGTCCCTTCGAACCGGGCTCGGTGCGACATCACAGTCGACCCGACACGCTGCAGACGCTCATGAGTGACGCAGCCGGCGGTCAACCGAGCGAACTCGTGGGATTCGTGGTCGAGGGCTCAAGCATCGCCTCGATCAACGTCGAACTCACTGGCGGCGGAACAGTTGAGGAGGGAACGGTCATCTTCTGCCGCATCGGTGAAGCGTCGGTCTACTACCAGGTGCTCGATGCGAAGACCACGGAGGAGAGCTTCGTTCGCAACCCACGGGGCACCCATATTGCTACGGCGCTGCAACTGGGAACCTTTGCGGAGAAGACGTTCGCGAAGTTCCCATGGCTGCCACCGATGAACTCGCCGGTGTTCCTACCACTTTCCACACCGGGCGGAGCACAGGCCGTCGGCGCCGGAGACCTGAAGGTCGGGAATGTGCCGGGGACTGAGTTGCCGGTCGCTGTCAACATGAACGACCTCATGGAATTCCACTCGGCGATCCTTGGTGTCACTGGTACCGGAAAGACTGAGCTGTCCCTCGACCTGATCCGCAAGGCGCTCGATGACGGGGCCAAGGTTCTATGTGTCGATCTCACGGGCGAATATCTCCAGCGCCTGTCCGACCGACACCCGCTGAAACTGGGGCTGACTGAGGAAGAGGGAGCGTCCCTTGACGAGAAGCTCTTCGATGCGGAGACCGGTTCGTACGGAGCGGGCGCGGAGAAGAAGGTACTGAAGTCCTTCCTGGAGGAGATCCACGGCGCTGTCCAGAAGCGAGTCGACGCATTTCTCTCAAGCGACGAGCAACAACTTGCCATCTTCGAGCTCGCCGAAGTCACGAACACCAAGGCAAGCCTTCGAACCACTGAGATGTTCCTTACAGAAGTGATGATGT
The DNA here is from genome assembly GCA_003476595.1 of Acidimicrobiaceae bacterium. Lineage (GTDB taxonomy): Bacteria > Actinomycetota > Acidimicrobiia > Acidimicrobiales > Salinilacustritrichaceae > Salinilacustrithrix. The sequence continues at coordinate 8,738 of DMTU01000251.1, read as the reverse complement.
GGGCTCGGCGGCACCGCAGGACCAGACGCATCTTGATCGTGCTTGAAGAGGCCCACACCACGGTTCCCGAGACCGGCGGGGCAGGATTCGACTACGACACCCAGTGGGTGGTCAGTCGAATCGGTCAGATCGCGCTGCAAGGGCGGAAGTACGGGGTGGGGTTACTACTCCTTTCCCAGCGAACCGCTCTGGTTTCCAAGACCGTGCTCTCTCAGTGCAACACGTACTTCGTCTTCGGTCTCGTGGATCAAACTAGTCTCGGCTATCTGGCCAACGTCCTGAGCCCCGAGTATGTGAGGGCCGTACCCAATCTCCGATTCCTCGACTTCGTCGTAAGTGGGAAGGCCTTGAACTCGGATCGCCCAATATTGGCTAGACGAGAGTTTGACGAAACGAAACAGACAGCCAGCGCTGGCCTAGACGCGTAGGCGGATGCAGCCGCCTGCGGGACGGCACATGCGCTCGCGGTCGGCTCCGCCATGTGGAGCCGCCATCCTGACAATCCGTCCGGATCCGCCTGCACTCCCGAGCGTCGCACGGGCCGGTCGGTTCTGGACACGGCGACAGTACGGAGCACCGGCGATCGCGTGGGCTCGGGTTCGAGGTGTTGCCCATGGAGGGACGGCGCCCCTATCGATGCTCGCCTCGGTCGATTCCGGACAGCGATACGCGCAGAAGAACCGGCGTTATCAGTCATGCGAGGCCCGGCCTACCCGCAGCGCCGGTAGGCCGGGCCGCTCTCGTGGTGAGGTTTCAGCTGGGTGGCCTCGCTTGGTCCTTGTTGTCCGTGTCGGTGCGGCCGGCGGGGCGGTCGGGGGTCAGGCGGTGCGGCGGTCGGGGGTCAGGCGGTGC
>DMTU01000251.1:7478-7720 GCA_003476595.1 Acidimicrobiaceae bacterium | reverse complement strand
GTCGGGGGTCAGGCGGTGCGGCGTCGGGTCGGTTCGCCCGTGAGCTCGTTGAACAGCTGGATGGTTTCTTCGCTCATGGTGCCTTCTGGTTCGATGCCGTGGTCGGGGTCGGCGAGGACGTCGCGCAGTTCACGCCAGATCCGGTCGATCATTGGTCGGGATCCTGATGCTGCGGCGGCTCGCATGAGGAGCCGGTAGAGGCGTTCCTCGCCTGGCGCGGCGGTGAGCCCGGCGCGGGCGGC
>DMTU01000251.1:6824-7266 GCA_003476595.1 Acidimicrobiaceae bacterium | reverse complement strand
GAGCCCGGCGCGGGCGGCGCGTTCGGCGCCTCGGAGGTCGCCGGCGGCGAGGAGGATCTCGCCGAGCTCGTCGGCGACGTCGATGACGGCGGTCTGGACGGCGGTGCGGGTCGGCGCGGTCCAGGCGTAGTCGAGGCCGACGCCGGTGAACGGCTCGCCTCGGACGAGGGACAAGGCTTGGGCGAGCAGCCCGGCGGCGGTGGTGGCGTCGTCGGTGTTCTCTGCCTGCTCGACGGTCGCCCAGAACAGCTCGAAGTCGGTCTTGACCCGCTCGGAGATCCGATACCGGCCGTCGGATGCGGCGGGCAGGTACCGGGCGCCGTCAGGTGTCTGGCCGAGTGACCGTCGAGCATCGGTGACCGTGTTGTTGAACGTGCGCCGGCTGTTGGCGCCGGCCGGCCACAGGGCGGCCTCGACAGCTTCGGTGGTGACGCCGGCTCCG
>DMTU01000251.1:5623-6591 GCA_003476595.1 Acidimicrobiaceae bacterium | reverse complement strand
CCGCCTCCCGGGACTTCCCGCGCCCGAAGTCGATCTCGCCGGCGTGGTCGCCGTCGACGCGTTCGACGGTGACGGTGCCCATGACCCGCACGAGGACGTCGACATCACCGAACGCCTCGTCGCCCGTCGGCTCCGAGGCCCGGACGCCTACCGGCCGGTACTGCTCGGGGGTGGGTGTCGTGTCGGTCCGTTCGGCGTCGGCCAGCAGGTCACCGACCACGCGCAGATCCTCGTCTGACAGGCATGATGCGACCACGTCGTCGAGGTCGAGGCCGTCGAAGGTGACCCGCCGTTCGGCGTCGACCCGGAGGATCGTGGTCTGGGTGTCGTGGGCGGGGGCGGGGACGACCACGGCGGTGGCGTCGGGGGCGTTGGCGGCTCGGGCGGCGAGGGCGGTCTGGTGGGTTTCCCAGGGCGGCTCGGCGGAGACGACGACGGCGGGGTTCCATGCGTCGGGGGTGGCCCCTGATGCCCGGGCTTGGGCGAGGGTGGCACCGGCGTGGGGGAGGGCGTCGAGGACCTCCGCGGCGTGGGCGTCGAGGGCAGCGAGTGCGTCGGTGAGCGTGTCGGCGGTGGTCACCCAGGGCAGGGCGCAGATGTCGCCGGTGAGGCCGACGGTGGTGAGCTGCGGGGCGGCCGTCCAGGGGACGGTGGCCATGGCCAGCGCCACCGAGCGCAGCAGCCCGATGGTTGCGTCGGGGTCGCCGGCGACGGTGATGGCGCCGTGTCGTTCGAGGTCGACGAGCACCTGGTGGCCGGTGGGGGTGGCGCCGATCGGGCACAGCAGCGGCAGCGGGTCGACCGTGCCGCCGGCGCGGTCGGCGAGGGTGTCGAAGGATTCGGTGGTCACCCACCGGTTCGGGGTGGCGTTGGTGAACCCGGGCGGGGCCGGGCAGTCGTGGTCGAGCGCGACGCTGATTTCGGTGTCGTCGACGGTGACGTAGCGGACCGGTGGGAGCCCTTCGATG
>DMTU01000251.1:5025-5480 GCA_003476595.1 Acidimicrobiaceae bacterium | reverse complement strand
TCGATGCCGGATCCGGCGGCGGCTGCCTGCAGCGCCGCCATGACCCGCTGCAGCGCCGACGGCGGGGCGGCGGCACGCAAGTCGGTCTCCGCGGTGGTCAGCTTGGGGGGCGGGTCGGGCAGCAGGTGGCCGCGGGGGCGGCGCTGGCGTTGCAGCCGCCGGCGCCGTTCCAACATGACCACAACCCCGGCGGCGGTCAGCCCGGCGCCGAGCAGCCCGACGGGAACCGACACCGCCCCCTCCTCCTCGTCGACACCGTCGGCCGCGTCGTCGGCGGGGGACGTGGGTGGCGCCTCGCTGGCGGGTGACGGCCCGGGCTGGAGGGTCGACCGGGGCGCCGACGGCGTCGGGGTCGGGTTCCGTGCGGGTTCGGGCTCGGGGGCCGGCGCGGCCTCGGCCGCCTCCGAGCTGGAGTCAGCGGGTGGGGGCGCAGGGGCCGGGTCGGCCGGGGCGGG
>DMTU01000251.1:4042-4819 GCA_003476595.1 Acidimicrobiaceae bacterium | reverse complement strand
GGGGCGGGTTCGGCTGGTGCTGGCACTGGTTGGGGGACGGTCGGCTGTGGCGTGGCGGTGTCGGGCAGATTGAGGACCCAGCCGGCTTCGATGATGCTGGGGTCGGTGAGCGCCTGCCCGTCGGGCTGGGGCCGGCCGGCGTTGAGGTCGACGATGTCGTGGTAGCGGTGCCCGTCGCCGAGGTGCTCGGCGGCCAGGTCCCACAAGGTGTCGCCGGGCTCGACCACCACCGAGCCGGCCGGCCCGTCGTGGCGGTCGGTGATCGTGTTGGGGATGGCGAGGGGCTGGCCGACCGAGATCACGTTGGGATCGGCGAGGTTGTTCGCCCGGGCGATGACGTCGACGGCGGCGGCGACCGCCTGGTTCGAGTCGTCGGCGATGTAGCCCTGGGCGATGTCCCACAGCGAATCGCCGGCTTCGACGACATGGACCTGCCCGGCGGGTGGGTCCGGTTCGGGTGGGGTTTGGAGTGGGAGGACGGCGGCGGGCGGGAGGGCCAGCGTCCATCCCGGGCGGGGCCGGGCCGTGTCCGCGGTGAGGGTGGTGCCGTCGGGCATGGTGTGGCCGTCGTTGGCGGCGACCACCTCGGCCCAGCGGGTGCCGGAGCCGAGCACGGTCTCGGCGATCGACCACCACGTGTCCCCCCGCTCCACGACGTACACCGGCCCCGCCGGCGCCACCGCCTCGGCCGGTGCCGCGGCGGGTTCGCGGTCGGCGTGCTGGGAGGCGAGGTCGTGCCCGTCGACCGCCGCGAGTACGGGCGCGGGCGGGGGCGGG
>DMTU01000251.1:2701-3947 GCA_003476595.1 Acidimicrobiaceae bacterium | reverse complement strand
CGACCGCCGCGAGCACGGGCGCGGGCGGGGGCGGGAGTGATGTCGAGGCGCCGGCGGGCAGGGCGGTGGACGCGACCGTGACCGCAGAGAGCAGAGCCCGGACCGCCGGCTGGATGCCGGGCAGCAGCGGCAACGGCCGGGCCACCGTCCCCCGCGCCGCGGCGACGGTTTCGGTGAGCAAGGCAGTGAGAACCATCGCCCAGCACACCCAGCCGACCGTGGCGAGCACTGCGACCAGGACCGCTTCGGTACGGGTCGCATCCGATGCGAGCTGGTCGGCGAAGGTGTCGACGGCAGCGCCGATCGGGTTCCCGAAGCTGGCAAGCACCACGGGTGCGGCGACGATGAGTACGCCGAGCAGGACAAGGGCGAGTGCCGCCTTGGCGAACCGGACGACGCGGGTCATTCGCGGGCCTCCGTGAACAGATCGACCACTTCAGTAGCGGATGCGGTGTAGGTGCGCGAGCCGGGCACGTTGAGCGACGCGACATCGGCCAGCGACGCCGTGCAGGACACGGTGACCGTCACCGTGCCCCCGGGCACCAGGTTCGACGTGTCGGCGGTCACCGACAGGCCATCGGCGCACGCCACCCCCGACGTGGACAGGTTCGATGCCGCCGTTTGCCGTGCCGCGTCTTCGGCCCGGGCCGGGCTGGCCTGGAGCGACGCGGCCCGGGCGGCCTCGTGCGCGGCGGAGCGGACGTCGTTGCCGGCCTGGCCGACCCGGCCGGCGTAGACGACGAGCATCAAGAACCCGGCCAGGAACGCCACCATGACCACGGCCATCTCCGAGGTCACCGCTCCCCCATCGCCACAACCCCGACGGCGCATCTGCCCCGGGCTGGTCATCGTTGGTCCGCCGGGACGAACTGCTCGAGGGGGCCCTCGGCCCGGGCGGTGACCGTGTAGGTCCCGATGACCGAGTAGTCGAGCGTGCCCCGGACCTCGACGACCACCGAGTCAGTGGTCGGGGTGACCGAGACGGACACGTCGGTGAGGTTCCCGGCCTGGGACAGGACGGCGAGGGCGCCGGCGGTGCCATCGGCGACGGGGTCGGCGCCGACGACCTGGGCGGCCTCGACGCCTTCCTCGGCCGCGAAATCGGCGGCCTGCTTGGCGTGCCACCACAGCGCGAACTGCATCGGCAACAACACGAGCACCAACAGCACAGGCATCAACACGGCGATCTCGGTGCTGGTGATCCCCCCATCGCAGCGACATCTCGCCGGAGGCGGCAGTGGGGTCA
>DMTU01000251.1:2306-2657 GCA_003476595.1 Acidimicrobiaceae bacterium | reverse complement strand
CAGCAACAACACGGGCATGAGCACGGCCAGCTCGGTGCTCGTCAACCCCCCATCCCGACGCGTGGCGTTCAGGTGGGCGTGTTGACCGTGTCGGGGATGTTGTTGGCGTTGGACTGGGCCTTGGCCAGGAAGATGATGCCGGCGGCGGCGGCGACGGCGACCATGACCCCGATGGCCACGGCCATCTCGGTCGACACGGCGCCACGGTCGTCGCGGGTGCGGACGCCGAGCAGGTTCAGCTGCACCTCGATCAGCAGGCGCAGCTGGTTGATGGCGGCGGGCATGGGACTCTCCTTGTTCATGATCGGGGCTGGACGGGACAACAACGGACCGGCGCCGCGCGCCGGGGGC
>DMTU01000251.1:1819-2038 GCA_003476595.1 Acidimicrobiaceae bacterium | reverse complement strand
CGCGCCGGGGGCGGGGGCGGGTGGGGTGGTCATCGGTCGGACACGTCGGTGATCAGGTCGGCTGAGGGGTTCGAGATCGCTTCGACGGCGCCGTAGCCGATGAACAGGATGAGGCCGAGGATCATCACCATCACCGGGACGATCATCTTCTCGGTCTGGGATTCGGCGGCCGCTTCGACCTCGGCGGCCAGCGCGGCGCGCAGCGAGTCGGCCTTCGCG
>DMTU01000251.1:0-1542 GCA_003476595.1 Acidimicrobiaceae bacterium | reverse complement strand
ACGGAGCTGCTCGAACGCCCAGCCGTCACCGGCATCGGCGGCCCCGACCAGGGCGGTCTCGATGCCGCCACCGCCGGCCATGATGATGGTGACCAGATCCAGGAACGACGACAGGGCGTGGCGGAACTCGCGGCGGCGGTTCTCGACCTGTTCGTTCAACGGCAGGTCCGGGTAGAAGAACCCGGCCACCGCCAGCACCATCGACGCGACCAGCACGACCAGCGGGGAGACGGTCACGTCGGCGGCGACCACGACGACGCCGACGAGCACGGGAAGCACGAACCCGGCGGCGGCGGCGAACAGCTTCTCCCACACGTGGGTTTCGACCGGCTTGTCGAGGAGCAACAGCTTGACCCGCAGGCCGTCGACGTCGACACCGAAGCGGCCCAGGACTCCCAGGCCGGCACGACCGGCCCGGATCCGCCAGCCGGTCGGGTCGACCTCGACGGTCCGGGTGCGTGTCGCCGACACTGACGTGCCGGTGCGGGCCAACAGGGCCTCGATGTCGGTGAGGGGAACGGGGTGGGGTCGGAGGCCGGCGATGATCAACAACACGCCGGCCCCGACCCCGAGGCCGATCGCCAGGGCGTAGACGGTCATGACGTCGCTCCGGGCTGGAAGGCGCCGCGGCGGGCCCGGAACCGGGCCGGGTAGGTGACGGTCGCCATGCTGGCCAGCAGGCGCAATCCGGCGGCGAAGGTGGCAAGGACCACGACCAGCCACGCTTGGCCGGCGAAGCTGTCGTAGGCGGCGAGCAGGTTCGGGGAGAACACGTACAAGAACACCCCGGTGGCCACGGTGGTGGCGATCACGATGCGGGCCGACGTGCGGATCCGGGCCCGGCCCACCTCGATCCGCAGGCGCATCCGGACATCGGCGCGGATGAACACGGCCAGCCGGGACAACAACGGGCCCAGCTCCCGGGCTTCGAGCCGCACCGCGTTGGCCAGGGCGACCACGACCATGTCGGCGCACGGGTGGTCCAGGTCCCGGCCCAGCTCGTCGAGGGCGTCGAGCAACGGCATCCGCTCCAGCCGCGAGCAGAACCGGCTGATCTCCGGGGCGATCGCGCCCGGTGCGTGCGCCGCCGAGGCCAACAGGGCCTGCTCCAGGCCCGCGGCGGCGGCCATGTTGTCGCGGATCTGTTCGGTCCACACCGCGATCGCCTCGGTCCGTGCCACCGCCGAGACGTCGCGGCGTCGACCCTCGGTCAGGCCCCGCGACGACCACACCCCCACCCCGGCCGCAGCCGCCACCACCAGCCAGCCGGTCACGGCAAGGACCAGCAGGGCGGCGACACCGGCGGCGACCAGCCAGCCCAGGTCCCGGCCAGGCTCAACAGCACCGGCAGCGGCACGGGTAGCGGGGCGGGTCGACGGTCGGGGCAGGACCGGGTTGTGGCGCAGGCCGGCCACGACCAGCAGGGTCCCCAGGCCGGCGAGCACACCCACCGCGACTGCGGCCAGGACCGTCATGCCCAGCCCCCACGCGACGGCTGGTGCCACGACGCATCGAAACCGGCGGCCTCGAGGCGTTGCATCG
>DMTU01000234.1:7068-7239 GCA_003476595.1 Acidimicrobiaceae bacterium | reverse complement strand
GTGAGGGGCACCACGACGGCGACCGGGGCGAACAGGAAGACGGCCAGCGCGTACGAGGCCTGGCCCTGGGGGGTGGCGTCGTCGCCGCCGGTGGACGACTGGATCGACTCCTGGGCCCGGTCGGGCAGCACCTCGAGGGTCTGGCTGATCTGCTCGACGGCATCGACCGTG
>DMTU01000234.1:0-6901 GCA_003476595.1 Acidimicrobiaceae bacterium | reverse complement strand
GATCGAGGTGAGGCTGAACAGCAAGATGGTGGGGACGACGCAGAAGAAGATCGCCCCGAGGCCGACCATCGGGCCCCAGAAGTCCTTGGCCTGGATCAGCTGCTTGAGGTCGGTGCGGGCGACCGTGGCGATCTGGCCCCATTCGATCCGACCGGTCTCGCGCTGGACCGGCCGCTGCGGGTAGCCCTGGCCCTTCGGCGGTGGTGCGGGCGGGTCGATGGTGGTGGTCACTGGACGACCTCGCCGATGCGGTTCTCGCCGCTGTCGCGCCGGACGGCGAAGTACAGGTCCTCGAGGGAGTGGCGCTCGGCCTCGACCCTGGTCACCCGGGCGCCGGCCCGGGCGAGGGCGTGGACGAGGTCAGGGATGCGGGCGAGGTCGTCGACGACCACGGTGGCCGGGCCGTCGTCGCGCAGCCGCACGTCGTGCACGCCGGGCTCGCCGACGAGGGCGGCCAGGGAGGTCCGATCCTCGGCGTCGACGAGGACGGTGTGCTCGGGCCAGTAGCGGCGCACGAGCTCGTCAGGTGGGCCCTGCACCAGCGACTGCCCGTCCTGCAGCATCACGACCTGGTCGGCGAGGCCCTCGGCCTCGAGCAGCAGGTGGGTGCACATGATCACGGTGTTGCCCTGGCCCGTCATCTCCCGGATCAGCTCCAGCACCGCGTAGGACGACTCCGGGTCGAGGCCGGACGTGGGCTCGTCGTAGAGGACCAGCTCGGGCTCGTGGAGCACGCTGCGGGCCAGGGCGAGGCGGGTCTTCATGCCGGTGGAGTAGCCGCCGACCTGCTGGTCGAGGGCGCCGGCGATGCCGAACCGCTCCGCCGCCTCGCGGATGCGCCGGGCGGCGACGTCGCGGCGGCCGAGGCCGTAGAGCTCGGCCGCGTAGCGCAGGTTGTCGAGGCCGGAGAGCCGGTCGTAGAGGGCGGGCTTGGCCGAGACGATGCCGATGCGGCGCCGCACCTCGGGGCCGTCGGTGGCCGGGTCGAGCCCGAACACCCGCACCGTGCCGCCGTCGGGTCCGAGCGCACCGGTGACCACCCGGGTGCAGGTCGTCTTGCCGGCGCCGTTGGGGCCGAGCAGGACCGTGATCGACCGGGCCGGGACGGTGAAGGACAGGCCGGCGAGGGCCGTCTGGTCGCCGAAGGTGCGCTCGACCCGGTCGAGGGACACCACCGGGGTGCTGCCGGCGGGGGCACGGTCGGGCGCGAGGGCAGAGGGAACGGTCATGACCACGGGCATTGCATCGGCACCACGAGGGCGACAGTTGAGCAGAGCGGGGTCCGCGGCCGGCATCGCCTCGCCCGGTAGGGTCGAACCCGTGTTCGTGTGGGGCATCGACCCGGGTCTCTCCCGCTGCGGCTACGCGGTGCTCGACACCGGTCGAGCCGGTGGCGCCCGGCTCGTGGCCCTCGGCGTCTTCAAGACGTCGCCGGACCTGCCCGTCCCCCGGCGCCTCCACGCCCTGCAGGCCGACGTCCGCGAGCTCGTCGCCGACCATCCCCCCGGCGCGGTGGCCATCGAGCGCATCCTGTTCTCGGTCAACGTCCGCACCGCCATCGGGGTGGCCCAGGCCGCCGGCATCGTGATGGTGGAGGCGATCGCCGCGGGTGCCGAGGTCACCGAGTACTCGCCGAACGAGATCAAGCAGGCGGTCACCGGCGACGGTGCCGCCGACAAGACCCAGATCGAGACCATGGTGCAACGACTCCTCCAGATCGACCGCCCCATCCGCCCGGTCGACGCCGCCGACGCCGCCGCCATCGCGCTGTGCCACGTCGCCCGGGCGCCGATGCTCGCCCGGATCGCCGCTGCCGGAGGCCGACGGTGATCGGCTCGCTGCGGGGCACGCTGCTCGACCGGGCCGACGACGAGGTGCTCGTCGAGGTGGCCGGCATCGGCCACCGGATCATGGTGAGCCCCACCACGGCGGTCTCCCTCGGCGACCTCGGCGACGAGGTCTTCGTGTGGGTCCACCACCACATCCGCGAGGACACCCAGGCCCTGTACGGCTTCGCCACCGCCGATGCCCGCCGCTGCTTCACCGCGCTGCTCGGCGCCCACGGGGTCGGGCCCTCGCTCGCCCTCGGCATCCTGTCCGTGCACGGTCCCGGCGACCTGGCCCGCGTGCTCGCCGAGGACGACGTCGCCGCCCTCTGCCTCGTGCCGGGCGTCGGCAAGAAGACCGCCACCCGGCTCCTGGTCGAGCTGAAGAGCCGCCTCGACATCCCCCTCGACTCCGGCGTGCCGAGCACCTCGGGGTCGACCGCCGGTGCGACCGGCACCGGGGGTGCGGCCGCCGCCCGCGCCGACGTGCGCGAGGCCCTCGCCGGCCTCGGCTACGGGCTCGAGGAGATCCGCGACGTGCTGGCCGACCTGCCCGACGGCGACGACCCCTCCGTCCTGCTCAAGCACGCCCTGCAGCGCCTGGCGGTCTCCCGATGAGGCCGACCCGATGAGGGAGGAGCTGCTCGACCCGGACCCGCTCGAGGGCGAGGTCGTCGACGACAACGGGCTGCGGCCCCGGTCGCTGGCCGACTTCGTGGGCCAGGCCCGCCTGAAGGAGCACCTCGGCATCATCCTCGAGGCCGCCCGCCGCCGCGGCCAGGCCGTCGACCACCTCCTCTTCGCCGGTCCGCCCGGCCTCGGCAAGACCACGCTGGCCGCCATCGTCGCCAACGAGATGGGCGTGCGCCACGTGCCCACGTCCGGCCCGGCCATCGAGCGCGCCGGCGACCTCGCCGCCATCCTCACCCAGCTCGAGGAGGGCGACGTCCTCTTCGTCGACGAGATCCACCGCCTGCCCCGCGCCGTCGAGGAGGTCCTGTACCCGGCGATGGAGGACTTCCAGCTCGACATCGTGATCGGCAAGGGCCCCGCCGCCCGCTCCATCCGCCTCGACCTGCCGCCGTTCACCCTCGTCGGCGCCACCACCCGCACCGGCGCCATCACCGGCCCGCTGCGCGACCGCTTCGGCCTGGTCGAGCGGCTCGACTTCTACACGTCGCTCGAGCTCGAGGCCATCGTCGTGCGGGCTGCGTCGATCCTCGACGTCGTGCTCGACGACAGCGGCGCCACCGAGATCGCCCGCCGGGCCCGGGGCACGCCCCGCATCGCCAACCGCCTGCTGCGCCGGGTGCGCGACTACGCCGAGGTGCGCGGCGACGGCACGATCGACCAGACCACGGCGGCCCTCGGGCTGGCCACCTTCGGGGTGGACGAGCGCGGCCTCGACAAGGTCGACCGGTCCATCCTGTCCGCCATCTGCGAGCGCTTCGGCGGCGGTCCCGTCGGCCTGTCCACCCTGGCGATCAGCGTGGGGGAGCAGACCGAGACCGTCGAGGACGTGTACGAGCCGTTCCTCATCCAGCAGGGCCTGCTCATGCGCACCCCCAAGGGTCGGGTCTGCACGGCTGGCGCCTGGGAGCACCTCGGCCTGGTGGCACCCCGCACCGCGGAGACCGACGGCCCGAGCGCGCTGTTCGAGTAGCGGTCAGGGGAGCACGACGTCGAGGATCGGGCCGAGCGGCTCCTCGACGCAGGTCGCCACGTCGATCGTGCGCAGCCCGACGCAGGCGATGTAGTCGTCGCTGACCCGCACGGCGGGATCGGCGGTGGCGGCGGGTGCGCCCACGGTGCCGGCGAGGGCGACGGCGGCGAGGGCAGCGCCGGCGGCGATGGTGAGGCGGCGGGTCACGGGGTACCTCCGAGGAGCGGTTCGAGGGAGCGGGCGAGGCCGTCGCCGACGGTGCCGAGGGCAGGGCGGGGATCGAGGCCGGCGAAGGCCTGGCCGAGGTCGGAGCGCACGGGCATCTCCTCGGCCTCGCCGGCGGCCCGGTCGACCCCGTCGGGACCGACGAAGACATCGACGGGCCCGGCCGCGGCCGCCGGCGCTGGTGGCGGTGGCGGTGGTGGCGGCGGGTCGTCGGGTGGCGGTGCCTCGCCGGCCGGGTCGGCACCGGCGACCACGACCGGCGCCCCCGGGTCGACCGGCGCCGCCGCGGCCCGGACGGTGCTGGCCGCCGTGGTCTCGGGTGCCGTCGCGGTCACGGTGTCGGGTGCGGGTGACGGGGCCAGCACGAGCGCGGCGGTGACGGCGCCGGCGACGACCGGGGCGCCGATCGCGCCGATCTCGACCCAGCGCTCGGAGACCTTGGCCCGCAGCTCCCCGGCGCGGGTGGCGAGCAGCCCGAGGACGGGGAGGCCCCAGAGGCCCCGGGCGTCCCCGGCGACGGTGGCGTACTCGCGCCGCAGCGCCTTGCGGGCCCGGTGGAGGAGGGCCTCGACCGTGGTGATCGGCACGTCGAGCTCGTGGCCGATCTCGGCGTAGCTCAGGCCCTGGGCCTCGCGCAGGAGCAGCACCTCCCGGTGGCGGGGCCCGACCGCGGCCAGGGCGTCGCGGACGTGGCCGGCGTCGACGGCGGCGAAGAGGTGGTCCACGTCGGGCTCCACCGAGCCGAGGTCGGGTTGGTCGGTGAGCTCGACGCGGGCGAGCTTGCGGTGCCGATCGATGGTGAGGCGCTTCGCGATCACCGTCATCCACGGGTAGAAGCGGCGTTCGCCGGTGAGGCTGTCCATCGAGCGCAGCGCCTTGACGAAGGCCTCCTGGGCGACCTCCTCGGCTTCGTGGGCGTCGCGGGTGTGGCGCTGGCAGAAGCGGTGGAGCCGATCGAAGTAGCGCCGGTAGAGCTCGTCGAAAGCGGACGGATCGCCGTTCTGGTACCGCTCGACGAGGTCCCGGTCGCGGCCGAGGTCGACGTCGTCCGCTCGTAGCGCCATGTTCCCTCCGAACCCCCGAGCCTGGACCAGCTGCGCACGCGCGGGTCCGCTCGTCGACCCGCGGCACCTACTTCGACGTGCGGGCGGGGGTTCCCTCCCGAGCGGGCCCACCCCGTAGCGTCGCTCGACGTGGAGACGGCGAGCTTCGACTACGACCTGCCGGACTCGGCGATCGCCCAGGCGCCCGTCGAGCCCCGCGACGCCGCCCGCATGCTCGTCGACCGCGGAGCGGGCGCGGCCCCCGAGCACCGCACGGTGGCCGACCTGCCCGGGCTGCTCGGGCCCGACGACGTCGTCGTGGTGAACACCACCCGGGTGCTGCGGGCCCGGCTGCACCTCCGCAAGGCCACCGGCGGTGCGGTGGAGGTCCTCCTCCTCGAACCGCTCGAGGGCGATCGGTGGGAGGCCCTGGTGCGCCCCGGTCGCCGGGTCCCGCCCGGCACGGTCCTCGCGCCCGTCGCCGACGACGGACCGCCCCTGCAGGTGGAGGTCGGCGAGATCCTCGACGAGGGACGCCGCGTCGTGTCGCTGGTCACCGACGATGTCGTCGCCGCGCTCGACGCCCACGGCGCCGTCCCGCTGCCGCCCTACATCACCGAACCGCTCGGCGACCCCGACCGCTACCAGACCGTCTACGCCGACCGGCCGGGATCGGTCGCCGCCCCCACGGCCGGCCTCCACCTCACCGACCGGGTCCTCGACGGCATCCGCGCAGCCGGCGCCCAGGTGGTCGGCGTCGACCTCTGGGTCGGCCTGGGGACCTTCCGGCCCATCAGCGCCGAGCAGGTGGAGGACCACGAGATGCACACCGAGCGCTACCAGGTGCCCGAGGCCACCTGGGCCGCCTGCGAGCAGGCCGACCGGGTCGTCGCCATCGGTACGACCACCGTCCGCGCCCTCGAGAGCGCGGCCGCCACCGGATCGCTGTCCGGCCGGACCGATCTGTTCCTGCACCCCGGGAGCGAGGTCGCCGTGGTCGACGTGCTCCTCACCAACTACCACCTGCCGCGCTCCAGCCTGCTCGTGCTGGTGGAGGCCTTCGCCGGACCGCACTGGCGGGACCTGTACGCCACCGCGCTCGCCGAGGGCTACCGGTTCCTGAGCTTCGGGGACTGCATGCTCCTCGGCCGCGACGGCGCCGGCGTCGAGGACCGGACGGACCGGGGGGTGACGGCATGACCCTGTCCGTCGAGGTCGAGGCCACCGCCGGCGGGGCGCGGGCCACCACCATCACCACCGCCCGGGGCACGGTCACCACGCCCTGCTTCATGCCGGTGGGCACCCGTGGCGTGGTGCGGGCCGTCGAGACGGCCGATCTCGAAGCGCTCGGCGCCCAGATCGTCCTCGGCAACACCTACCACCTGCTCTTCCGTCCGGGCCCCGAGATCGTCGCGCAGCTCGGCGGCATCCACGGCTTCAGCGACTGGGGCGGCCACGTGCTCACCGACAGCGGGGGCTACCAGGTCTTCTCCCTGTCCCCGAAGGTCGACGACGACGGCGTCACGTTCCGCTCCACCTACGACGGCGACGAGTACCGGCTGACCCCCGAAGGTGCCGTGGACGTGCAGCTCGCGCTCGGCGCCGACATCCAGATGGTGCTGGACGAGTGCGCGCCGCTGCCCAGCCCACCCGAGGTCATCCGGCGGGCCCTCGACCGCACCGCCGACTGGGCCGTCCGGGCCCGCCGCGCCTTCCTCGCCCACGACCTGCCGGCGCGGAACCAGTTCGGCATCGTCCAGGGCGGCGTCGACGCCGAGATGCGGATCGAGAGTGCCCAGCGGACCGTGGACATCGGCTTCGACGGGTACGCGATCGGCGGGCTGTCCGTGGGGGAGTCGCGGGACGAGATGCTGCCGGCCCTCGCCGCCGCGATCGCCGAGCTGCCGGCTGACGCGCCCCGCTACCTCATGGGGCTCGGCGACCCGGTCGGGATCGTGGAGTCCATCGCCCTCGGCGTCGACCTGTTCGACTGCGTGCTGCCCACCCGCTTCGGCCGCCACGGCACGCTGCTGACCTCCGAGGGTCGCCTCAACCTCAAGAACAACCGGTTCGCCACCGACGCCGGGCCGCTGGACCCGGACTGCGACTGCCGGGTCTGCCAGCGGTACTCGCGGGCCTACCTG
>DMTU01000232.1 GCA_003476595.1 Acidimicrobiaceae bacterium | reverse complement strand
AGGGCATCGGGGATGACGAGCGCCGCCGAGTCCGCCTCCGACGCGGCGAGCACCGAGAGGGTGATGGACATCGCGACCGCCGGCGGCTGGCACATCCGGGCCAGCTGGCCGCCGCCGATGATCCCCACCACGGGGAAGTCACGGTCGGCGGCGTGGTCCACGCCGCCACCCTAACCAGCGGTGTCGCGGCGGCTGTCGGCCACGAGGCCGGCCGGAGCGGTCTGCGAGACTGACCAGGTGAGCGGAACCCTCCCCAACGTCCTCGCCAGCCGCTACGCCAGCGCCGACATGGCCTCGCTGTGGTCGCCGGAGACCAAGGTGGTGCTCGAGCGCAAGCTGTGGCTCGCCGTGCTCGAGGCCCAGGCCGAGGTCGGCCTCGACGTGCCCGACGGGGCGATCGAGGACTACCGCAAGGTCGTCGGCGACGTGGACCTCGACTCGATCGAGGCCCGCGAGCGCGTCACCAAGCACGACGTGAAGGCGCGCATCGAGGAGTTCTCCGACCTCGCCGGCCACCAGCTCATCCATGCCGGCATGACGTCGCGTGACCTCACCGAGAACGTCGAGCAGCTCCAGGTGCGCGACGCCATGGTCCTGATCCGGGATCGTGCCGTCGCCACGCTCGGCGAGCTGGCCCGCCTCGCCGTCGAGCACGCCGACACCCCCATGGCGGCCCGCAGCCACAACGTCGCCGCCCAGGTCACCACGCTCGGCAAGCGCTTCGCCGTGGCCGGCGAGGAGCTGCTGGTCGCGTTCGAGCGGCTGGAGTCGCTCCTGGAGCGCTACCCGCTGCGCGGCATCAAGGGGCCGGTCGGCACCCAGACCGACCAGCTCGACCTGCTCGGCTCCGACGAGGCCGTCGACGCGGTCGAGGCCGCGGTCGCCCGCCACCTCGGGTTCGCCCGCACGTTCACCAACGTCGGCCAGGTGTATCCGCGCAGCCTCGACATGGAGGTGGTGGGCGCCCTGGTGCAGCTGGCGTCCGGTCCCTCGAGCCTGGCCACCACCATCCGCCTCATGGCCGGCCACGAGCTGGCCACCGAGGGGTTCCTGCCCGGCCAGGTCGGCTCCTCGGCGATGCCGCACAAGATGAACAGCCGGTCCTGCGAGCGGGTGAACGGCCTGAAGCACATCCTCGCCGGCCACCAGGCCATGGTCACCAGCCTCGCCGGCGACCAGTGGAACGAGGGCGACGTCAGCTGCTCGGTCGTGCGGCGGGTGGCCCTGCCCGACGCCTTCCTCGCCGCCGACGGCCTGTTCGAGACCTTCCTCACCGTGCTGCGGGGCTTCGGCGCCTACCCGGCCGTGATCCAGGCCGAGCTCGACCGCTACCTGCCGTTCCTCGCCACCACCAAGGTGCTCATGGCCGCGGTGCGCGCCGGCGCCGGACGGGAGGAGGCCCACGAGGCGATCAAGGAGCACGCCGTCGCCGTGGCCCTCGCCATGCGGGAGGAGGGCCAGGCCGACAACGACCTGCTCGACCGGCTCGGTGCCGACCCCCGCCTGCCCCTCGACCGCGACGGCCTCGCCGCGGCGCTGGCCGATCCGATGGCGGTCGCCGGTCGGGCCCAGGCCCAGGTCGCCGCGTTCGCCAGGCAGGTCGAGGGCATCGTGGCGCGGTACCCCGAGGCGGCGTCGTACGCGCCGGGGGACATCCTCTGACAACATTCGCGGCGTGACCGTCGACCTCCCGCTCCTCACCACCGGCAAGGTCCGCGCCATCTACGACGCCGGCCCCGACCACCTGCTGATGGTCGCCTCGGACCGCATCTCGGCCTTCGACGTGGTGATGGCCGAGACCATCCCCGACAAGGGTCGGGTCCTCACCGCGATGTCGGCCTTCTGGTTCGAGCTGCTCGCCGACGTCGCGCCGAACCACCTCGTGTCCACCGACCTGGCCGACTTCCCCGAGGGCGCCCACGACCCGTCGCTCGCCGGGCGGACCATGCTCACCCGCCGGGCCGAGATGCTGCCGGTCGAGTGCATCGTGCGCGGCTACCTCAGCGGTTCGGCGTGGAAGGAGTACCAGGCCGACGGGACCATGCACGGCCAGGCGCTGCCGGAGGGCCTGCAGGAGTCCGACCGCCTCCCCGAGCCCGTCTTCACGCCGTCCACCAAGGCCGACATGGGCGACCACGACGAGAACATCGACTTCGCCCGCGCCGTCGAGATCCTGGGCGAGGACGTCGCCGAGCAGGCCCGCGCCATCGCGCTCGCCGCCTACCGCAAGGGTGCCGACTGGGCCCGCGAGCGGGGGATCATCATCGCCGACACCAAGTTCGAGCTCGGCTGGATCGAGGGGGAGCTCGCCATCTGCGACGAGGTCCTCACGCCGGACTCGTCCCGTTTCTGGCCGGCCGCGGACTGGAAGCCGGGCACGACACCGCCCAGCTTCGACAAGCAGCCGGTGCGCGACTGGCTCGCCGCCGTTGACGGCTGGGACAAGACCCCGCCGCCGCCGGCGCTGCCCGACGACGTCGTCGAGGCCACGTCGACCCGCTACCGCGAGGCCTACGAGCGCATCTGCGGCCGGTCGCTGGCCGACTGGCCCGGCAGCACCTGAACCCCTCCGTTCTGGCCTACGGATTCCCGCACATGCGAGGGAATCGGTATGCCAGAACGGGGTGGGGGCGCACCTAGATTGGCGCCATGCGCTTCGACGTCCAGGTGGAGACCAGGCCCCGAGCGGGGATCGCCGACCCGGAGGGATCCACCATCGAGCGCTCGCTGCCGGCGCTCGGCTTCGAGGGCATCCAGGACGTGCGGGTCGGCAAGTCGTTCCGCTTCCACGTCGAGGCCCCCGACGAGGCCGCCGCCCACGCCCTGGTCGAGGACGTCTGCGCCCGCTTCCTCACCAACCCGGTGATCGAGGACTCCTCCATCACCGTGACCGAAGCGTCGACCGTCTGATGCCGGCTCGCATCGGCGTCGTCCTCTTCCCCGGGTCCAACTGCGAGCACGACGCCGTCGAGGCGGTGCGCACGCTCGGCGGCGACGCCGAGGTCCTGTGGCACGGCGACGACAGCCTCAAGGGGGTCGACGGGGTCATCGTGCCCGGCGGCTTCGCCCACGGCGACTACCTCCGTCCCGGTGCCATCGCCCGCTTCTCGCCGGTCATGCAGGCGGTCCAGGCCTTCGCCGCCGACGGCGGCCCGGTCGTGGGCATCTGCAACGGCTTCCAGGTGCTCACCGAGGCCGGCATGCTCCCCGGCGCCCTGCAGAAGAACGCCGGCCTGAAGTTCCTGTGCCGGATGGCGACGCTGCGGGTCGAGACCACCGACTCGGTGCTCACCTCCGCGACCGACGAGGGCGCCGAGCTGCGCGTCCCGGTCAACCACTTCGAGGGCAACTACACCTGCGACGACGAGACGCTCGCCATGCTTCGCGCCGAAGACCGCGTCGTGGTGCGCTACGTCGAGAACGTGAACGGGTCGATCGACGACATCGCCGGCGTGTGCAACGAAGGCCGCAACGTGGTCGGCCTCATGCCGCACCCCGAACGGGCATGTGACGAGCTGCTCGGCTCGAGCGACGGTGCGCCGCTGCTGCGTTCGCTGCTCGAATCAGCCAGCCGCGCCAGCGTCTGAGCGCGACGTCAGCACTGCCAGTTTCCGGAGCGGTGTCGACCCCGGAGCGGCTCAGGATGCGCGGCTGATGCCGGCCTTCTTCAGCACAGCGGCCTCGACCCCGAGCTCGCGCCAGGCGGCGTAGGAGATGCCCTTGCGCTCGCTGTAGCCCTTGGCGGCCTCGACGAAGTCCTTCTCGAGACCCTCGAGGTCGGCCTTGTTCTCACTGGCCTCGAGCTCGTTCTGCAGGTCCATGCGGTCCTGGATGAGCTGCAGGCGCTTGACCGGATCAGCGTCGACCAGCTGCTCCTCGATCTTGGCCAATTGCGCCTTCATCGATTCGGCGGTGCGCTTCCGCCCGCGCTTGGGCTTGTGCTGCTCGAGCGCCTCGAGATAGTCGCGAACGGCGCGACCCTGGCGGCGCCCTTCTGCGAGTGCTGCCTTGTGCTCGTCGGTCATTTCGCGCTTCGGTGCCATCGCTCTGCAGGGAACCACAGATCGCGCGCATATGGCAATTCATCTCTGTTCTGGCCCGATCCATATCGCCATCCGGCGCTCGGCTCTTTGCCGTTTCTCCGGGGCGACCATGTGGACGTGCGGGGCACCGGGGCGGGCTCGCGTAGCGTGCTCGCCATGGCCGAGCGCACCGACCGAGACCCCGTCGAGCAGGACCCGAGCGTGCACCGGGCCCTCGGTCTCACCGACGACGAGGCCGACGAGATCGCCCGCATCCTCGGCCGTCCGGCCAACCACCTGGAGCTGGCGATGTACTCGGTCATGTGGTCCGAGCACTGCTCGTACAAGTCCTCCCGCGTGCACCTGCGCCGGCTGCCGTCGGAGGCACCGCACGTGCTCGTCGGCCCGGGGGAGGGCGCCGGCGTGGTCGACGTCGGTGACGGCATCGCGGCGGCGTTCCGCATCGAGAGCCACAACCACCCCTCCGCGATCGAGCCGTACCAGGGCGCGGCCACCGGGGTCGGCGGCATCCTGCGCGACGTCTTCTCCATGGGCGCCCGACCCATCGCCCTCATGGACCCGCTGCGCTTCGGCCCCCTCGACGACCCCCGCAGCCGCTGGATCGCCGAGGGCGTCGTGTCCGGCGTGTCGGGCTACGGCAACTCGGTCGGCGTCCCGACCGTCGGCGGCGAGACGATCTTCGACGCCACCTACCAGGGCAACCCGCTGGTGAACGTGTTCTGCCTCGGCGTCCTGCCCCAGGACCGCCTCGCCCTCGCCCGGGCGTCCGGCCCCGGCAACCTCACCGTGCTGTTCGGCTCGGCCACGGGCCGGGACGGCATCGGCGGCGCCAGCGTGCTGGCCTCGGCGTCCTTCACGGAGGGGGACGACGAGAAGCGCCCGAGCGTCCAGGTCGGCGACCCGTTCGAGGAGAAGCGCCTGATCGAGGCGTGCCTCGAGATCCTCGAGGCCGGCCTCGTCGTCGGCATCCAGGACCTGGGCGCCGCCGGCATCACCGGCGCGGCCAGCGAAACGGCGTCCAAGGGCGGCGTCGGCATGGACCTGTACCTGGACCAGGTGCACGTCCGCGAGGAGGGCATGGATCCCTTCGAGATCATGATCAGCGAGAGCCAGGAGCGGATGCTGGCCATCGTCGAACCGGCCAAGCTCGACGAGCTGCTCGCCATCTGCGCCAAGTGGGAGATCGCCGCGTCGGTCATCGGCACGGTCACCGGCACCGGCCGGTTCCGCGTGCTCGACCGCCTCGACGGCGAGCTGCTCGCCGACATCCCGGCCAGCTCCCTCGACGACGACGCCCCGCTCTACGAGCGCCCGCTCGCCGAGCCCGCCGACCGGGCCGAGCGCGCCGCCGACACCGCCGAGTCGCTGCCCGCCCCGGCCGACGCGGGCGCCGACCTGCTGGCGCTGCTCGCCGACACGTCGTGGGTCTGGTCCCAGTACGACCACCAGCTCTTCCTCAACACCGTCGTCGGCCCCGGCGACGACGCCACCGTCCTGCGGCTCAAGGACCCCCGCACCGGTGAGCCGACCGGCCGGGGCCTCGGGCTCACCACCGACGGCAACCACCGCTGGTGCCGGCTCGACCCCCGTACCGGGATGGCCGCCGTCGTCGCCGAGTCGGTGATGAACCTGGCCTGCGTCGGCGCCGAGCCGCTCGCGCTCGTGAACTGCCTGAACTTCGGCAACCCCGAGCACCCCGAGGTCATGTGGCAGCTGTCCGAGGCCATCGACGGGATGGCCGAGGCGTGCCGGGCGCTGTCGGTGCCGGTCATCGGCGGCAACGTCTCGCTCTACAACGAGTCCAACGGGGTCAACATCGATCCGTCACCGGTCATCGGCACGGTCGGCCTCATCGCCTCGCTCGAGCGCCGCCCGCCCGGCATGGGCCTGGTCGAGGGCACCACGCTCGTCGTGCTCGGCGCACCGGCCACGACCCTGTCGGGCAGCGCGTGGGCCTGGTCGCAGGGGCACCGCGAGGGCATGCCGCCCCAGGTCGATCTCGACGGGGTGCGGGCCACCGCCGCGTTCGTGCGCGACGCCGTCGCCGGTGACCGGCTGCGGTCGGTGCACGACCTCGCCGGCGGGCTGGGCCCGGCCGTGGCCGAGATGACGGTGGCCACCCAGGTCGGCGCCCGGGTGGAGCTGCCCGCGCCCGGCGGACACGTGGCGCTCTTCGCCGAGACCCCGGCCGCCGTGCTCGCCGCCGTGGATCCCGGCTCGCTCGACGCGCTGCTCGCCGACGCCGCGTCCGCCGGGGTGGCGGCGCAGGTGGTCGGCGAGGCCGGTGGCGACCGCCTGGTGATCGGCGACCTGGTCGACGTGTCCGTCGCCGAGGCCCACGGGGCCTGGCGGGACCGCCTGCCCACGGCCCTCGGCGCCGGCACCACCCAGGGCTGAACCGCCCCGGTGGTCAGCGGCTGGGCTCCTCCGCCGCCTCGGTGTGGAGGTGGAAGTGGCCCTCGGCGTCCTCGTGCTCCTCGAGGATGTCGGCGAGGGGCTTGAAGAGGAGCCGGTCGAGGATGAAGAACCGCCCGACCCACAGCAGGCCGAAGGAGCCCACGTTGGCGATCATCAGGATCAGGGTGTTCTCGTCGTAGCGCCCGGCCGCCCAGGCCACCGCGAACGTGGAGATGATGAGGCCGAGGATGGCCATGCCCCAGAACGGGAGGACCTCCCGGGTGAACGAGTGCGCCCCGCGCTTGTTGAACGTCCACGCCCGGTTGATGAGGTAGTTGGGGACCGCCCCGACGGTGACCGCGGTGATGTTCGCCGGCACCGGTGCGACGTCGAACACCTCGAGCATCAGGAACAGCGTGCTGGTGCTGCTGACGACGCCGGCGAGGGACGCGGCGGAGTACTTGGCGAGCTTGGCGATCCACGGGCGGCGCCCGAGCGCGGTGTCAGGCCCGGCGTCGGCGAGGGACGGCATGCCGGGAGGGTATCCAGCGCGCCCCCGAATGGCCGACCGCCGGGCGGGGATGGGGCAGGATGGCAACCGCAAGCAGCCCGATGACGGAGGCACCATGAGCGACGACCAGGACCACCCGCGCCCCGGTGGCGATGCCGCCACCGAGCGGGTCCTCGACGAGCTGCGCGAGCTGCGCGCCGACGTCACCGCCCTCCTGGGGCGGTTCGAGTCCCTGCAGCTCCGCCTCGTCGGCGACGGGCACCAGACGCTGATCGAGCAGGTGCAGGACAACCTCGCCGACGTCGCCTCGGGCGAGGTCGTGGGCGCCCTGTGGGAGGAGGTGCGCGCCGTGCGCGCCCAGCTCGACGGGGCCGCCCCCGCCACGGGCTCGGACGAGCCCGACCCGCAGCTGTCCGCCCTCACCGAGGAGCTCGCGGTCCTGCGCGCCGAGCTGGCCGACGGCCTCGTCGTCGAGCCCTCCGACGCCCTGTCGGCCTCGCTGGAGGCGCTCCGGTCCGAGGTGGACGGGCTGCGGGGCTCGCTCGGTGAGCTGCCGGCATCCGGCGATGGCGCCGGCGTCGAGGCGATCGCCGACCAGGTCGCCGCGCTCCGCGACTTCGTCGCCTCCGAGCTCGACACCGTCCGCCAGACCGTCACCGCCCGCATCGACGCCGCCACCGAGGCCACCGCCGCCAGCGTCGCGGCGGCCACGACCCGAGCCGAGCCCGAACCGGCCCCGGCCGAGGGCGGCGGGGGCATCGACGACGACACCGTGGCGATGCTGCGCGACGAGATCCGGGCCGCCGGCGCCGTGTCGGACCAGGTGGTCGACGCCCTGCGCGACGAGCTCAAGGCGCTGCGCCGACGGATCGCGGTGAAGGCGGCCGAGCAGGTCCTCGACGACCAGCAGCTGGCCCAGATCGCCGATGCCGTCGCGGCGCGGCTCGCCGCGGACCGGGACCAGGTCTGACGTCCGTCGCTGGGTTGGTCGGTGGGGGGCACGTGACCGGTAGCCTCGGGCCCGACGCCGGAGGTGTCGCCGACCCATGACCGATCCTTCCGATCATGCCCCCCATCGCGACGCCGCCGAGACCGGTGCAGGCGACGACGAGCTGAAGGAGGCCTGCGGGGTCTTCGGCATCTACGCGCCCGGCCAGTCCGTCGCCCACCTGACCTACCTGGGCATGTTCGCCCTGCAGCACCGCGGCCAGGAAGCTGCCGGCATGTCGGTGTCCGACGGCACCGAGATCATCACCGTCAAGGACAACGGGCTGGTCTCGTCGGTGTTCACCGACCGTGTGCTCAACGGCCTGCCCGGCCACCTCGCCATCGGCCACGACCGCTACAGCACCACCGGCGCCAGCACGTGGCAGAACGCCCAGCCCGTCACCCGCGAGGCCGCCGGTCACCAGATCGCCCTCGGCCACAACGGCAACCTCGTGAACACCGCCGAGCTCGCCGAGGACCTCGGCATGCTGCCCGGCTCGGGCGCCGTCACCTCCGACAGCGACCTCGTCGTGGAGATGCTCGCCCGCGCCATCGAGCGCAGCGAGCGCCACCGCAGCGACGACCGCCACCTCGAGGCGGCGATGCTCGAGGTCATGCCCAAGCTCCGCGGCGCCTTCTCCATCGTGTGCATGGACGAGGGCCACGTGGTCGGTGTCCGAGACCCCAACGGCTTCCGACCGCTGTGCCTCGGCCGGCTCGAGTCCGGCTGGGTGCTGGCCTCGGAGACGCCGGCCCTCGACCTGGTCGGCGCCAGCTTCGTGCGGGAGATCGAACCCGGCGAGATGATCGTCATCGACGCCACCGGCTACCGCTCGGTGCGGGCGTTCCCCGAGGCCGAGGTCAACCCGAGCCTGTGCCTGTTCGAGTTCGTCTACTTCGCCCGGCCCGACTCCACGCTCTACGGCAAGAACGTGCACTCCGCCCGGGTCCGCATGGGCGAGCAGCTCGCCCAGCAGGCACCGGTCGAGGCCGACATGGTCATGGGCGTGCCCGAGTCCGGCCTGCCCGCCGCCGAGGGCTTCGCGCGCCAGTCGGGCATCCCCGTCGGCGCCGGCCTGGTCAAGAACCGCTACATCGGCCGC
>DMTU01000349.1:13360-13902 GCA_003476595.1 Acidimicrobiaceae bacterium | reverse complement strand
TGACCGAGGCGCTCCTGGACGACCTTCGGATGGATTCCCTGCTCGAGCGCAAGCGTCGCCCAGGTGTGACGGAGCCCCTTCAGCGTGATCCTCGGAAGGTCGAGCGTCCGCTGCCGCCGGAGGAACGTCGTGCTCACCGTCTCCGGTCGGAGCGCGGAGCCGTCCGGCCGGTGGAACACGAGACCCTCGTCAGCATGGTCTGCGGCGACGACCATCCGCTCCTCGAGCATCCGCCGGCGGTGCTCCCGCAGCGCGGCCACCGTCGACGGGTCCAGTGAGATCGGGCGCCGGCCCCGGGCCGTCTTGGGTTCGCTCACGGAGATCTTGCCGTTGATCGACAGGACCGTCTGCACCACCCGGAGCCGGCCGGCGTCGAGGTCGATGTCCTGCCAGCGAAGGCCGAGCGCCTCGCCCCGGCGCATCCCGGTCGTGGCGAGCAGGACCCAGAGGGCGTGGTTCCGGTCCTCGATCGACGCGGTGAAGTCGAGGAACGTGCGGAGCTGCTCGGCGGTCCAGGTGGGCATCTTGTCGGCCTCGACCGG
>DMTU01000349.1:12644-13260 GCA_003476595.1 Acidimicrobiaceae bacterium | reverse complement strand
AGCCGCTCCCACTTCACCGCGGCGGCGAACGCCTTGTGGAGCGTGACGTGGACGGCCTTGACCGTGCTCGGGTCGAGCGAGCGGGAGTCGTCGGTGGACGTCGACGGGTCGGCCCGGTAGGCGGCCTGTCGCCGAAGGAGGGACGCGAGCGTGTCCTTGGTGATGTGGCTGGCCTCTTCGAACTCGGCCCGGAGCTGCTCGGCGGTGGCCTGGAGCGAGAGCCCGTCGGCTCGCAGCTGCTGGGCCCGGGCGGCGACGGCGGGCGAGTAGCCCTTCCCCTTGCGCGACGACTTCCGCCGGCCGCTCTCGAGCAGCTGGGTGTAGAGCCGGTTGAGCGTGCCGCCGTCGATACGGGTGAGCCGCATCCCGCCGATGTAGGGGATGACGTGGTTGCGGACCTTCGACCGATACCCGTTCCAGGTCGTGGCCTTGAGGGTCGGCCGGATGGTGACCAGCCACTCCTCGAGGAACTCGGCCACCGTCTCCTGGGTCGGCTCGACGTAGGCGCCCCGGTCGACCTTCGACAGCAGGTCGATCCTCGCCGCTCGGCCTCCCGCTTGGTCCGGTACCCGGAGTGCCACTTGGTGCGGCGCTTGCCGGTCACCGGATCGGGGTC
>DMTU01000349.1:9496-12434 GCA_003476595.1 Acidimicrobiaceae bacterium | reverse complement strand
GAGAGGAAGTAGCCCTTGGGGCCGAGTTCACGGATCTTGGTGCCGATCTCGACGAGGAACTCGGCGACCTCGTCGAGCTTGTCGGACCTGTCGACGGCCAGCGCCGAGAGGCGTCGACGTCGCCAGGTCCGGAAGTGCTGGTGCCAATTGTGCGGGTGTTCGCCGTCGACGTACAGAGCGGCTTGGAGATCGGTGATCTCGTCGGGGCTAGTGAGCTTCAGCTCGCGGAGCCGGTCGTCGAGATCGTCGAGCTGCCAGTCCTGGCCGAGCAACGACACGTACACGTCGCTGGTCGACCGATGCGTGTCGGCCAGCTCACCGTCGAAGCCGGGTGGCGGGAGGAAGAAGTAGGCGATCGGCACACCGAACACGTGGGAGAGCAGGTACAGCTCGTGGGCGTCGAAGCGTCGGCGCCGGTCGCCGTCGAAGCCTCGTTCCATGGCTGAGATCGATGCCTGGGGCAGCAGGTTGCCGGTGAGTTGGGCAAGGCGCTCGGCGACCTGGGTCTGGGTCAGGCCCCGCCGTTCTCGGATGGCTTTCACGTTGAACGAGACGATGGCGTTCACGTCGAGGCGGCCGTCGTCGCCGGCGTCGGGTGTGTCCGTCTTTGCTCGTCGAGGACTGCGGGGCACCGCGATCTCCAAATCTTCTCGGATGTCCTTGACAACGCTATCACATTGCGCGAGTAATGCAAGGATCAGTGTTGTATAGCGAGGAGCAGTGTCGCATGTTCGATGATCTTCCGCCCCTTCTGACGGTCGAACAGGCCGCCAAGGTCCTCCAGATCGGCCGGTCGAAGGCCTACGAGCTCACCGTCGAGTACGAGCGCAGCGGTGGGCGCTCCGGTCTGCCGTTCATCTGGGTCGGCAATGAGAAGCGCATACCCCGCGACGAACTCGTCGCCTACGTCGAGCGCCAGCTCCTCCACCCACCCGCCGCCTGATGGCAGTGCGGCCAGCGGGGTCGACGCCAGTCCTCATCGGACGGGCAGCGGCCCCGCTTCGTCGCGCCCTGACCGCCTCCGCTTGGGTCGCTCTCGAGTGTCTGGTCGCTCGCTCCCACCCCGCGCCTGACGGCCGGGTGGTCGAGATCGGCGTCCGTGAGCTCGCTGCCGAACTCGGCGCCTCGAAGAACACCACCCACCGAGCCCTCACCGTCCTCACCCGCGCCGGGGTAACCGAACCCGACCACCGCCGCCGCCCCGACGGCACCTACCTCCCCACCCGCTACCGCCTCCACCTCGACCCCGACACCCTCACCACATACAGGCCAACCCGACGAACACCGAGCACCCCCACCGACGACCCCAACGTCGAACCCACCCAGCTCACCCTCCTCGACCAAGCCTGATTCCCCACAGGAACCCGAACGATGAACCCCCGAACCCATCAACACGACAGACAGGTGCCTGGCCGGCGGCCGGGATGCCCACCGGGACCTCCAGCGGGAGGTGTCCCGTGCTGCGCGTGAGGACGATCTACGCCTCCGGCGCCGGCGAGGCCGCCCGCTACTACGCCGGCTACGCGGGCTACCTCGACCCGGAGAACAGCCACGAAGTCCCCGGCCTCTGGGCAGGCCGGCAGGCCGACGGCCTCCGCCTGTCCGGGCCGGTCAGCCAGCAGCAGCTCAAGGATCTGCTGTCCGGGCTCGACCCGACCACCGGTACCCGTCTCGGGGATCCGTTCCGGGACAAGGTCACCAAGCACGGCAAGCTCATCCGTGCCGTCGCCGGCTACGACGCCACCTTCTCCGCTCCGAAGTCCGTGAGCCTGTGGTGGGGCCTGACCGGCGACGAGGGCGTGCTCGACGCCCACAACCTCGCCGTCCAGGCCGCGCTCACCCATCTCGAGACCTACGGCTGCACGACCCGGGTGTGGCACAGCGGTCGGCGACAGTTCCCCGACGCCGCCGGGTTCACCATGGCCCTGTTCCAGCAGTCGACGTCACGCGAGGACGACCCGCAGCTCCACACCCACGCCGTCATCTCTTCCAAGGTCATCGCCCCGGACGGGCGGTGGATGGCGCTCGACGGCCACTACGCGAAGAAGACCCAGCAGGCCGTCGGCCGGCTCTACCAGTCGGTCCTGCGGGCCGAGCTCACCCACCGCTACGGCGTCGTGTGGGGACCGGTCGTGAAGGGCCAGGCCGAGATCGACGGCGTCCCCGACGAGCTGCTCGAGGTGTTCTCCAAGCGCGCCGCCCAAGTCGAAGCCCTGCGCGAGGTGCTGACCGAGGCGTTCCTCGAACGCGAAGGCCGCGACCCCACCCGCCGGGAAGCCGCCGCCATCGAACGAGAAGCCGCGGTCGACTCCCGACGGGCGAAGTCCGGGCTGCCGGTCGCCGAAGCACAGACACGGTGGATCGACGAAGCCCAAGCGCTGGGCTGGGACGGCGACCGCCTCGCCCGGACCATCACCGGCCGACCTCAGCCTGAGCGAACCCAGCCCACCGTCGACGACATCCTCGACACCGTCACCGCCAAGTCATCCACCTGGCGGCGCGCCGACCTCCTCGCCGCCATCTGCGACCACACTCCACCCGGCCCGGAGTGGAACGGCACCGACTGGGCCCGGGCCGTCGAGCACGCCACCGACAAGGTCCAGGACCTCCACCGAGATCTCGACCCCGACATCGTCGGACCGACCCGGGCCGATGGCCGGTCGGTGTGGATGGACCCGATGGTCAAGCACCTGACCCACGACCGGGTCCTGGCCCAGGAGGAACGCATCCTCACCTACGTCCTCGACGCCCAAGACCATCCCGCGAGCCCGTCGGCGACGGTCGACGTGACCGGGCTCGATCCGCTGCAGGCCGACGTCGCCCGTGCCGTCGCCGGCAGCGAACGGGTCGTGCTCGTGGTCGGCCCCGCTGGAGCCGGCAAGACCACCACCCTCGCCGCCGCGGGTCTCGATCTCCACCGCCAGCGGCGCACCGTCTA
>DMTU01000349.1:4268-9287 GCA_003476595.1 Acidimicrobiaceae bacterium | reverse complement strand
ATCGCCAAGCTGCTCTACGAATGGGACCGCCCCGACGGTCCCCACCCGGCCCACCGCCTGCCGGCCGGCACCACGGTCGTGGTTGACGAGAGCGGAATGGTTGGCACCAACACCCTCGACCGGCTCGTGAACTTGGCCCGGTCCCAGCAATGGCGACTGGTCCTCATCGGCGACCCCCGCCAGCTCCAGGCCGTCGGCCGAGGCGGCATGTTCGACGAGCTCTGCCGGGCCGGACGCACGCACCACCTCCAACACATCCACCGCTTCACCCACCGATGGGAAGCCGACGCCACCCTCGGTCTCCGAGTCGGAAGAGTCTGGGCGCTCGACGCCTACTTCGACCACCACCGCGTCCACCCCGACGACTACGAGGGCCACCTCGACCGGATCGCCGACGCCTGGGCCCATCTCGACGCCGCCGGCAAGTCCGTCGCCGTCACCGCTGAGACCAACGCCCACGTCGACGCGCTCAACCGAGCCATCCAGGACACCCGCCGCGACCTCGGTGACCTCGACGAACGAGCTGCAGTCCCGATCGCCGGTGGGGAGACCGCCGGGCCCGGAGACGTCGTCGTCACCCGCCGCAACGACCGCACCCTGCGCACCGAGCACGGCGAACCCGTCCGCAACCGAGAGCTCTGGCGCGTCGAGACCGTCGATGCCGACGGGACGTTCACCCTGTCCCGGGAACGAGGACAGGGCACCGTCACCATCCCCGCCGACTACGCCCAACAGCACCTACGGCTCGGCTACGCCGCCACCGCCCACGGCCACCAAGGCGACACCGTCGACGTCAGCTACACCCTCATCACCCCCGGCACCAGCCACCGCGCCCTCTACGTCGGCGCCACCCGCGGACGCACCGCCAACCACCTCGCCGTCGTCACCGACGAGCCCGACCTGGCTACCGCTCGCGACATCCTCGAGTACGCCCTCGTCACTGATTCGGCGGATGTTCCCGCCATCGCCGTACGCCGCGACCTCGAAGCCCAAGGACGCGAGATCCAGCCCGAACCGACCGACCCCCTCGGAGCTGCCGAACTCGCCGTCACCCGGGCCATGGTCGCCGCCCGCCCCTACAAGCAAGTCGTCGACGCCGCACAGGCCGACCTCGCCGACGCCCGAAGCGGGCTCTACCGACTCGAGCGCCAGCGTGCCGACGCCGGCCCGATCGGCCGGCTCCGCCTCCGAGACCAGCTCGCCGACGCCCGCCAGTCCCTCGAACAGGCACAGGAGCGGTACGATCTCGCCGTCGAAGACGCCGGCCCCTCACGTGCCCTCCTGGGGGAGGCCATCGGCCACCGGGACGCGCTGCGCAGCGAGCAGGACATCGAGCGAACGCGCCAGCGCCTCGACGCCTTCGCCCGCGAAGCCGTCAACCGACCGGGCCCCGACCTGGGGATCGGGCTGTAGCTGTTGCGCTATGGCGTTGGCGAGGCGCACCGCAGCCACGGCGGCCGAGCTGAGGCGAACTTGGATTGAGCCGGTCCTGAGTTACACTTATGCACTAACCGATACTTAGGTGTGTCATGGCCTCACACATTCGACAGCGATGGACAGCGCAGTTCGAGGGCATGGGCCGGCGCGACCGGCAGGGGTGCAACTACGACGCCTACCTCCCAGACCCGCTCGCTGGTTGGGACCTTCTCATGCCCGCCGACGTCGCCGCCGACCTCGCTGACGCAGAGAACGCGGTCGCCGGACTGAACCGGGCCGGGACGAGCCACGTCAGCCTCGAAGGTCTGGCCCGATTCCTGCTTCGAGCCGAATCGGTCGGCTCGTCGATGATCGAGGGCCTCGTCGCCGCGACTCGACGACTCGTCCAGGCCGAGGTTGCACTGGCCCGCGGAGACGACGCTGCGGATCGGGTCGCCGTCGAAGTCCTCGGCAACATCGCTGCGATGGAAGCTGCCGTCGAAGTGGCCACCGCCAACGACCGCTTCACCGTCGATGATCTCCTCGGCATCCACCGCACCCTCATGGACCGCTCACCGACGCCGCAGCTCGGCGGTGTGGTCCGACAGGCCCAGAACTGGATCGGTGGCAGCTCCTACAACCCCTGCAGCGCCAGCTTCGTCCCGCCGCCACCCGACCAGGTCCCCGGGCTCCTCGACGACCTCGTCGCCTACGTCAACGACGACATCCACTCGCCCCTCGCCCAGGCCGCCATCGCCCACGCCCAGTTCGAGACTATCCACCCGTTCGCCGACGGCAACGGTCGCACCGGCCGGGCGCTGGTGCACGTTGTCCTCCGCCGCCGAGGACTCGCCCCGGCATTCGTTCCCCCGATCAGTCTCGTCCTGGCCACCTGGGCGTCGACCTACGTCGACGGCCTTATGACCTACCGACACCTCGACGAGTTCGACAGCCCCGAACGCTCGAGCGCGGCCGCCGAATGGCTCCGCCTGTTCGCCACCGCCACCCACCGGGCATGCATCGACGCCGAGCACTACGCCACTCGCATCGACGACCTCACCGCAACGTGGCGAGATCGCGTCGGTCGCGTCCGAGCCGACTCCGGCACCGATCGACTCCTCAGTGTCCTACCGGGAGCACCGATCATCGCGGTCGAATCGGCCAGCGAGCTGATCGGCCGCTCGAAGGCTAGAACCACCGACGCCGTCAACGCCCTCGCCGAGGCCGGCATCCTCCGCCAACGCAACGTCGGACGCAAGCGCTACCGGGTCTTCGAAGCCACCGACGTCCTCGACCTGTTCACCGACCTCGAACGTGCCCTCGCCAGCCCAACCGGCGACACACTCGACGCGAGACCGGCTCGGCCCGCGCCGGGCCGGCGCGACTGACCTACAACGGGTCGACGCCGAGCGCAGCGAGTTCGGCGAGGCGGAGGTTCTCCTCAAACCCGCTCGGATCGAAGGCCGCCGGGTCAAACGGCCGCCCGATCCACTCCCGGCGCTCCCCGTGCTCCGGGTGGCGAGGGTCGGCCAGAACCTCGAGTAGGCGAGCGAAGCCACCGGTACCGCCGCAGTCCTCGGGCGGGCACGCTCGCCGACCGTCGACGCACGCCGGCAACGTCATCGTCATCGTCGCGTCGGCGGGCAGAACCTTCTCGACCACGACGTCGTGGCGCCAGTTGTCGCCGAAGTCGTAGGTGTAGGAGATCCTCGAACCCGCCTCCGCCACCGAATCCAGCCGAACGCCCGACTCATCGATGATCGAGATGCCCCAGTCGTCACCGTCGGGGTCGGGCGCGCCATAGCGAGTTCCGCCGATCTCGAACTCATGCAGGTGGTAGTCCCACCAGCCGAACGCCGCCTGGATCACAGAGTGGACCTGGTCGAGCGTGCTCGACCCGTCGATCAACACCCGGCGCCACACGGGCGGCTTCGTCCCCCGCAGCGTCACCTTCAATTGGAACACGCCGCCAAAGCCGGAGGTCGGAGCGGCTCGTGTCGGAGCCGGAATGGCGACATCGGGTCGCAGTGGAATCACCTCGGCCAGCGGGCCGGCTGACCCGACGAGCGCCGCCAACGCCCGATCCGGCGAGTCGCCCCGGTTGTGCAACGGTCCGAGGATGACCTGTGCGAGATCGAGCGACAGCTCGACGAGATCGGTGACGCCGTGCTCGCGCCGGACCTCGGCCTGGAACGACAACTCGTTCATCACCCCGACCACCCGACGGTCGTTCGTCGGCGCCAACCGCACGTCGGCCATCGCACCCCGCTCGGCGGTGAGGGACTCCTGCTCGAGACCGTGGCGGCGCAGCACCGTCTCGATCGCCTCCGGGGCCCGGTCGAGCAACGTTGCCGCGGGAACCAGCTCGACGAGCACCGGGATGAACGTCTGCTGATTGACGAACAACGCCACCTGCGGCCGCCAGAACAATGCCGTGGCGAACCAGTCGCCGAGCTGCGTCGTGGACGCGTCGTCCGACCCGGCCGCCGGCGCCTTCTTCAGCCGGTCGCGCAGCTTCTTCGTTCCCCGGACCACGAGCACTGAGCAAGTCTCGCAGGCTCACGCCGCTTGGCTGCTCAGGTCGCGCTGTCCATCGCCAAGCGGAGCCAGGGGTTCAAGCGAGCTGCTTCTGGACCCGGACTTCGAGGGACCTGATGGTGTCTTCGCCTCCGGCTTGTCCCAGACGCTCGACCGCGAGTTGCAGAGCCTCTGACCGATCCGTCAGCGGTCGCCACGTCGGCCCGCCGAGGGGCCTGACCTCTGGGTGCCACCAGGATCGTGATTCAGCGTTCTTGCCGGTCTGCGGATCTGAGTAGTCGAGGTAGAGCTCAACGATGTCGTTGCCGTCTTCGATTGCGTAGAAGGTCATCCCTGATGGATCGAGACTCGGCAGGGGCACGGGTTGAGCATACGGTCACAGCACCGCAGCCAAGGCGACGAGCGACGACAGCCCAGCACCGGTCACGTCACCGCCGTACGATCCAACCGTCCATCCGGCGGAGATGCGTGGGGATCAATTGGCAATCGGAGTACACGAAGAGGTCGACATCGTCACTCCCGAGCTGGGGCAGGTCGTCCGGTGCCGTGATCGCATCTGGGCGGTCAACGAGGTCACGCCGTCGTCGCTCCCCGAGGACGCGCTGTCCGGCACCCGGCCCCAGCATCTCGTGCGAATGTCGTCTCTCGAGGATGATGGGTTCGGCGACGAGCTGACGGTCATCTGGGAGATCGAGCCGGGTACACGGGTCATCCCGCACCAAGAGCTCCCGAAGCCCGACGTCGATGACCTCGACCCGCCTGAGCGGCTCGACGCGTTCCTCGATGCGGTCCGGTGGGGCGCCGTTGCTACCGCTGACTCGAAAGCCCTCCAAGCCCCCTTCCGGTCGGGCATCACGATCGAGGACTACCAGCTCGACCCGGTCGTCCGGGCGCTCGGCATGCCTCGGGCGAACCTGCTCATCGCCGACGACGTCGGCCTCGGCAAGACCATTGAGGCCGGCCTCGTCGTCCAGGAGCTGATCCTTCGCCACCGGGCCCGGACCGTGCTCATCGTCGCCCCCGCCGGCCTCCAGGTCATGTGGCAGGAGGAGATGCGCGACAAGT
>DMTU01000349.1:0-4205 GCA_003476595.1 Acidimicrobiaceae bacterium | reverse complement strand
CGCCAACCCGGACGCTCTCGCAGAGGCCGAGTCCCTCGGGCTCGGCGACAGCTACGTCGCGAGCGCGGCGTCGGCGCCAACGCCTTCACCTCGTTCCCGCGTCTCATCGTCTCGGTCGACTGGCTCAAGGACCGCCGGGCCCAGTCACTGTTGGATGAGGTGCTCTCCGGTGTCGACCACCGCCGCACGCCCCGCACCATCGATCTCCTCATCGTCGACGAGGTCCACGCATCGGCCCCGTCGGGTCGGGGCAAGTACGCGTTGGACTCGCTGCGCACCAAGGCCATCCAGCGGATCGCCCCCCACTGCGAGCACCGCCTCTTCCTCTCCGCCACTCCCCACAACGGCTACAAGGAGAGCTTCACTGCTCTCCTCGAGCTGCTCGATCCCCAGCGCTTCGCCCGAGGCGTCGACCCCAACCCCGAGCAGCTGAGCCGAGTGCTCGTCCGTCGACTCAAGCGCGAGCTGCGAGAGGAGCTGCCACGCAATGCTGATGGCAGCATCCGCTTCGCCGAGCGCAAGGTCGTCGCCATGCCGGTCGACTACCCCGATGACGAACACCGGGCCCACGACCTCCTCGAGCGCTACGCCGAGTCCCGGCGCTCGCACCACAACAAGGGATCGAAGCGCTCCGCAGCCGACTTCGTCACGCTTCTCCTGAAGAAGCGGCTCCTCAGCTCCCCGGCAGCGTTCGCCAACACCCTGGCCCAACACCGCCAGACGATGGAGAAGCACGACCGGGGCAGCGAGGCCACTGAGAACCAGATGCGCCTGGCATGGGAGCGCAGCGACGACGACGCTGGCGATGACGAAGCCGGCGAGGCCACTGCCGAAGCCCTCGCCACCGCGTCGCGGGGCCAGGTCCCGCTCACCGACGAGGAACGCACCATCCTCGATGAGCTGGCCGGCTGGGTCGAAGAACGCCGCCACCGCCCGGACGCCCGCGCCACCGCGTTGCTCGACTGGCTCACCGTGACCTGCCGCACTGGCAAGGATGGCTGGAGTGACGAGCGGGTCATCATCTTCACCGAGTACCGCGACACCCAGAAGTGGCTCGTCGACCTGCTCCTCACGAACGGTTTCGGTGGTGATGGCGGCGAGCGCATCGCCACCCTCTACGGCGGCATGGACACCGACACTCGCGAACGCACCAAGGCCGAGTTCCAAGCCCATCCGTCCCGCTCGCCGGTCCGCATCCTCGTCGCCACCGACGCCGCCTCCGAAGGCATCAGCCTCCAACGCCACTGCTGGCGCATGCTCCACTGGGAGATCCCGTGGAACCCCAGTCGTCTGGAACAGCGCAACGGCCGGGTCGACCGCCACGGACAACCACACCCGCACGTCGAGATCCGCCACTTCGTCCCCGAGGGGTGGGAAGACGACCGCTCCGGATTCGCCACCGAACTTGGCTTCCTCTCGCTCGTCGCCCACAAGGTCGAACAGATCCGAGACGACCTCGGTTCGGTCGGCTCCGTCCTCGCCGACCAGGTCGGCGACGCCATGCTCGGCCGGCGCTCCTCGATTGATGACGACGCCATCGACCGCGCCCGCTCCAAGCCCGGCACCAAGGTCCTCCAGGTCGAACGCAAGCTCCGCGAAGGACTGGCCCGCTGCCACGAACGGCTCCAGGAGTCCATCGACGAACTCGGCCTCACCCCCGAGCGAGTCCACCGAGTGGTCGACACCGCCCTCGAGGTCGCCCATCAGCCCCGTCTCATCGAGACCGATGAGCCCGGGGAGTTCCGCCTCCCCGCCCTCGCCGGGTCCTGGCAGCGCACATCCGAAGGCATGGTCGACAGACTCTCCGGCGACGAGCTGCCCTTCACCTTCGACACCGACCTCGCCGCCGGCCGTGACGACATCGCCTTCTGCCACCTCGGCCACCGCCTCGTCACCCAATCTCTCCGCCTGCTCCGTGCCGAGGTCTGGTCAACCGGGGCTGGCAGCCTCTCCCGCGTCACCGCTCGCACCGTCCCACCGTTGGCCGATGTTCTCGAGCCGGGCGACGTCGGCGTCGTCTGCCACGCCCGCCTCGTCATCACCGGCGCCGACGGCCACCGCCTCCACGAGGAGCTCGTCGTCGCCGGCGGCCGGCTCCGCAGCGGCCGCTTCGCCCGAATCGACACCCTCCGCGACCTCGACACCCTGATCGACACCGCTGGACCCCCGCCCACCGACACCAGTGCACT
Source organism: Acidimicrobiaceae bacterium (assembly GCA_003476595.1). GTDB lineage: Bacteria > Actinomycetota > Acidimicrobiia > Acidimicrobiales > Salinilacustritrichaceae > Salinilacustrithrix. The sequence continues at coordinate 2,016 of DMTU01000349.1, read as the reverse complement.
CGACCCCCTCGTCAAGTGGTGGGACGACGTCGTCGAACCTGGCCTTTCCCGAGCACTCGAGCGGCGCAGCGAAGCCGTGCAGGAATCCAAGCAACGCGAGCTCGCCGAACGGGCCGACGCCGAAGCCGACGCCGTCCGAGCCGTCCTCACGAACCTCCGCCGTCAGATCACTGCAGACCTCGACGCCCTCACCGACGAGCGCGCCGAACAGCTCAGCCTGTTCACCGAACCCGAGCGGGAGCAGTCACAGCGCGATCTAGAAGCCCTCCGCCGTCGCCTCGACGAGATCCCCGACGAGATCGAACGAGAAGTCGCCGCCGTGCACCGCCGCTTCACCGACCCCGAAACCCACATCTTCCCCGCCGCCGTCACCATCCTCGTCCCGGCAGGCGACCGCTGATGGCCACCGACCCGACCCGCCGCCCGAAGGCCAACCCCAAGGCAGCCATCCAGGACTGGCTCACCCTCGTCGACCCCGACGGAGCCTTCCTCACCCCCTCCGAGCTCAACGCCGTCTTCCCCCACGGCTTCGAGCAGATGGACCGCGACCTGCGAACCGAACTTCGAGCCCGCGTCGCCGACCTCGCCGAAGCCGACGACCCGACCACACGCTCCGACCTACGCCGCTGGCTCCTCGGCACAACCCTCGACTGGGACGACCTCCTCGCCGACGGCCAACGCATCCCCGCCACCGCAACCGTCCGCGCCGCCGAGCACGGCGTCACCCTCCGCCCAGCCCACGTCCTGCTCGACGCCGACGACGCCAACCGCGTTCGCCTCGGCGTCTTCACCTGGCCACTCGGCACACCACTCGACCGCCGCACCGACATCACCGCCAGCGGCGACACCTGGCCCGCCAGCCCCGTCCAACGGGCCGAGACATGGTGCCGCGAATCAGGCACGCCCCTTGCGCTGGTCACCGACGACGACACCTGGACCCTGGTGTGGGCCCCGAGGGGCGCTCCCGCCGCCTCCGGCACCTGGGCGGTCAGCGACCTCGCCGATGAGACCATCCTCCAGTCCGGACTCGTCTCCCTCCTCGGCGCCCGCCGCTTCTTCGCCGTATCCGACGAACCCAAGACCGGCGAAACCCTCGAACGCCTCTTCGAACGAGCCGCCGACGCCGAAGCCGAACTCACCAAGGGCCTTGGCGCATCGGTCCGCCAGTCGGTTGAGCTCCTCGTCGCTGCCATCTCCCGCGACCACGTCGCCAGCGACGGCAAGGTCCTCGCCGACGTCGCCGGCACCGAGGTCTACGAATCGGCCGTCACCGTCCTCATGCGCCTCGTATTCCTGCTCTTCGCCGAAGAACGCCGACTCCTCCCGGCCGAAGACCCGCTCTGGGCCGAGTCGTACTCCGTCCTCACACTCCGCGACGACCTCCGCCAAGCCGCCACACGCGACGGCCTCGACGCCCTCGAACGCCGCTCCACCGCCTGGCACCGCCTCCTCGCCACCTTCCGAGCAGTCCACGGCGGCGTCAACCACGACCGCCTCACCCTCCCCGCCTACGGCGGCAGCCTCTTCGACCCCGATCGCTTCCCGTTCCTCGAAGGACGACGCACCCCCGACCACCTCATCGCCGGCGGGGTCGACCTCGGACCTGCCCCCGACGCTGCCGTGGGCCCCGGCCGCCCCGTCGCTATCGACGACCGGACGGTCCTCGCCATCCTCGACTCGCTGCTCACCGTTCAGGTGAAGTCGGGCCGTACCAAGGTCGCCCAGCGGGTGTCGTACAAGGCGCTCGATGTCGAACAGATCGGCCACTGCTACGAAGGCCTCCTCGACCACGGCGCCATCCCCATCGATGAACTCGCCCTCGGCCTCGTCGGCCCGGAAGGCGGTGAGCCTGAGATCACGGTCGCCGAACTGGACGCCTTCGATGACTGGGACGACTTGTGCGAGTGGCTGTCCGACAAGACCCGTTGCAACAAGAAAGCATCGGCGCTCGCCAAACTCCTCGACCAGGAACCCGTGGGGGTCGAACTGGCCCGGCTCCGGGTCGCCTGCGGCCAC
>DMTU01000076.1:3335-3496 GCA_003476595.1 Acidimicrobiaceae bacterium | reverse complement strand
TGGTGTGCGGCTGGGGCTCGGTCTGCGGCTTCCCCGTGGGCGTGCTGGCCAACAACGGGATCCTGTTCTCCGAGGAGTCCAACAAGGGCGCCCAGTTCATCCAGCTGTGCAACCGCACCGACACGCCGCTGGTGTTCGTGCAGAACATCACCGGCTTCATG
>DMTU01000076.1:1756-3225 GCA_003476595.1 Acidimicrobiaceae bacterium | reverse complement strand
TGCAGAACATCACCGGCTTCATGGTCGGCTCGGCGGCCGAGCGCGGCGGCATCATCAAGAACGGCGCCAAGCTCATCAACGCGGTGTCGAACTCCGAGGTGCCCCACCTGGTGCTGATGGTGGGGGCGTCCTACGGCGCCGGCAACTACGGCATGTCGGGTCGGGCCTACGACCCCCGCTTCGTGTTCTCCTGGCCCAACCACCGCATCGCCGTGATGGGCCCCAAGCAGCTCGCCGGCGTGATGGACATCATCGCCCGCAACGCCGCCGCCGGCCGGGGCCAGGAGGTCGACGAGGAGGCGCTGGCCGCCCAGACCTCCGCACTGGAGAACCTCGTCGAGGAGCAGTCGACGGCCCTCTACGCCACGGGCCGCCTGTGGGACGACGGCATCATCCACCCGGCCGACTCCCGCACCGTGCTCGGCATCGCGCTGTCGGCCACCCACTCAGCCGAGGTGCGCGGGGCCACCGACTACGGCGTGTGGAGGCACTGATGACCGATCTGGCCTACACATTCCCGCGCATGCGGGGGAATCCGCACACCAGAACGGGGGTGGGGGCGTGATGATCCGGCGGCTGCTCATCGCGAACCGGGGCGAGATCGCGGTGCGCATCGCCCGCACCGCCCACCGGCTCGGCATCGACACCGTCGGCGTGTACTCGACGTCGGACGCCGACGCCCTCCACGTCGACGTGGTCGACCTCGCCGTCGCCCTCGGTGGCGCCACGCCGACCGAGTCGTACCTACGGGCCGAGGCCGTCATCCAGGCCGCGCTCGACACCGGCTGCGACGCCGTCCATCCCGGCTACGGCTTCCTGGCCGAGCGGGCCGACGTCGCCCACATGGTCGTCGACGCCGGCCTGATCTGGGTCGGCCCGACGCCGGAGCAGATCTCGCTCCTCGGCGACAAGATCGCCGCCAAGCGCGCCGCGGTCGAGGCCGGCGTGCCCACCACCGAGGCGGTCGAGGTCCGGCCCGGCCACGTCCCCGACGGCCTGCCCATGCCGGCCCTGGTGAAGGCGGCCGCCGGCGGCGGCGGTCGGGGCATGCGCATCGTGCGATCCGCCGAGCAGCTGCCCGAGGCCGTGGTGGCCGCGTCCCGGGAGGCCGAGTCCGCCTTCGGTGACGGCACCGTCTTCGTGGAGCCCTACATCGAGCGGGGCCGCCACGTCGAGGTCCAGATCGTCGGCGACGCCCACGGCAACGTGATCCACCTCGGCGAGCGCGAGTGCTCGATCCAGCGCCGCAACCAGAAGGTGCTGGAGGAGTCGCCCTCGGCCGGCATCACGCCCGAGACCCGCACCGCGCTGTGCGACGGCGCCCTCGCGCTCGCCCGCCACATCGGCTACCGCAGCGCCGGCACGGTCGAGTTCATGGTCGGTCCTCCCACCGACGAGCACGACGGGACCATCAGCTTCCTCGAGGTCAACACCCGCCTCGGTGACCGGGTGCTCCACCTGCAGGCGGG
>DMTU01000076.1:1222-1623 GCA_003476595.1 Acidimicrobiaceae bacterium | reverse complement strand
CGCCGGAGAGGCCCTGCCCCTCACCCAGGACGACGTCCGCGTCGACGGCCACGCCATCGAGGTCCGCGTCGTCGCCGAGGACCCGGCCGCCGGCTGGCTCCCCTCCACCGGCACCGTCACCCGCTTCCAGCTCGGGACGCTCGCTGGGGCGGACCCTCTCGAAACTGGCAGTACGGGTGTCGCGGCGGTCCGGGTCGACACCGGCTTCCGGGCCGGCAGCGTGGTGTCCGCCGACTACGACTCGCTGCTCGCCAAGGTCGTCTCCCATGCCGCCACACGGTCCGAGTCGGCCGCCGTGCTGGCCCGGGCGCTGCGCAGCTCGGTGGTCACCGGCGTGCGCACGAACATCGATGCCATGGCCGCGCTCCTGGTCGAGGACGACTTCCTCGCCGCCCGCACCC
>DMTU01000076.1:0-1168 GCA_003476595.1 Acidimicrobiaceae bacterium | reverse complement strand
CCCACCGCCTACCTCGACGAGCACCCCGACGTCGCCCACGCCGCCGGTCCCACCGGTGACGACCGGGTCGCCCAGCTCCTCGCCGCCGCCATCGTCGACGAGCGCGCCGCCCGGTCCGATGATCAGCACTGGGGCTTCGCGCCGTCCGGCTGGCGGAACCTGCGCACCCAGGGCCAGCGGTCCACCTGGATCGACGGCCGGGGCGACGAGCTCGACGTCGAGCTCGAGGCGCGGGGCGGTGGCCGGTACCGCGTGCTCGTCGGCCCGTTCCCGACCCCGACCGAGGACGGGTCGCTCTCCGAGGACACGCGCCGCCGGGCCGACGTCCGGTCCACGGTCAGTACCGACGGTGACCGCACCGAGGTCGGCATCGAGCTGGAGGGTGTGCGCCGCCACCTCACCGTCGAGCGCGACGGGCCCCCCACCGACGTGAGCGAGACCCACGTGTCGGGGCCGGCCGGTCGCACCACCTGGCACCGGGCGCCGCGCTTCCAGGACCACGACGCGGCGGCCGCCGGCGGCGGCCCGGTGTCGCCGCTGCCCGGCACGGTGCTGTCGGTGCACGTCGAGGACGGCGACGAGGTCGAGGACGGCCAGCTCCTCGTGGTGGTGGAGGCGATGAAGATGGAGCACAAGATCACCGCCCCGGCGGCCGCCACCGTCGCCGAGGTCAAGGTCGCCGCCGGTCAGCGGGTCGACGCCGGCGACGTGCTCGTGCTGCTGGATCACGCCGACTCATGACCGAGCCCATCCGCCCACCCATCCGCCCACCCATCCGCATCGCCAACTGCTCCGGCTTCTACGGCGACCGGATCTCGGCGATGCGCGAGATGCTCGAGGGCAGCCTCGAGGACGGGCGCACCCTCGACGTCCTCACCGGCGACTACCTCGCCGAGCTGACCATGCTGATCCTCGGCAAGGACCAGCTCAAAGATCCCGCGTTGGGTTACGCGCGAACGTTCGTCACTCAGATTGAACAGTCACTGGCGCTGGCGCTCCAGCGAGGGGTGCGTATCGTCGCGAACGCCGGTGGTCTGAATCCCGCTGGGCTAGCCGACCGCATCCGCGGCGTTGCAGACTCGCTTGGCCTATCCGCCAAAGTCGCCTACGTGGGCGGGGACAATCTTACGCCGCGTGCCGCAGATCTGGGTTTCGGCGATGTTCTCAC
>DMTU01000150.1:5916-6071 GCA_003476595.1 Acidimicrobiaceae bacterium | reverse complement strand
GGGCATGTGTTGAACCATACGGATGGCCCTCGGATGCCACCGGGGCCCAAGGTCACACGCCCCCGGGCCATTCACGCCCGCTTCGTGGGACGTTCCGACCGGCAGGTGACCGCGCTCAGGACCGCAGCAGGTCGAGCCGGTCGGCGACGAGGGGG
>DMTU01000150.1:4004-5665 GCA_003476595.1 Acidimicrobiaceae bacterium | reverse complement strand
GAGCCGGTCGGCGACGAGGGGGCTCGCCAGGTGGGCACGCACGTCGGCGTGGGCGACCTCGGCGACCCGGCGGCGCCGGGCGGGATCCATGGAGCTCGGCCCGACCGCGGCCACCACCTCGGGCCCGGGCTGCAGCACGAGCACGCGGGTGCCGTCGCGACGCAGGGTCCGCACCTCACGGGCGAGGGTCGCCCGGTGGAGCGGCCGGGCACCGGTCCAGCCGGTCCGCAGCGCGGACCGAGTGCCCGACATGGGCGAGGAGATCACCACGATGTCGAAGCCGAGCCCGGCGGCCAGGTCCGCGTTGGTCGGCGAGTGGACCCCGCCGTCGACGTAGGTGGCACCGGCGTGCTCGACCGGGGCGAAGTAGCCGGGAATGGCGGACGAGGCCTCGACCGCGGTGGCGAGATCGGCGTCGTCGACGTCGCGCCCGAAGACCGTGCGGTGCCCCTCCGGCATGCGGACCGCGCAGATCCAGGTGGCGCGCTCGGGCCAGGGATCGTCGTGCGTGGCTCGGATCCGGTCGCCGATGACGGCGGTCGGCACCTGGCCCGTGGGCAGCAGTCCGGCCATGGCCAGCAGCGGGTTGAACCGCCACGGACGGGCGATGGCGCGGAGCGCGAGCCGGGGTGCCACGGGCCGGGCCCACCCCAGCTTCGGTGCCGGCAGGTCCATCGGCCCGCCGGCGCGGGCGGCGTGCGCCGCGCCCCGGGGGCTCAGCGGGCGACCGAGCGCGCCGGCCACCAGGTCGGCGGGCGGCACCCCGAGGCGCAGCACGGCGGCGACGTTGGAGCCGGCCGAGGTGCCGATCACGAGGTCGGCGCGCCGGGCGTCCCAGCCGGCCTCGTCGAGCGCGGCCAGGACCGCCCCGTGCCAGGCCGCGCCGGCGATGCCGCCACCACCGAGCACGAGCGCCACCGAGACCACCAGCGCAGTCTGCCCAGGGCAGACAGGATGGCGTCGGTGGACCTGATCTCCGATCACCCCGTGCTCCTGCTCTTCCTCGTGATCGGGATCGGCTCGGCCGTCGGTCGTCTCCGCATCCGCGGCGTCGGGCTCGGCCCGGCGGCCGTGCTCTTCGCCGGGCTCGCCGCCTCCGGCCTCGACCCGGAGCTCGTGCTGTCCGAGGACGTCATGGAGCTCGGGCTGGTGCTGTTCACCTACACGGTCGGGCTGGCCACCGGCCCCGCGTTCGTCGCCGGCCTGCGGGGGAACGGCCTGCGGTCCCTGGCCGTCGTCGCCATCGCCACCGGCGCCGCCTCGATCGTGGCGGCCGGCGCCGGGGCGGTCCTCGACCTCGGGTCGTTCGAGGTCGCCGGCCTGTTCGCCGGGTCCACCACGAACACGCCGGCCCTCGGCGCGGTGCTGGACGCGGCGGGACCCGACGGCTCCGGCGCGGCGATCACCTACGCGATCGCCTACCCGGCCGGCGTGCTCGTCGCGCTGCTCGCCGCGTCGGCCGCGCTGCGCACCGGCCCGGGCCCCGAGCCGGACGACGACATCGTGGCGTGGGCCGTCCTCGTGACGCAGGACCGCATGCCGCTCGGCCTGCTCCCGTCCGGCGTCTCCTTCGGCCGCTGCATCCGGTCCGGCACCAGCGAGGTCGCCACGCCGGACACCGTGGTCCTCCGGGGGGACGTGGTCACCGTCGTGGGCCCCGC
>DMTU01000150.1:0-3900 GCA_003476595.1 Acidimicrobiaceae bacterium | reverse complement strand
CGTGGTGGACGCCCTCGGCGAGCACGTCCAGAAGGGGGCGGTGGCGCTCGACCGCTCGACCGTGGACTTCCGGCGCATCACCGTCTCCGACCCGGACGTGATCGGGCGCCGGCTGGGCGAGCTGGACCTGGCGGGGCGCTTCGGCGCGACCGCGACGCGGGTGCGGCGCAGCGACGTGGACATGGTCGCCCGCCCCGACATGGTCCTCGAGGCCGGCGACCGCGTCCGCGTCGTGGCACCCGTCGCCGAGCTGCACGCGGTGAGCGCGCTGTTCGGTGACTCCGAGACGCAGCTGACCGACATCGACTTCGTGGCCCTGTCCGCCGGTCTCGTCGCCGGCGTGCTGTTCGGCCTGATCACGTTCCCGGGCGGCCTGCGCCTCGGTGCCGGCGGCGGTGCGCTGCTGGCCGGCCTGGCGCTGGGTGCCGCGGGACGGCTCGGGCCCGTCAGCTTCAGCATCGGCCGCCAGGTCTCCACCGGCCTGCGGCACCTCGGCACGGTCGTGTTCCTCGCGGCCGTCGGCACGCGCTCGGGCGAGGCCTTCGCCGCGTCGGCCTTCACCGTGGAGGGCGCGAAGGTCGTCGTCGCATCGATCGCCGTGGTGGCCACCGCCATGCTGGTGCTGCGGTGGACGGTCGGCCGCGTCGCCCACCTCGAGGGTCCCGCCGCGTCCGGCGCGGTCGCCGGCCTGCAGACCCAGCCGGCCGTGCTGGCCTTCGCCGACACCTCCAGCGGCCACAGCCCGCAGGTGCCCCTCGGGTACACCGCCCTGTACCCCGCGGCCATGGTGGCCAAGATCGTCCTGGCCCAGCTGCTGGTCCGCCTGTGAGCCGGTGCGCTCCAATGGGCGGGCCGTCCCGAGCCAGGAGCGTCCGATGATCTTCGCCACCGATGCCGCCAACAACGAGGCCCGCAGCTACGACCACATCGAGGTGCGCCCGCTCGCCGGCGCCCTCGGTGCCGAGGTGTTCGGTCCCGGCGGCACGCACCTCGACGTGACCCGGCTCGGCGACGACGCCCTGGCCGAGGTGCGCCAGGCGTCGGTCGACCACCTCGTCGTGTTCTTCCGGGACCAGGAGCTGGACCTGGACTCGTTCTCCTCGTTCGCGTCCGGGTGGGGCCCCTACGGCGACGACCCCTTCGTGGACGGGCTCGAGTCCCACCCCCACGTGGTGAAGGTCGTGAAGGAGGCCGACGAGAAGGTGCCGCTCGTCTTCGGCGGGGCGTGGCACTCGGACTGGTCGTTCCAGGCGGAGCCGCCGGCGTTCACGATCCTCTACGGCCACGACGTGCCCGACCACGGTGGCGACACCCTCTGGGCCAACCTCTACCTCGCCGCCCAGCACCTGTCCCCCGGGCTGCGAGCCACGCTCGCCGGCCTGCGCGCCGTGCACTCGCCCCAGAAGGCCTACGGCGCCCAGGCCACGCACAACGAGCTCGTGGAGAACATGGCCATCCGCTACGGCGAGGACGCCCACCTGCGACGGGCCCAGCCGATCCTGCGACGGCACCCCGACTCCGGGCGCACGGCGCTCTTCGTCAACTGGGGCTACACGGAGTCGATCGAGGGCTGGTGGCCCGACGAGAGCCGGGCGCTGCTCGACCACCTCTTCGAGGTCTCCCAGCACCCGGCGTACACGTGCCGGTTCCGCTGGGAGCCGGGCTCGATCGCGGTGTGGGACAACCGCTGCACCCTCCACAACCCCATCGCCGACTACGCCGGCCAGCGCCGCGAGATGTGGCGGATCACCGTGCGCGGCGAGGAGCCGATCCCCGCGGCGCACCCGTAGCCTCGGGCCATGCCCATCCCGTCCCCCGCACCGGACCGCACCTGCATCGTCACGGGCGCCTCCTCGGGCATCGGCACCGAGATCGCACGCGTCCTGGCGTCCCGGGGCCACGGGGTCACCCTCGTCGCCCGCCGCCTCGACCGCCTGGAGACCCTGGCCGGCCAGCTGGCCGAGCGCCACGGCATCCGGGCCGAGGTGGTCGTGGCCGACCTGACCGAGCCGGCGCAGCGCCGCGCCGTCGTGGAGGCCGTGGCCGAGCGGGGGCTGACGCCAGAGGTCCTCGTCAACAACGCCGGCTTCTCCACCGTCGGGCCCGTCGTCGACATCGACCCCGGCCGCGAGATCCAGATGCTGCGCACCAACGTCGAGGCGGTCGATCACCTGTGCGCGCTCGTGGCGCCCGGCATGGTCGAGCGGGGACGGGGCGCGATCCTCAACGTGGCCTCGACCGCCTCCTACCAGCCGCTGCCCGGCCAGGCCGGGTACGCGGCGAGCAAGGCCTTCGTCCGCACCTACACCACCTCCCTCGCCGGCGAGCTCGGCCCGCACGGGGTCACCGTCACCGCGCTCTGCCCGGGCCCGGTGCGCACCGAGTTCGCCCACGCGTCCGGCATGGACGACCTGGCCGACGGCAACCCCCTGCCCGAGGCCATGTGGGTCCCGGTCGAGGAGGTGGGCCGGATCGCGGTGGACGCCCTCGAGGACGGTCGCATGGTCAGCATCCCGGGCCCGCTCAACCGGCTCGGTGCGGGGATCGCGAACGTTCTGCCCCGCCAGGTCCTGGTGCCGCTGCTGGCCCGGGCCCACCCCTCGCTGCGGTGACGCCCGTGGGCTGCGTCAGCCGCCGGTGAGCCCGTCCAGCACGGCGTCGACGGCCGGGATCGTCGAGCCGGGCTCGTGGACGATGCGGCTCAGGTAGCTGATCGACACCTCGCCGGCCTCCACGGAGCCGCCGTCGGTCTCGATGGGCAGCTCGACCGGGTCGCCCCACTCCATCTGCACGGTGAAGGTCTCCTCGTACCCCTCGCGGGGCACGAGGGTGGCCGACGACATCGACCGGGGCGGGATCGTGCCGACCTCGGCGTGGCGCCACGCCGTGATCTCCTCGAGCCCGACGTTGGGGACGTTGATGTTCACCACGAGGGGCGGCTCGGGCAGGTCGTCGATGAGGGACTCGGTGACCCGGGCGGCGACCTCGGCTGCCGTGTCCCATCGCTGGTCCTGGATCATCTCGTCCCAGCCCTGGCCCTCGACGCCGAACCCGACCACGGACTGGCTCACGGCGACCCCGTTGAGCCCACCGTTGCGGGCCGTGATGGCGGCGCCGACCGTGCCCGAGTGGTAGATCGCCCGGCCGGTGTTGGCGCCCGGGTTGATGCCCGAGACCACCAGGTCGATGTCCCCGAAGCAGCCGAACCGCGAGAAGTAGACGCACAGGGCCGGCGGGCCGCTCACCGACCACGCCTCCGGGACGCCGTCGATGTGCTCCCGCTGCACCTCGGGCTGCATGAGGTGCAGGGTGCCGAGCGCAGCGCCGAAGCCCGAGTACTCCCGGTCGGGGGCGACGACCACGACGTCGCCGACCTCGGTGAGCCGGCGGGCGAGGACGTGCAGGCCGAGCGAGTCGATCCCGTCGTCGTTGGTCACGAGGATGCGCACCGCCTCCTTCTACCAGCCATCTGGTGGATCGCCGATGGCCACGAGGTGGACGACCGGTGGCTTCAGCAGCCGCTCCCGCCCGGGGACGGGCGATCGGGGATGCTGGTGTCCACGACCTCGATGTGCACGTGGGGCCAGGCTGGCGACGCCGTGTGGTCGTCGACCTGGGACGCGAACGGCAGCGGCGTGGGCCGGGGGGCGAGCACCGTGGCGCCGGCCTCGACCCGCTGACCGGCCTGGACCTGCACGCCGTCGATGTGGAGGACCTTGACCTCCCACCCGGGACGGGCGTCGGGCTCGATGACCGCGAAGTCGTCGTCGTGTTCGCAGTACAGGATGTAGCCACCGGCCCGCTTCACGGTGCCCGTGACCGGCGAGCGGATCTCGGCGTCAGGGGAGACCACGATGTCCGCCGCGCTCCGCGAGCCGGTGCCCCGCTGCCGCGACTCGA
>DMTU01000142.1:25810-26293 GCA_003476595.1 Acidimicrobiaceae bacterium | reverse complement strand
GGGCGGCTCGACGACGCCGTGCTGCAGTGCGCGCCCGACGTCGTGCTCCACGACGGCGGGGACGAGCAGGCCGGCATCGACGCCCTCCGTCGCTGGTGGGACACCAGCCCCCAGCTCGGCGCGGGCGCGGCGCCGGAGATCACCGGCGTGGGACCGGACACCTTCGAGCTGGCCTGGGACGACCCGTCGCCGAACCGGATCCGCGTCCGGGTGGCGCACGGCTTGATCTCGGCGCAGTGGCACGAGGCCGCGGCCGGCGCGACGGACGGGAACGCGGAGGACGAGGGGCGCAGCGTCGGCGGGACGGTCGAGATCTCCTCCGCCGGGTCCGTCACGTCGTCCGAGCTCGCCTACGCCGAGGACAAGGTCGCCAAGGTGCTGGCCGACGTCGGCCGGCCGGTGCTCCACACCGACATCCGGCTGGAGCGGTCGGCGGACGCGTCGCTCGAGCGCCCGGCGATGGCCCGCCTCATCGTGCTGGTA
>DMTU01000142.1:15482-25689 GCA_003476595.1 Acidimicrobiaceae bacterium | reverse complement strand
GAGCCGGTCCGCGCCCAGGTGCGGGCGGCGGAGATGACCGAGGCCATCGACCTGCTGGACGCCCGGGCCCGTCGGCGCCTGACCCAGCTGGCCGAGCACCGCCAGACCCTGCGGCGCCGCGGGCCGTCCAGCCCCGAGGGCCAGTGGCGCCACGGCGACGCCCCCACGGAGCGGCCTCCCCACCTGCCACGACCCGCCGCGGAGCGCGAGATCGTGCGTCGCAAGAGCTTCACCACGGCGGAGGCCACCGTCGACGAGGCCATCTTCGACATGGAAGCGCTCGACCACGGCTTCTTCCTGTTCACCGATCTGGCCAGCGGGCAGGACGCGGTCGTGCACGCACGCGACGACGGCACCTACGGCCTCCAGTACGCCCGCGGCGTCGACGAGGACCCGACGGAGCCGACGGCAGCGGTGGTCGAGGTCCAGCCGGACCAGGCGCCCCGCTTCACCGTGGACCAGGCCCGGGAGCACCTCGACCTGAGCGGCGCTCCGTGGCTCTTCTTCGTCGACGCCGACCACGATCGGGGCCGGGTCCTCTACCGCCGGGACGACGGGCACTACGGCCTGATCGCACCCGCTGGCTAGGCGAGCAGTGCGATGACCTCGCGCCGCTGGACCTTGTTGGTCCCGGTGCGAGGCAGGTCGTCGACCGCCACGTAGCGCGCCGGCACCTTGTAGTGCGCCAGGTGCTCGCGGGCGTGGGCGTCGAGCGCGGCCGCGTCGAGCTCGACCCCGTCCCGCAACCGGACGGCGGCGGCGGGGACCTCGCCCAGGCGGTCGTCGGGCAGCGGCACGACCGCGGCCTCGAGCACGTCGGGATGGTCCTCGAGCACCGCTTCGACCTCGACCGCGTAGACGGAGAAGCCGCCCCGCATGATCACGTCCTTCTTGCGGCCGGCGAAGACGATGGAGCCGAGCGGGCCACGCCGGGCCAGGTCCCCGGTGTGCAGCCAGCCCTCGTCGTCCAGCACGGCGGCGGTGGCGGCCTCGTCGTGCCAGTAGCCGCGCAGCACGCCCGGCCCCTTGACGAGGAGCTCGCCCGTGGCGCCGGTGGCGACGTCCTCGCCGTCGTCGCCCACGACCCGGAGGCGGTAGCCGGGCACGGGGAACCCCATGGCGTCGCCGGTGCCGAGCCGCATGAAGGGCGGGCTGATCTTGGCGGCGACGCCGCCACCGGTCTCCACCAGGCCGTAGCCCTCGGCGAACGTGGCCTCGCCGACATCGCCGACGCCGGGCAGGCGGACCGTGGCCCCCATCCTCTTGAACCGCTGGGCCAGCTCGGCGGGCATCACGTCGGCTCCCGATCCCCACACGCGGATGCTGCCCAGATCCCGGTCCTCGGCGCCGGCCTCGAGGAGGAGGCGATACATGGCGGGCACGCCGATGAACACCGAGGGCCGCCGCGACTCGATGGCGTCGAGGATCTCCTCGGCGTGGAAGCGAGGCGAGAACCACGTCGCGGTCCCCGTGGCAGCCAGGCCGAGCAGCGTCACGAACCCCATGATGTGGGCGACGGGGAGGCTGACGACGGCCTCGTCCTCGCGCAGGCCCGCCGGCACCAGCGCGCCGGCCCGCAGCGAGCCCAGCAGCGCATCGTGGGTGAGGGCGGCACCCTTGGGCTTGCCGGTGGTGCCCGAGGTGTAGAAGAGCGCGGCGACGTCGGAGCCGCTGGCCGCGACGGCCTGGCGCACCGGCTCGTGGCCGTCGACCTCGTGGGCCGAGCGCAGGGCGAAGGCGGCGCCGGAGTCCTCCATGACGTGGCGGACCTCGTCGGGGCGCATGGCGTCGTTCACCGGGGCCGGGATGCACCCGGCGCGGGCGACGGCGAGGCACAGCAGCAGCTGGTGGTAGCCGTTCGGGGTGGCGACCACGACGACGTCGCCGGGCTCGGTGCGGGCGGCGATGCCGCCGGCCCAGCGGGCGACCCGCTTGGCGGCCTGGCGGTGGGTGAGGGTCAGGCCGCCCCGCGCCTCGGTCACCAGGCGCCGGTCCCCGTGGACCGCGGCGAGGCGCTCGAGCACGTTGCCGAGGTTCAGGTCCTTGCGGACGAGGAAGGAGGCCCGCCCGAGCATCCGACGCATGGAGCACCGGTGTACCCCCGTCGGCGGCCTCAGCGCCAGACGAGCGCGAGCAGGTGCCGGGGGCGGCTGATGCCCTTCAGCGTGTGCAGGCCGCGACCGGTGGTCGTGTGGCGGCCGTCGAGGTGATCGGCGACGTGCTCGGTGACGACGATCTCGTCGGCATCGGCGGCGTCGGTGACCCGGGCAGCGAGGTTCACGACGTTGCCGATGATGTCGTCGCCGTCCTCCACCGCGTCCCCGCTGTGGATGCCGACGCGCACAGACGGGGCGAATCCGGTCTCGGCGCGCTGGCGCTCGAGCCGGCGCAGCAGCTCGGTCGCAGCCGAGGCGGCGGACGCGGGATCGGGGAAGCGCAGCAGCACGCCGTCGCCGGCCGTGTTGGCCTCCCAGCCGCCGTGGGCGTCCGCGCACGCGGCGACCTGTTCCCGCAGCGCTCGGCGGACCGCCACCCACTGCTCGTCCCCCAGGGCCTCGTTCAGGCTCGTGGAGCCGACCACGTCGACGAACATGGCGACCACGAACCGGGGTCCGGGGGCCTCGCCCGCCGGGGTGCCGACCGCGATCGCCGGGACACCCGGTGCCGACGCGCCCCGCGCCTCGTGGCGGATGCCCTGCTGCTCCCGCTGGCTGTGGTGGCGGTTGCGCCGCCCGGCGGAGAGCCGGGCGACCTGCCAGTGGGCGCCGAGACCGACGCCCCACCCGGCCGCCGGGAGGAGCGGCCAGAACGGCAGCCCGCCGCCGGACGTTGCCCAGATCACGACGAGCATGCCGATCACGAGGCCGTAGACGGTGAGGTGCATCCGGAACGCCACGTCGTCCGGCACGACGGGCGGGTCCGTCCGGGCCGGCGCGAGGTCGGGGAGATCGGTGGTGAGCGACGCCAGCTCCGGGAGCGTGCCGGCGGCGTACGCGGCAGCCAGACGGTCCTCGAGGTCGTCGAGCGTGATCACGCCGTCCCCCGCGGCGTCGCGCAGCCGGTCGACGACCCGGGCCCGATCGTCGTCGGACGGTCGCGGCACCGGCTGCCGCGCCGGCACCACCGGATCGCCCCCTCGTTCGCTCACCCTGGAGGGTTCTGGCCGGCGCCGGGCTTCTCCTGCCGGCGGCGCCGTGACGTGTGGCTCCCTCAGCGCTTCTCGAGCGGGGACCAGGACAGCAGCAGGCGCTTCTCGCCGACGTCGACGAAGCGGATGGTGGCCTCGGCCTTGTCGCCCGCGCCCTCGATGTCGATGATCACGCCGTCGCCGAACGTGGCGTGGTGCACGTCGTCGCCGACCTTGAGCCCGAGGGCTTCGGCGCCGCTGCTCGGTGCGGGCGTGTCCCGGGCTGCCAAGGCGTTCTCGACGATGCGATCCCGGCCCGCGTCCATGCGCTCCTTGCGGTCGCCCCGCCCGAAGGTGCGCCCCTCGGGTTCGGACCAGCCGCCGGCGCGGCGTCCGGCCCGCTCGGAGCCGCCGCCGCTGTAGGTGCGCCCGCCCCGGCTCGCCCGCTGGCGACCACCGATCTCCTCCACCAGCTCGGGCGGGATCTCGTCCAGGAAGCGGCTGGGCGGGTTGTACTGCGTGCCGCCGAACAGGGTGCGGCTCCAGGCGTGGGTGATGTGCAGGTGGTGCATGGCCCGCGTGATGCCCACGTAGGCGAGGCGCCGCTCCTCCTCGAGCTGGTCGGGCTCGGTGAGGGTGCGCAGGTGGGGGAAGATGCCGTCCTCCAGGCCCACGAGGAAGACGATGGGGTACTCGAGGCCCTTGGCCGAGTGCAGGGTCATCAGGGTGACCTCGGACTGGTCGGGGTCGAGCTGGTCGGTGTCGGCCACGAGGCTGACCGCCTCGAGGAACTCGGCCACGTCCTCGGTCTCCGATGCCGTGCCGAGCAGCTCGGCCAGGTTCTCGAGGCGCCCCTCGGACTCGATCGT
Organism: Acidimicrobiaceae bacterium; assembly: GCA_003476595.1. Lineage (GTDB taxonomy): Bacteria > Actinomycetota > Acidimicrobiia > Acidimicrobiales > Salinilacustritrichaceae > Salinilacustrithrix. Next base: position 21,693 of record DMTU01000142.1, on the reverse strand, counting down.
GCGCTCGTTGCGCAGCTCGTCGAGGTAGCCGCTGCCCTCGAGCAGGTGCTCGAGCAGCGGCCCGGGCCCGTCGTCGATGCGGTCGACGGCCCCGTCGAGCAGCTCGGTGAACCGGGCGATGCCGTTCAGCGCGCGCCCGGACACGCCGGCCTCGTCGGCCCGGCGCAACCCGTCGAGGAACGACAGGCCCCGACCCTGGATCCAGGCATCGACCCGACCCACCGAGGTGTCCCCCACCCCCCGCTTGGGGACGTTGAGCACCCGCTTCACGCTGACCTCGTCGGTGGGGTTGACCACCGCCTTCAGGTAGGCGAGCGCGTCCTTGATCTCGCGCCGGTCGTAGAACCGGGTGCCGCCGATGACCCGGTACGGGATGCCGCCCCGGGCCAGGTACTCCTCGATGACCCGGGACTGCGCGTTGGTCCGGTAGAAGACCGCGATGTCGCCCCAGCGGACGTCGCCGGCCTCGTGGAACGCCGAGATGCGCTGGGTGACCCACTGGGCCTCGTCGTGCTCGTCCTCGGCGTGGTAGCGCAGGATCTTGTCGCCCGGCCCGGCCTCGGTCCACAGGTCCTTGGGCTTGCGACCCATGTTGTTCGCGATCACCGCGTTGGCGGCATCGAGCACCGTCTGGGTCGACCGGTAGTTCTGCACCAGCGGGATCGTGGTGACGTCGGGGAACGCCTCCTCGAACTGGAGGATGTTGGCGATGTCGGCGCCTCGGAAGCCGTAGATCGACTGATCCCCGTCGCCCACGACCGTGACGTTGCGGTGCTCCTTGGCGAGCTGGACCACGAGCTCGTTCTGGACCTTGTTGGTGTCCTGGTACTCGTCGACGAGGACGTGGGTGAAGCGCTGGCGGTAGTGGGCGAGCACGTCGGGGTGGCGGCGGAACAGCTCGACGGCGTTGAGGAGGATGTCGTCGAAGTCCATGGCGCCGGCCCGGAGCAGGCGGGCCTGGTACTCGCGGTAGACGTCGGCGAGCTTGCGCTCGGTGAAGGAGCCGGCCCGGTCGGCGTACTCGTCCACGAGCACGTAGTCGTTCTTGGCCGCGCTGATCTGGGCGTGCACCGAGCGGGGCGGCAGCTTCTTGGTGTCCAGGTTCAGGTCCCGCAGGACGTAGCCGGTGAGGCGGACGGCGTCGGCCTGGTCGTAGATCGTGAACGATGACGGGAAGCCGATGGCACCCGCGTCGCGGCGCAGGATCCGCACGCAGGCCGAGTGGAACGTGGAGACCCACATCTTCTGGGCCACGGAGCCGACCAGGGTGCCGACGCGGGCCTTCATCTCGTCGGCGGCCTTGTTCGTGAAGGTGATGGCCAGGATCTCGAACGGGCTGACGCCCTGCTCCTGGATGAGCCACGCGATGCGCCGGGTGAGGACCCTCGTCTTGCCCGAGCCCGCGCCGGCGAGCACGAGCAGCGGCCCGCCGAGGTGGGTGACCGCCTCCTCCTGGGCCGGGTTCAACCCATCGAGCAGGGGCGCGCCGAACGGACCGGAGCCGGGGCCGATGCGGTCGGTGGGCTCGGGGAAGAGCTCGTCCGTCGGCTCGCTCGGCAGGGGTTCCTCGGTCGACGCAGGCACCGTGGCGACCCTACCGGTCACCCCTGACAGCCCCGCCGCCCGCGAGCTCCCCGGCAGCCCCGTGCCAGAATCGCCGCCGTGCGCATCCACAAGCTGTCGTCCACCGACGCCTTCGTCGCCTTCGACCTCGACGACGCCCCGTCCGTCGGCGTCACCCGGCTGGCCCGCAAGGTCCTCACCGACGGGGCCGAGCTCCTGGCCCGCTCCACCACCTATGCATTCGCCAGCTTCGGCATCCAGATGGGTGGCGGCTCCGCCGGCATCAACGCCGAGGGCGACGACCGCGACCCGGCCGTCGCCGCGTTCGTGGAGGAGATGCGATCAGCGGTCGCCGAGGGCCGCTGGGCCACCGACCCGGCCCTCGGCCTGTCCGAGGCCGACCTCGCCCCGCTGCGCATCGATGATCGCCGCCCGTCCGAGCTGTGGACCGACGGCCTCGCCGACGCCCTCACCGCCCAGGGCGCGGTGGCGGCCGCCGGCGCCGTCCGAGAGGGCGGCCTGACCGGCGCCACCTGTGCCTTCGTCGGGAAGGGCCCGGTCGTGGAGGCCGCGCGCGCTGCGGTCGAGGCCGCCGGCGGCACCGTGGCCGACGGCGACTCCCCCGCGACCGAGGCCGACGTCCTCTTCGTCGCCGGCAAGTCCGGGGTGCTCGACCACGAGGCCGTCCCCGACATCGCCGCCGGCGTCGTCGTGCCGCTCACCCCCGTCCCGGTCACGGCGCGAGCCCACGCGGAGCTGACCAAGGCCGGCAAGGTGCACGTGCCCGACTTCCTGGCCACGGCTGCGCCCCTCCTCCGTGCGCACGCCGAGGACGTCGCCGACCCGGTGGCCGCCGTCGCCGACAAGGTCAGCAGCCTCTCGTCCCACGGCACCGGCCTCTGGCTCGCGGCGGTCGAGGAGGCCGAGGCGTTCCTGCGCACCTGGCGCGACGAGCTCCCCTTCGGACGTCCGCTCGCCTAGGAGGATCGGGCCACCGACTCGGCCAGCCGGTCGATGGTGGGCCGCAGGATCAGCGCGTAGGTGTCGGCGATCGCCACCTCGCGGTGGGTGGCCTGCGACTCGAGGCGCCGGGGATCCGTGGCCACGGCGAGGAAGGCGGCCTTCGACGGGAACTGGTTGAACCGGACCTGGTCCCACCGCCGACCGTCCCCGACGATGGTGCCCTCGATGGCGAACCAGCCGGCGATGCGCACGCCGTGGGGCACCGCCACGAGCGCGGCCTCGTCCTGGTACCGCTCCATGTCGGTGTCGGCCCTGCCCGGGTGGAAGCGGATGAGGTGCAGCACCACCACCGGCCCGTCGTCATCGCTCGGCGGGTGGGGGACCGACGACCAGTCCACGGGTGCGGGGGCATCGGGCCGGTCCTGGGGCGAGGGGATGGGCGTGCCGCCGACGACGATGGTCTCGGCCATCCCCGCCTCCTTGTGCACGTGCTTGGCCTTGAAGTCGGGGCGGGACTGCATCTCGATGAACGATCGCCGGGTCGGGTAGCGCACGACCCCGATGCGGTCCCACCGGGGGGACTCGCCGAGCAGCTGGTCCTCCACGTCGGCCACGAACGCGACCTCGGCGCCGATGTCGGCGAGCACGTCGACCGGGGCGTAGCGGTCGTCGGCCTCGCGCCCGCTCACCGCCGACTCGGCACCGTCGTACACCGCCTGGTCCCGGTACGACATGAGGTTGACCATCCAGATGGGGCCGTCCTCGTCGGGCGGGGTGGTGGCCAGGCGGATGCCGTACTCGCGATCGACCTGGCCGTAGCCGGGAGTCCGGGTGTCGCTCATGCCGCGCTCCCGCCCGGGTCGGCCGGCGGCACGAGGGCGAGCAGCTCGCGGGCGACCATGGGCCCGGCGTTCTGGTTCTGGCCGGTGACGAGGTTGCCGTCGACGACCCAGTGGTTGGCGAAGGGGTCGCGGAAGCGGTGCCGGGCCTCGAACCGCGCGCCGAGCGCGCGCAGCTCGGTCTCGGGGTGCATCGGCGTGGAGGCGATGCCGAGCTCGTGCACCTGCTTGTCCGTCACGCAGCTGACGTGGCGCCCCTCGACGAGGGGACGACCGTCGGCGGTGGTGGCGAGTCGCAGCGCGAGCGGTCCGTGGCAGACCCCGCCGATCGGCAACCCGAGCTCGTCGGCCCGGCTGAGCTGGGCACCGAGCGCCTCGGACGTGCCGAAGTCGAAGGCCGCGCCCCAGCCCCCGGCGAGGTACACGAGGTCGTAGTCGCCGATCTCCACGTCGGCGATGGCGAGGGAGTCGGTGACCTTCGCCCGCAGCTCCGGGTCGGCCAGGAAGCGGTCGTCGGCCGCGCAGCGCAGCACCGGCTTGAGGGACTGCGGATCGATCGGCACCGTCCCGCCGGCGGGGCTGGCGATGTCGATCGCCATGCCCGCGTCCCGGAACGCGTAGTACGGCACGGTCATCTCGCTTGCGAAGACGCCGGTGGGCTTGCCGACGTCGAGCACGCCGTGGTTCGTGCACACGACCAGGGCCCGGCGGCCGGACCGGTCGACGGTCGGGTCGGCGGCGGGGTCCTCCGGGTGCATGCCGAGGCGCTGGACGAGGCGTCGCAGCGCGAGCGCAGGCCGTGGTGGGGTCTTGGCCGGGTGGTCGCTGGGGTGGCGGCGAGCGGTGACCAGCGGCTGGTTGCGCTCCGGGATGCAGCGCGCCGCCTCGGCCTTCAGCACGTCGCGCAGGTGGGCGAGGACGGCGGCGGCCTCCGGGTCGTGCCATCGGTTGCGGACCTCGATCGGGTCGTCGTCGAGGTCGTAGAGCTCCCACTGGTCCTCGAGCGGCTCGGTCCGGTGGGTGGGTCCGCCGGGCCCGGTGTCGGCCAGGTGGCGCACGCCGGGTTCGGTCCAGGTGCCCGGGTCGTCGAAGGTGCGGACCAGCTTCCACCGGTGGCCGGAACCGCCGACGGCCGCCTCCTCCGGGACCCGGGCGACGACCCCTTCGAAGCTGGACGCCACGTGGGCGGGCACGCGGATGCGCAGCGGCGCCGGCGGGCGGACGGTGCGGCCCAGCCGGCGGGCGACGCCCGATGCGCCCGAGTCGCCCTCGAGCATGTTGTCCCGGGTCTGCAGGTACACGACCCGGTCCGGGTCCGGCTCGGCGCCGTCGACGACGGGCAGCAGGTCGCGTCCGGGCAGCGGGTGGACCTCGGTGAAGGTAGCGGCGAGGGTGCGGGCGGTGGCGTCGACGTCGATGCCGGCCGCGGCCAGCAGGGTCGGCACCAGGTCGACGTGGGAGGTCGGGGCGTCGACGGTCCGCGCCGCCGTGGCCTGCTCGCCGATGCGGGCGACGGTGAAGGGGACGCGGGTCGCCTCGTCGTAGAGGTTGAACCACTTCTGGTGCAGGCCGCCGTGCGCGCCGAGGAGCTCGCCGTGGTCGCTGGTCCGCACCAGGACGGCCTGCTCGGACCCGCCGTCGGTGACGGCGCGGCGGACCCGGTCGAGCGGGCCGTCGACCTCGGCGTGCAGCCGGTGGTACAGGTCCCGGTAGCGCTGGGCGCCGCGCCGGTAGATGCGGGCGACGGCGGGGGCGGGCCCGTAGCCCGACGGGTAGGCGGCGCGGTAGGCGACCTGCGCGGCGGGCTTGTCCCGCAGGTCCTCCTCGTCGGTCGGTGACGGCGGCACCGGCGGCGGGTCGAGCGGCGACGGCTCGAGCGGCCAGCGACCCCGCACCCAGGCCGGGAACAGCACGATGTCGTGGGGGTTCACGAAGCTGGCGACGAGCAGGAACGGCCGCAGGGCGTCGGCGTCACCGGCCCGCCGCCGGGCGTAGCGGTCCTCGAGCCAGGCGACCACCCGGTCGGCGATGAGGGGGTCGCGCACCAGGCCGCTGTTGGCCATCGGCGCGCCGTGGGGCTCGGGGCCGACCCAGCCGGAGAACCCGTAGGGGCCGAGGGGGTCGGCGTCCAGGTACGCCTGCACCGCCTCGGGGTCGACGTTGCCGTGGGCGTCGTTGGTCGCGAGCGGCTCGCCGGTGGCCGGGTCGACCAGGTCGGCGTGGGAGACGTGCCACTTGCCGTCGTAGTGGGTGTCGTAGCCGGCGGCCCGGAACCAGCTGCCGATGGTGGGCACCTCGTCCGGCGGCAGCCACCGCATGCGGGAGTCGTCGGCCATCTTGCCGAGGCCGTCGGTCTGGGTGACCCCGTGCAGGTCGGGGTACTGGCCGGTGAGCAGCGTCGGGCGGCTCGGCACGCAGGCGAGGGACCCGGTGTGGTGGCGGGTGAACCGGACCCCGTGCTCGTCGAACCACCGCCACCCGGGCAGGGCGCGCCGGCGCCACGCCTGGACCGCCTCGGTCTCGTACGGGGGTGCGGCGCGCTCCTCGTCGGTGAGCAGCACCACGATGTCGGGCCGGGTTTCGGGCGAGGGTGCGGTCTCAGGCACGGGTGCGGTCTCCGGTGGTGAGGGCGGCGGCGAGGCCGGCGAGCATCTGGTCCGAGGTGGCGGCCATGCGGCGGGCGACGAGGCGGGCGACCAGCCGCTGGGGCGGCCGCGGGCCGGCGTCGACGGTGGTGGTGATCGTGACCTCCGTGCCCGCGTCCACGGGCCGGAGGTGCCAGTCGTTGCGCACCGCCCGAAGCGCCGGCGGCAGGCCGGTGATGTCGTAGCCGAGGTGCACCGGCG
>DMTU01000142.1:15056-15371 GCA_003476595.1 Acidimicrobiaceae bacterium | reverse complement strand
CGTAGCCGAGGTGCACCGGCGGCGACCACGCGCGGACCGTCTCCAGCAGGGTCGTGCGCCCGACCTGCACCCGCCGGGTCGTGCCGACCCCCGGGGGTCCGCCGCGGAGCAGGCAGGCGTGGTCGACCTCGGGCACCCAGCGGGCCAGGGCGCCGAAGTCGGCGAGGACCTCCCACGCGTCCCCGGGCGGTGCGGCCACGACGGCGGTGCGCGACACCGATGCGCTCACGCCCGGACCGTCCGATCTCGGGCCGCCGGCATCCACCGGGGCCCGGCGGTCCGGTCGATGTGCTCGACGAAGGCCGTCCCGTGGGG
>DMTU01000142.1:13676-14869 GCA_003476595.1 Acidimicrobiaceae bacterium | reverse complement strand
CCGGCCATGGTGCCGTCGATGCCCTCGGCGGCGTGGATGGCCCAGTGGGTGTCGCCCCGCCACTCGCGGATGCAGTTCACGGCCAGCCAGGCCGACAGCAGCGGCTGGTCCTCCCGGCGGCGGCCCAGCAGGGAGGCGCAGAGCGGACGACCGGTGAGCACGAGCTCGCCGGCGGCAGCCCAGAGGTCCGGTCCGAGCTCGGCCAGGCCGTCGCAGAGGTCGGGGGCGATCCGGTGCAGGCCGGGCTCGACCGCGGCATCGCGCGCCTCGGCGGCGGCCTCGAAGGTCGTGTGCCGGCGGCACAGGTCCAGGCAGAACGAGACGAAGTCCGGGTGGATCGACCCGAACACCGCCGTCACCACGTCGTCGCCCGCGGCGGCGATCGACGCGGCTCGGGTCGCGAGGTAGTAGCCGGCACCGTCGGGGATCCCCAGCGCGGCGTAGTTCGCCACCGCGGCGGGGTCCCAGTAGATCCAGCCGACGAGGCGGTGCGAGGCCAGTGCGGCGTCCGCGGTGAGCGCCCGCCAGTCGGTGCCGTCCGTGGTCACGACGTGGTCTGGATGAACTCGGCCAGCACGCGGGCGAGCTCGGGCCCGCGATCCTCCTGCAGGAAGTGCCCGCCGCCCTCGATGGTGGTGTGGGCCTGGCCCTGGGCGCCTGGCACCTTGGCCCGGAACGGGGCGTCGCCGCCCTTGGTGATCGGATCGGAGTCGCTGAAGCACAGCAGGAAGGGGCGCTCGAACTGCTCGAGCACCCGCCAGGCCGCCTCCTGGTCCGGCGTGGCCGGATCGTCCGAGCTCGTCGGCACCAGGCTCGGGAACACCCGCACCGCGGCCTTGTAGGAGTCGTCGGGGTAGGGGGCGTCGTAGGCGGCGACGACCTCGGGCGCGAGGTCGGAGGTGCAGCCGCCGTTGATGATCCCGCCGACGGGGAAGTGCTCGGTCTCCTGGGAGAACTTCTGCCAGGCGAGGAACGCCTCGCTGGCCGGGCCGTGGCCGGTGGGCAGGCCGCCGTTGCCGATGGCGACCCGGGCGTAGCGGTCGGGGTCGAGCGCGACGAGGCGCAGCCCGACGAGCGAGCCCCAGTCCTGCCCGAAGAACGTGATGTCGCGCAGGTCGAGGCGGTCGAAGAGCGCCTGGCGCATCCACTCGACGTGGCGGGCGTAGGTGTGGTCGGACTGCTCGGTCGGCTTG
>DMTU01000142.1:10231-13484 GCA_003476595.1 Acidimicrobiaceae bacterium | reverse complement strand
CGGTAGAGGTAGCTCCAGGTCGGCTCGCCGTGCATGAGCAGCACGGGCGCGGCGTCGGCCGGTCCCTCGTCGAGGTGGTGGATCCGGATGGTGCCGCCCTCGCCGTCTTCGACCTCCACGTAGTGGGGCGCGAACGGGAAGTCGGGCAGGTCGGCGAAGGCGTCGTCGGGGGTGCGGAGGGTCTGCATGGTGTTCCTTCTTCGGTGTCTGCGGCTACTGGCGGGACATCTCGGCGCGGGCGGTGGTGGCGGCCGTGTCGCCGAACCGGTCCGGGCTGGCCTGGATGACGACCTCGTGGAGCGTGCCGCCGTAGGGGAAGGGTGCGGCGTAGCGGTCCGACACGGCGGAGCCGTGGTCGGCACCGATGCTCGGCCCGATGGACGACATCATCCGCATGAACAGCGCGAGGTCCGCGTGGCCGGCATCCCGACCGTCGACGGACAGCGTGGCCGTGCCCGCGAAGCCGTCGAGTCGGCGCAGCCGGATCCCGACCTGGACGTCGCCCGAGGGGATCTCCGCATCGGACTCCACGATCGTGTGGTCGCCGAACGCGTTGTAGTCGAGGACGAGCCGGCCGGCCTGCACGAAGAGCGACAGCCCGGCGTTCTCGGTCCCGGTGGCGAACAGCACGCCCTCGGCGTCCGGGTCGTGGGTGATCGCGGCGGTCAGGTCGAAGCTGCGCCCACCGATGGCGGCACCGGCCTGGCCGGGCAGGGGCGACATGGGAGGCCGGTACACGTAGCGGCGGTCCGGCGGGTGCGGCGACCGGGCCCGGAAGCGGGCGCCGAACAGCTCGATGGTGCGGTCGTCGAGGGGCAGGACGCCGTGGCGCTCGGCCTCGGCCCACCACAGCCGGATCAGCTCCTGCAGCCGCTCCGGTTCGCGCGCGGCCAGGTCCTCGGTCTCGGAGGGGTCCGCGGCCAGGTGGTGCAGCTCCCAGGGTTCGGTGTCGTAGTCGGCGCCGGCCGCGTGCTTGGTGACCGCCTTCCAGCCGTCGGCGATGATCGCCCGGCTGCCGGCGTTCTCGAAGTACTGCACCGGGTTCGCCGTCGGGACGTCCGGGTCGTGGAGCGCGGCGGCGAAGGAGCACCCGGTCACCGGCAGCTGGTCGAGCCCGTTGCGCACCGACGGCGGCTCGATGCCCAGCAGGTCGTACAGCGTGGGGACGATGTCGGCGACGAACGCGAACTGGTCCCGCTTCGTGCCCCGCTGGGCGGCGTCGATGCCGCCGGGCCAGTGCACGACCATCGGGACGTGGACGCCGCCCTCGTGGGTGTTCTGCTTGTACCAGCGGAACGGGGTGTTGCCGCACTGGGCCCAGCCCCACGGGTAGTTGGTGTGGCTGCGGGGACCGCCGATGTCGTCGATGCGCGCGACCGCCTCGGCCGGCGTCTCGAGGATGCCGTTGAAGAACTTCATCTCGTGGAGCACGCCGTAGGGGCCGCCCTCCTGCGATGCGCCGTTGTCCGCCAGCACGACGAGGATCGTGTCCTCCAGCTGGCCGAGCCGTCGCAGGCCGTCGACGAGGCGGCCGATCTGGACGTCGGTGTGGTCGAGGAACGCGGCGAAGGCCTCCTGCAGCCGGGCGGCCAGGCGGCGCTGGTCCTCGGGCAGGCCGTCCCACGGCTCGACGCCGGGGTTGCGGGGGGCCAGGCGGGTGTCGGGCGGGATCACCCCGAGCTCCAGCTGGCGGCGGAACCAGCGCTCCCGGACCACGTCCCAGCCCTCGTCGAAGCGACCCCGGTACTTGTCCAGGTAGGCCGGCGGCGCCTGGTGCGGCGCGTGCGTGGCGCCGAAGGCGAGGTAGGTGAAGAACGGCCGGTCCGGGCGCACGCCCGTGGAGTCAGCGATCATCCGCAGCGCCTGGTCGACCAGGTCCTCGGACAGGTGGTAGCCGTCCTCGGGACGGCCGGGCGGATCGACCGGGTGGTTGTCCGAGACCAGCTCGGGGTGGAACTGGTCGGTCTCACCCTCGAGGAAGCCGTAGAAGCGGTCGAAGCCCCGGGCCAGGGGCCACTGGTGGAAGGGCCCTGCGGCCGAGCACTGCTCCATCGGCGCGAGGTGCCACTTGCCGACGCAGAAGGTCGCGTAGCCCTGGTCGTGGAGCACCTCGGCGACCGTGCTGGCGTGGTTGGAGATGTGGCCGAGCTGGTTGGGGAAGCCGGTGCGGAAGTTCGACACGGCGCGCATCCCGACGGCGTGCGGCGCCCGGCCGGTCAGCAGCGATGCCCGGGTCGGCGAGCACAGCGGCGTCACGTGGAAGTTCGTGAACTGGAGCCCGCCGGCGGCGAGGGCGTCGATGTTGGGGGTGTCGATCTCGGAGCCGAAGCACCCGAGCTGGGCGAAGCCGGTGTCGTCGAGGAGGACCACGACCACGTTCGGCGCCCCCTCCCCCGGGTGCGGCGGCTCGTCGAACCACGGCTCCGATTCCGCCACCGTGGCGCCGATGCGGCCCCGGAACTCGTCTGCGCGCACGTGCGACCTCCCCTTCCCGGCCATCGAAACACCTGAGAGTTGGACTGTCAATACATTCTGCGAGTCGTCCTCCCAGGATCAGGGTCGGGGCTACCGTGCAGGGTCGTGACCGACCAGACCGTCGTCGCCGACGGGCGCCGCGCCCGACGGGAGCGCAACCGCGCCGCCGTCATCGATGCGATGTTCGAGCTCATGGGCGACGGCCACCTGCCGCCGTCGGTGGACGAGGTCGCCTCCCGCGCCCAGGTGTCGGTGTCGTCGGTCTTCCGCTACTTCGACAACCTCGACGACCTGCTGCAGCAGACCGTGGCCCGCTACTTCGAGCGCTTCGCCCCCCTGTTCGAGGTGCCGGCCGTGCCCGACGGCGACGTCGACGACCGCATCGCCGCGCTCGTCACCGCCCGGCTGGACCTCTGGGAGGCGATCGGGCCGATCGCCCGGATGGCACGGATCCGCGCCGCCGAGCAGCCCAAGCTCGCCGCCGTGCTGGCCGAGACCCGGCGGGACCTGGCAGCCCAGGTCCGGGCCCACTTCGCCCCCGACCTCGACGGGCACGCCCACGCCGCCATGGACGACCGGGTGGCCCTGATCGACTGCCTCACCGCCTTCGAGTCCTGGGACCTGCTCACCGGCACCCACGGGCGGAGCCGCCAGCTCGTCGACCGGGCGTGGACCTCGGGCGTACGCGCCCTGCTCGTCCCCAGCTGAGGCCGGACGCGAGACGGGCGGCCCCTCCGCTGGAGGGACCGCCCGTGCTGCGTCGTCGGAGGCGTCAGCC
>DMTU01000142.1:336-10175 GCA_003476595.1 Acidimicrobiaceae bacterium | reverse complement strand
TCGTCGGAGGCGTCAGCCCAGGCGGCGGCGCAGGGCCACGACGCCGAGTGCGGCGGCGGCCATGGCGCCGGCGAGGCCGGCGGTGGCGGCCGCGTTGCCACCGGTGGAGGGCAGCTGGGCCTGGACCGCGACGGCCGTGGTGGTGTCCCTCGTGCCGTCGTCCTCGACGTTCTCCCCACCATCGAGCTCGCTGTCGCTCGTGGGGTCGTAGCTGTCGGGGTTGTCGGCGTTGCCATCGGTGTGGCAGCCGGGGTCGGCCTCGTCGGCGAGCTCGTCCTCGGGGTCGTCGTTGTCGACGCCGTCGGAGCACTCGGGAGCGGCGCCGCAGGCGAGGCCGCTGACCTCGGCGTGGCCGAGGCGGACCTCGGCGACGGGGTCACCGGCGACGGCGAGCACGGTCACGACCAGGGCGTCGACGGCGATGCCGTCCTCGAGCTCGGTGACCACGTTGCGCTCGATGTCCACCACCTGCTCGAGGGTGGTCTGCTCGAGCACGTCGCCGACGGCGTCGAGGATCTGCTCGAGCGGGGCGTTGAGGGGGATGTCCTGGCCGCCGACGTCGAGGTTGATGATCTCGGACGTGGCGCTGTACTGCACCGCACCACCGACGCAGACGCCCACGGCCTCGGCGCGGATCGCGTCGGCGCTCAGCAGGGACACGCCCTCACCGACGACGTCGACGAGCACGTCGGCTTCCTCGATGGAGCCGGTGGCCACGGCGTTGTACGGGCCGGCGACCTCCTGGGTGGCCACGTCGAGGGCCGAGTCGAGGTCGGAGGCGGCGTGCACGGCCGCGTCGGCGTTCAGGGTGCCGGACACGGCCACGGGCTCGGCCGGGATGTCGACCGTGGTGTCCGACGCGTCCCCGGGCAGCGTGGCGCTGGCGGTCGGCGTGGGCGGGGCGACCTCCTGGCCGCCGGCGCTGATGGTGCCGCCGAAGGCCGATGCGTCACCGGCACCGATGGTGTCGGCAGCCGCCGGCGTGGCGGTCGCGACGACCAGCGCGAGGGCGCCGAGCAGCGTGGCGACCACCGCAGTGCGCCGTCGATCGTGTGGTGTGTGGGTCATCTGTTCCTCCGGGGAAGGGGTCCGCCCGTGCGAGGGACACTTCGCCGCACGCGTGCTGTCAACCTGCCGAGACGATCGACACCCTACGATCTGCCCGTTCTGCGCACCAACCCCCAAATGGGACGAAGCGCGCCGATCACTCCCACTCGATGGTGCCGGGCGGCTTCGAGGTGATGTCGTAGGCGACCCGGTTGATGCCGTGCACCTCGTTGATGATCCGGCTCGACATCTTCTCGAGCAGGTCGTAGGGCAGGCGGGCCCAGTCGGCGGTCATGGCGTCGTCGGAGGTGACGGCGCGGATGATGCAGGGGTACCCGTAGGTGCGCTCGTCGCCCATCACGCCGACCGCTTTGATGTCGGGCAGCACGGCGAAGGCCTGCCAGATCTCCCGGTCCATCCCCGCCTTGTGCAGCTCGGCCCGCACGATGGCGTCGGCCTCCTGCAGCAGCTCGACCTTGTCCGGCGTGACCTCGCCGATGATGCGCACGCCGAGGCCGGGTCCGGGGAACGGCTGGCGCCAGACGATCTCCTCGGGCAGGCCGAGCTCCTCGCCCACCCGGCGGACCTCGTCCTTGAACAGGTCGCGCAGCGGTTCGACCAGGTCGAAGTCCATGTCCTCGGGCAGGCCACCCACGTTGTGGTGGCTCTTGATGGTGGCGGCCTTGGCCCCGCCGCCGGATTCGATGACGTCGGGGTAGAGGGTGCCCTGCACGAGGAAGTCGGCGTCGGTGATGCCGCCCTTGGCGTCCTCGAAGATGCGGATGAACAGCTCGCCGATGGCCTTGCGCTTGTCCTCGGGGTCGGTGACGCCGGCGAGCTTGTCGAAGAAGCGGTCGGCGGCCCGCACGTGGATCAGCTCGATGCCGAAGTTGCGCTTGAACGTCTCGACCACCTGGTCGCCCTCGTCCTTGCGCATCAGGCCGGTGTCGACGAAGACGCAGGTGAGCTGGTGGCCGATGGCCTTGTGGACGAGCGCGGCGGCCACGGCGGAATCCACGCCGCCGGACAGGCCGCAGATGGCGCGGCCGTCGCCGACCTGGGCCCGGATCGCCTCGACCTGGGTCTCGATGACCGAGAGCATCGTCCAGCTGGGGCGGCAGCCGCAGGCGTCGTAGAGGAAGTGCTTGAGCAGGTCCTGGCCCATCTGGGTGTGGACCACCTCGGGGTGGAACTGGACGCCGTAGAGGCCCCGCTCGCGCGACTCGAAGGCGGCCGCCGGGGTGTCGGGCGTGGACGCGACGACCTGGAAGCCCTCGGGCGCCCGGGTGATGGTGTCGAAGTGGCTCATCCACACGACCTGGCTGTCGGGGGCGTCGTCGCCGAAGAGGAGCGACCGGCCGTCGGTGCCGAGTTCGGCCCGCTCGAGGTCGGCGCGGCCGTACTCGCCACGGCCGGTCTTGGCCACCTCGCCGCCGAGGTCGCGGGCCAGGAGCTGGCCGCCGTAGCAGATGCCCAGGATCGGCACGCCGGTGGCGTAGATCTCCTGGTCGATCGTCGGGGCGCCGTCGGCGTGGACGGAGGCGGGGCCGCCGGAGAAGATGATCCCCTGGGGCGCACGCTCGCGGATCTCGGCCGCCGTGATGTCGTGCGGGACGATCTCGGAGTGCACGTGCGCCTCGCGCACGCGGCGGGCGATGAGCTGGGCGTACTGGGCGCCGAAGTCGACGACGAGGACGGTGTCGAACTCGGTGCCGATCGAGGGGGTGGTCACGACTGACCCCGACGGTCGCCCGGCGACACGATGAGCTCGGCCTTCTGGAACTCCTTCAGGCTCTCGTAGCCCGACAGCGCCATGGCCGAGCGCAGCGACCCCATCAGGTCGAGGTGGCCGTCGCTCGAGTCGGACGGGCCGACCAGCACCTCGCGCTGGGTGCCGTGCTGGTCGATGCGCACGCAGGCGGAGTGCGGGACCTCGGCTCGGGCCGCGACCGGCGCCCAGTGGCGACCGCGGCCCGGCGCGTCGGTGGCGCCGGCCAGCGGGGCACCGAGCATGACGGCGTCGGCGCCGCAGGCGATCGCCCGGGCGACGTCGCCGCCGGTGTGCATGCCACCGTCGGCGATGAGGTGCACGTAGACGCCCGTCTCGTCGAGGTGGCGCATGCGGGCGGCACGGGCATCCGCGATGGCCGTGGCCAGGGGGACGCCGACGCCGAACGTGTCCGCCGTGGTGGCGTCGACCGTGGTGCCGACGCCGACGAGGACGGCGGCGGCGCCGGTGCGCATCAGGTGCAGGGCGGCCTGGTAGCTGGTGCAGGAGCCGACCAGCACCGGCACGTCGAGCTGGCGGATGAAGGTCTTGAGGTTGAGCGGCTCACCGCCGTCGGCCGAGGTCTTGGTGACGTGCTCGGCGGACAGCACCGTGGAGCGGATCACGAGCATGTCGAGCTCGGCCTCGACCAGGCGGGGCAGCAGGGCCTCGATGCGCTGCGGGGTGACCGAACCGGCCGCCACCGCGCCCGACGCCCGCACGGCGCGGATGCGCTCGACGACGAGATCGGGGTCCACCGGCTGCTGGTAGAGCTCGCGGAGCCGAGCCGAGGCGGTGTCGTCGGGGAGGTCGGCGATCTCGTCGAAGGCCGCGGCCGGGTCGGCGTAGCGGGTCCAGAGGCCCTCGAGGTCCAGCACGGCGAGGCCGCCCAGCTCGTCGAAGCCGGCGGCGTTGGTCGGGCTGACGACGGAGTCGCACGGGGCGGCCAGCACGGGCAGCTCGAAGCGGTACCCCTGCAGCTCCCAGGACAGGTCGACCAGCTCGGCGTCGCGCGTCCGGCGGCTCGGCACGATGGTCAGCTCGTCGAGCCCGTACCCACGACGGCCGGCCTTGCCGAGCCCGATCTCGATCTCACCCACGTGGTGCGCCCCTTGTCGGCGGTTTCAGGGAAAGGGGCGAGTGTAGTGAGGTGGCCTCTCAGGCCAGCAGATCGCGGCAGAACGCCCGGGTGGCCGACACCAGCTGGTGCGGCGCCTCCCACGGCACGAAGTGGCCGCAGTCGCGCAGCAGGAACGGGCCCACGTGGTCGGGGAAGGTCACCGCCGCCATCTGGTCGAAGGCCGGGTAGAGCACGTGGTCGCTCGTCCCGAAGAGCAGCAGGGTCTCGACGTCGGGGTTGCGGGCCAGCAGGGCCGGCTCCGAGCGAGCCGCCTCCGAGAACGCGGACTCGTACCCGCCGAACGACGCCCGTAGCTTGGCCCCGTCGGCGAAGGGCTCGGTGTGGAAGTCCACGGCTGGTCCCCCGGGCAGCTGGCCGCTGGTGAAGGCGCCGGGGTGGGCCCAGAAGCGCGACGTGTAGAAGGTGGCGATGTAGGAGCGCCGCTGCTCGGGCGTGTCGAGCTCGGCCGCGAGGCCGTCGGGGTCGGTGCCCTGGCGCAGGAAGTAGTCGGCGGCGCCGGCGCGGGGCCGGGTGTCCATCCCGGCCATCGCCTCCTTGTCGTAGGGCAGCGGCGAGTTGAACAGCACCATGCGCTCGACGACCTCGGGGAAGCGCAGCGCCAGGTCCTGGATCACCGGCCCGCCGAGGTCGCCGCCGCACAGCACCACGCGCTGGTGACCCAGGCCCCCCTCGCCCTCCGGCGCGGTGACCAGCGCGTGCAGGTCGCGGCTGTGGCTGGCCACGTCGTGGAAGCCGTCCGGCGCCACGTCGGAGTCGCCGAAGCCCCGCAGGTCCGGGACGATCACCTCGAAGCCGGCCGCGGCCAGCGGCTCGATGACCCGCCACCAGATCCGCTTCGTCTCGGGCCACCCGTGCACGCACAGCAGCGGCACGCCGCCGGGGTTCTCCCGCACGTAGGCCTGGCGGAAGCCCCGACCCTCGAAGTGGTGGATGGCGAACCGGTCGGGGTCCAGGTCGGCGTCGTCGGGGCTCACGCCACGCAGTGTGGCAGCGACCGCACCAGCGCTGCAGCCGGTCGGGATCAGGCGTACCGTCCCGGGGAGGCGAGCGAGAGGGGCAGGCGACATGGGGGCAGGCAGGACGCGACGTGTGGTCGCGATGGGGGTGAGCAGCCT
The DNA here is from genome assembly GCA_003476595.1 of Acidimicrobiaceae bacterium. GTDB lineage: Bacteria > Actinomycetota > Acidimicrobiia > Acidimicrobiales > Salinilacustritrichaceae > Salinilacustrithrix. The sequence goes on along the minus strand of DMTU01000142.1, from coordinate 5,104 downwards.
GCTGCTGCTCGCCGGTTGCGGCGACGACGACGCCGCCGTGGACGACGTGGACGTGGGAGCCGTCGAGGACGTCGGTTCCGACGACGCGGAGCCGGAGGCGGACAACGAGGCGGCCGCGCCGGGCGGCGGGGGCGGGATGCTGGTGCTCGACGGCGAGGAGATCGAGCTCGGTCCCGGTCTCTGCTTCCTCGAGGAGCAGCCCTCCGCTGGCGGCGGTGGGTCGATCCTGGCCACGGCGCAGGCGCAGGGCACCGACGCCGCCGGCGAGGAGGTGCGCATCGACTTCACCCGCTACAGCGAGGACAGCCAGTTCGCCGGGGACGACGTGTCCGTCGACGTCGGTGCCCTCGGCGAGTCGGTGGGCTACTCGGGCAGCGACGCCGAGGGGACCGTCTCGATCGACGGCAACGTCGTGTCTGCGACGGACTTCCCGCTCATGAGCTTCGACGACGGCTCCGAGATCGCGGTGACGTTCACCATCAGCTGCTGAGCAGCCGCTCGAGCAACGCCCAGAGCGCGTCGACGTGGGCCTCGTCGGTCCACGTCTGACCCACGCAGATCCGGATGGCGGGGCGCCCGTCGAGCACGGTCGGGGTGAGCAGCGCCTCGCCGCTGGCGTTGACCGCCTCGAGCAGCGCGCTCGTCCGGACATCGGCGTCGTCGCCGGTGCAGCGCAGCACCACGAGGTTCAGTGCCGGCGGCGCCGCCAGCTCGAACCGGGGGTCGTCCAGCACGCGGTCCGCCACCAGCCGGCCGAGCCGCACGTGCTCACGGATGTGGCGGGCGAGGCCGTCGGCCCCGTAGTGGCGCATCACCAGCCACGGCTTCAACGCCCGGAAGCGGCGGCCGAGCGGGACCTGCCAGTCCCGGAAGTCCACGACCGCACCCGAGTCGCTCTGCTCGTTGCGCAGGTACACCGGCGTGATCGACAGCGCGTCGACCACCGGGCGGGCATCGCGGAACCACAGGCAGGTGCAGTCGAAGGTGGTGAAGAGCCACTTGTGCGGGTTGAACGACCAGGAGTCGACCCGGTCGGCGCCGTCGGTCACCCAGCGCAGCTCGGGGCACACCGCCGCGGACCCCGCCATGGCCGCGTCGACGTGGCACCAGATGCCCGCGGCGGCGCAGATGTCGGCGATGTCGGGCACCGGGTCGAACGCCATCGACGACGTGGTGCCGGCGGTGGCGCAGCAGAAGAACGGGACCAGGCCGGCGGCCACGTCGGCCTCGATCGCCTCGGCGAGGGCGTCGGCCCGCATGGCGTGGGTGGCGTCGGCGGGGACGAGGCGCACCTGCTCGTCGGCCAGCCCCGCCACCCGGGCGCCCTTCACCACCGACGAGTGGGCGTGCTCGGACGTGTAGGCCCGCAACCGGGAGAGGTCGCCCCCGTCGGTGACCCGCTTCCGGGCGGCGAGCAGCGCGACGAGGGTGGCGGAGGAGGCGGAGTCCTGCAGCACGCCACCGCCGGGGCCCTCGTGGTCGTGGCGGAGGTGGTCGGGGAGGCCGAGCAGCTCGACGAACCAGTCGAGCATGCGCATCTCGACCTCGGTGCACGCCGGGCTCGTCGCCCAGTTCATGCCGTTGACGCCGAGGCCCGAGGAGAGCAGGTCGGCGAGCACCCCCGGTCCGGACGTGTTGGCCGGGAAGAAGGCGAAGAACGACGGGTGCTGCCAGTGGGTGAGGCCGGGGAGGATGAGCTCGTCCACGTCGGCGAGCACGCCCGCGAGGTCGTCGGCGCCCGTCGCCGGCGGGTTGGCCGGCAGGGAGGCGAACACCTCGCCGGGGGCGACGGTGGACTGCACCGGCAGCTCCCCCACCCGCTCCCAGTAGGAGGCGACCCAGTCCACGTACTCGTGGCCGAGGCGCCGGAACTCGTCGGGGCTCATGTGCTCGCCGGTCATCGGCGGCGACGGTAGCGGCGGCCGGTGGGGGCCGGGTCGGTGCGAGCGCGTTACCCTCGCTCCATGGGAGCGCGATTCGACCAGTCCGACGCCGTCCATCCCCGGTTCGCCAAGCTGGGCCTGACCTACGACGACGTCCTGCTCGTCCCGGGTGAGTCCGACGTCCTCCCCCACGAGGTCGACACGTCGTCGCTCCTCACCCCCGGCATCCGCCTCGCGCTGCCCGTCGTGTCGGCGGCGATGGACACCGTCACCGAGGCCCGCATGGCCATCGCGCTCGCCCGCCTCGGCGGCATCGGCATCGTGCACCGCAACCTGTCCATCGAGGACCAGGCGGTCGAGGTCGACCGGGTGAAGCGGTCGCAGTCCGGGATGATCGAGGACCCGGTCACCCTCGGCGCCGACGCCCACGTGTACGACGCCCTCGACCTGATGGCCAAGTACAAGGTCTCCGGCGTGCCCATCACCGACCGGGACGGCACCCTCGTCGGCCTGCTCACCAACCGCGACCTGCGCTTCGTCGACGACCACGACCAGTCGATCAACGCGGTCATGCGCAAGCCGCCGCTGGTCACCGCCCCCGTCGGGACCACGCTCGACGAGGCCCGCCGGATCCTCTGGCAGAACCGCATCGAGAAGCTGCCCATCGTCGACGACGCCGGCAAGCTCTGCGGCCTCATCACGATCAAGGACATCACCAAGCGCGACGACTTCCCCCACGCCACCCAGGACGAGCGGGGCCGCCTCCGCGTCGGTGCCGCCGTCGGCGTCGGCGCCGATGCCCTCGACCGCTGCGAGGCGCTGGTCGGCGCCGGGGTCGACGTCCTCATCGTCGACACCGCCCACGGCCACTCCCGCGGCGTGCTCGACACGGTGAAGGAGGTCAAGTCCCGCTGGCAGGTCGAGGTCGTGGCCGGCAACATCGCCACCGCCGAGGCCGTGCAGGCCCTGGCCGCCAACGGCGCCGACGCCGTCAAGGTCGGGATCGGGCCGGGGTCCATCTGCACCACCCGGGTCGTCGCCGGCGTGGGCGTCCCCCAGATCACCGCCGTCGCCGACTGCGCCGAGGCCGCGAACGAGCTGGGCATCCCGGTCATCGCCGACGGCGGCGTGCAGCACACCGGCGACATCGCCAAGGCCCTCGCCGCCGGTGCCAGCACCGTCATGCTCGGCTCCATGCTCGCCGGCACCGACGAGGCGCCGGGCGAGGTCATCGTCCACCAGGGCGAGCGCTTCAAGCAGTACCGGGGCATGGGCTCGATGGGCGCCATGGGCGACCGCTCCTCCGGTGGCGAGGAGCAGGCCGAGGCCCGCAGCTTCTCCAAGGACCGCTACTTCCAGGGCCACGTGGACGAGGTCGCCAAGCTCGTGCCCGAGGGCATCGAGGGCCGGGTCGCCTACAAGGGCCCGGTCGCCCCGCTGATCCACCAGTTCGCCGGCGGCCTCCGTGCGGCCATGGGCTACTGCGGCACCCCCTCCATCGACGAGCTGCGCACCGAGAGCCAGTTCGTGCGCATCACCTCGGCGGCCCTGCGCGAGTCCCACCCCCACGACATCACCATCACCAAGGAAGCCCCCAACTACCGGGTGAAGTAGGCCCGCCGAACCGGGGGTCGCTCCCCCGAACTGGCAGTGCTGACATCGCGGACGCCGCCGGACCGCTCCGTTCAGCCCGTTGCGCCATGCGGACCGCAGCCGACACCGGCGAGCGGCGGACCGCCGAAGGCGATGTTCGCCTGCCCCGGAGATTGGACCTTGCCCTTCGCCGGCGTGTTGGCCCAGAGCCCGTCGTCCTCGGGATCGGGGTCGTCTCGTCCGCTGAACGAGCACTCCGACGCCGCAGGCCCGACTGCATCGTCGGTGTTCGGGTGCACGTGCACCTTGGAGTGCTCACCGGCGGCATCGCTCGGCGGCGAGAAGATGTACCCCCTCCCGGGGTTCCATTCTCCGGCCGCTGCCATGGAACCTCCACCTGCGACGACGGCGGCGACGAGCAAGGCCGCAACGACAAGCTTCCGCATCGGAACTCCTCTGACCGGCGCCCTCCCCCACGGAGGCGCTCGGTTCCGGGGTAGCACCAGTTCGCGTCCACGCCTAGGGGTGGACAAGGGTCGAGCCGGTCGAAGGGTGCATGCTCGACCCGGTCAGGTGGGAGCGGGGATTCCGGCTGACGCCACGCGTGGGTGGTCGACCATGGACGGCGGTCGGAGCGACCGTTCCGACCCCGAGTCGATCTCCCTCTGTGTCCGTGAACAGTGAGACACCTTCGCATCCCCACTCTGTGCAAGAGGGCGACGAAGGATGAACCACGATGACCAACCCCGCAACGTTGAACGGCTCCGATGGGCCCGCTGGTCCTGACCGGCGCCGCCGTCCCGGCCCATCGAAGCGAGCAGCGATCTACAAGGCCGATGACTGGCACGTCGACGACGGCACCGCCAGCGACGGCTCGGGCCGACCGAACTACCACAAGAGCGGCGTCCGACGGTCGTTCAGTCCCGAGTACAAGTTGGCGATCCTGGCCGAGTACGACGCCTGTTCCGAGACCGGTGAGAAGGGAGCGATCCTGCGTCGTGAGGGCCTGTACTCAGGCCTGATCACGGACTGGCGTCGCCAGCACCGCCAGGGTCTACTGAAGGCCGCGATGGGACGATCTGACCAGGGCCGCGGCGGCCCGAGCCTGAGTGAAGTGGCCAAGTTGAAGGCCGAGAACGAACGGCTGCGCCTCAAGCTCGCCCAGGCCGAAGTGATCATCGAGGTCCAGGGAAAAGTGCACGCGCTCTTGGACGAGATCACCAAGAGCGCGAACCCCGACGACACCTGAACGCGCTCCTCGACGCTGGTGTCGACGAGCTCGTCGAACGCGG
>DMTU01000142.1:0-179 GCA_003476595.1 Acidimicrobiaceae bacterium | reverse complement strand
GACGAGCTCGTCGAACGCGGCGTCTCCCGCAAGACCGCGTGTGCCGCGCTCGGTCGATCCCGGGCCAGTCACTACCGGACCCGCCGGGCACCGCTCCAAGGCCCGCCCGCACCCCGGCCCCGCCCGCCACGGGCGATGACCGACACCGAAGCCGGTCAGGTCATCGACGTGTTGTGCAG
>DMTU01000104.1:19908-20160 GCA_003476595.1 Acidimicrobiaceae bacterium | reverse complement strand
ACCACCTCGGCGCCACCGTCGACCGGGTGCCCGTCGGCGTGTCCATCGGGATCCTGCCCACCATCGACGACCTGGTCGCCACCGCCGCCCGCCACCTCGACGAGGGCTACGCCCGCATCAAGGTGAAGATCAAGCCGGGCTGGGACGTGGAGCCGTGCCGGCGGCTGCGGGCCGAGCTGGGCGACGACTTCGGCCTCCAGGTGGACGCCAACGCGGCCTACGGGCCGGGCGACGTCGACACGCTGCGCGCCC
>DMTU01000104.1:18485-19755 GCA_003476595.1 Acidimicrobiaceae bacterium | reverse complement strand
CGACGTCGACACGCTGCGCGCCCTGGACGAGTTCGGCCTGCTGCTGATCGAGCAGCCGTACCCCGAGGAGCGCATCGTCGACAACATCGAGCTGGTGCAGGCGTTGCAGACCCCGGTGTGCCTGGACGAGACCATCGTCGACGAAGCCGTGTGCGACGACGTCCTCCGCCTCGGCGCCGCCGACGTCATCAACATCAAGCCGGGTCGCGTGGGCGGCCACCTCGCCGGGAAGCGCATGCACGACGCCTGCCTCGCGGCCGGCGTGCCCGTGTGGCACGGGGGCATGCTCGAGACCGGCATCGGCCGGGCCCCGAACCTGGCCCTGGCCGCCCTGCCCGGCTTCACCCTCCCGGGCGACATCTCGGCCGCCGCCCGCTACTGGGAGACCGACGTCGTCACCGAGCCGGCGGTGCTCGAACCCGACGGCACCATCCGGGTGCCCCAGGGCCCGGGGATCGGCGTCGAGGTCGACCTCGACGTGCTCGCCTCGGTGACCACGACGGCCACCCTCCACCACGCCGGTTTCACGCGCTGACCACCCGGGGGTGCGCTCGGCGCCGCTCGCGGGTACCGTGGTCGTTGCCGGCCCGTCAAATCCGACGGGTCGGTTTATCGTTATTGAAAGAAGAGTGTTTTGGCTACAGGTACTGTGAAGTTCTTCAACGCTGAGAAGGGCTTCGGCTTCATCTCCCGCGAGGACGGCGACGACGTGTTCGTCCACTTCTCCAACATCGCCGGCGAGGGCTTCAAGTCCCTCGACGAAGGTCAGCAGGTCGAGTTCGACATCGGACCGGGCCGCAAGGGCGACGAAGCCCACAACGTTCGCGCTCTCTGAGCAACCGCACGTCGATCGAGAGCGCCGGCCCCTCGGGGTCGGCGCTCTCGTCGCGTCCGGGGTCGGTTCAGTCCTCGAAGTCCCAGCCGTTGAACGACACGGCGGTCTCGAGCGGCTCCCGCGTCGCCCGCTTGAAGTCCGTGCCCTTCGTGTAGCCCACGCTGACCAGCGCGACCTGGGTCCACGCCTCGAACGGGATGCCGAGGATCTCGGCCGCCTGCTGCTCGAACATCAGGTGCAGGGTCGTCCAGGACGTGCCCAGCCCGCGGGCCCGGCCGGCCAGCATGAAGCTCCACACCGCCGGCAGGATCGAGCCGTACGCCGCCGCGGCCGACACGGGCGGCGCAGCATCGGCGCGCCCGGGCATGCAGGGCACGAGCATCGCCGGCACCTCACCCATGCGCTCGGCGAGGTAGCGAGCCGAGCCCATCACCC
>DMTU01000104.1:16025-18380 GCA_003476595.1 Acidimicrobiaceae bacterium | reverse complement strand
GCGAGGTAGCGAGCCGATCCCATCACCCGCTGCTGCTGCTCGAGGCGCTCGAGGTCGTCGCCCCGGTAGATCGTGGCGGCGTTGATGCCGTCGAGCTGCTCGTAGATGTCGAAGGCCTGGCGGTAGAGCTCGCCGAGCGCCTGCTTCTTGTCGGGGTCGGTGACCACCACGAAGCGCCAGGACTGGGCGTTCGATCCCGATGGGGCCTGCAGGGCCAGCTCGAGGCACTCGCGCAGGACCTCGTCCTCCACGGGACGGTCGAAGTCGAGGCGCTTGCGGACGGCGCGGGTCGTGGCCAGGACCTCGTCGGCGGACAGGGGCAGCAGCTGCGTCATGACGGAAGGCTCGCACACCCGGCGCGTTCCGTGGCTGCTGCCAGTCCCCTGGTTCTGGCAGCGGTGGCGGAACGGTCGCCGGCTGGGAGCGGGCCGCGGGAGGTGGGCAGACTCCTGCCGTGGTCGACGTCCTCATCCTCTGCACCGGGAACGCGGCGCGCTCGGTGATGGCGGCCACGTCGCTGTCGGCCCGCCGGCCCGACCTGCGGGTCGCGACGGGCGGGACCTTCGTGGTCGACGGTCAGCCGATGAGCATCCGCACCCGCGCCGCCATCGAGGGGGTCGGGCTCACCATCCCCCGCCACGCCAGCCGCCAGGTCCACCCGCCCGACCTCGACGAGGCGACGCTGGTGATGGCCCTGGCCCCCGAACACGTGGAGTGGGTCCGGCGCACCCATGCGCCCGCCGCTCACCGGACGGTCACGCTGCGCCGGTTGGTGGAGCACCTGGCGCCGGCACCGACCCTCATCGACCAGGTGGCCGCCCTCGCCCCCCATGAGGTGGAGCTGGAGCCGTGGGAAGAGGTCGTCGACCCCGGGGGCAGCGAGGCCGACGTGTTCGCCGCCTGCGCCCGTGAGATCGACGACCTCGTGCACCAGCTCGCACCCCGGCTCGCTCCGACCCACCCCTGAACCGGGCTTCCAGCGGTCTCCACGCCCCCTCCAAGTCCGCGGCGGCACGGTGACGACATGCCCAAGAACAACACCACCACCATCCGCCGTCAGGTCGCTGCGGTCGCCGCGTGCCTGCTGGCCCTCGGCCTCGCCGCGTGCGGTGACGACGACGACGCCGCGGCCGACGAGACCCCCACCACCGAAGCTGCGGACAACGAGACGGAGACCGAGACCGACACCGGCTCCGAGGCCCCCGAGGGCGAGGTCGTCGAGATCACCGCCGTCGACTGGGCCTTCGAGGGCCTGCCCGAGGAGGTCGCCGCCGGCACCACGCTGTCGCTGACCAACGAGGGCGACGAGCCCCACGAGCTGGTCGCCTTCCGGATCCCGGATTCCGAGACCCGTCCCGTGTCCGAGATCGTGACCCTCCCCGAGGAGGAGCTCGGCCCGATCTTCGGTGCCGGCGAGCCCGCCACCGTCATCCTCGCCGCCACCGGCACCACCGACACGCCGGGCCCGGTCGTCGGCGACGGCACGCTCACCGAGCCCGGCCGCTACGCCATCGTCTGCTTCCTGCCCGTCGGCGCCGACGACTCGATCCTCGAGTCCGAGGGCCCGCCGGAGAGCGACGCACCGCCCCACGTCAGCCAGGGCATGTTCGCCGAGCTGGTCGTCACCTGATCACCGGGAGGCCGGAGCCAGCGCTCCGGCCTCCCACCACCCGTCAGTCCGCGATGGCGCCGTACACCAGGGCCTTGAGCTGGCCCCGGAAGTCGAACGTCCCCGACGGGAGCAGCTGGGTCATGAAGACCACCGCCAGCTCCTCGGCCCGGTCCACCCAGAAGGTGGTCGACGCCGCCCCGCCCCACATCATCTCGCCCGCCGAACCCACCACACCGGTGGCGGCCGGGCCCTTGGACACCGCCATGGTCAACCCGAACCCCGCACCCGAGAACCCGACCTCCCCGTACCCCATCGGCAGGGCGAGGTCCGCCATGTCGCCGTCACCCGGCAGGTGGTTGCTGCCGATGAGCTCGAGGGTCTTGCGGGAGATCACCCGACGTCCGTCGAGCTCGCCACCGTTGGCCAGCATGGCCACGAACCGCAGGTAGTCGCCGGTGGTGCCCACGAGCCCGCCGCCGCCGTTGAGCAGCTTGGGCTCCCGCCGGTAGGAGCTGCGCTCCGGGTCGTCGACCAGCACCAGCTCCTTGCGGCTGTTGCGCCCATAGCAGGCGGCGAAGCGGCCGAGGTCGTCCTCGGGCACGAAGAAGCCGGTGTCGACCATGCCGAGCGGCTCGAACAGCTCGGTGCGCAGGTACTCGTCGAAGCGCATGCCGGACATGACCTCAACGAGGCGGGCGGCCACGTCCATGCCGAAGGAGTACAGCCAGTGGGTGCCGGGCTGG
>DMTU01000104.1:15605-15908 GCA_003476595.1 Acidimicrobiaceae bacterium | reverse complement strand
CCCGCCGATGGCGGCGCCGAGGGACTCGAGGTCGTGCCCACCGAGGAAGCCCCGGTCGGTCGCCAGGTCGAGGTCCCGGTTCTCCGGGCCGTACCCGATGCCGGAGGTGTGGGTGAGCACGTCGCGCACCGTCGGCGGCCGGTGGGCGGGGACGATGCGGGAGCCCCCATCCGGGTCGGGCTCGCGCACCTGCATGTCCCGCCACTCGGGGATCCAGCGGTGCACCGGGTCGTCGAGCTGGAACATGCCCCGCTCGTAGAGGGTCATGAGCGCCACGCCGGTGACCGGCTTGGTCATCGAGTA
>DMTU01000104.1:10285-15549 GCA_003476595.1 Acidimicrobiaceae bacterium | reverse complement strand
GTGACCGGCTTGGTCATCGAGTACCAGCGCCAGATCGTGTCCTCGGTGACCGGCTGGTCCCGCTCCCGGTCGCGCTGGCCGAAGGATTCGAAGTACCCGAGCTCCCCGTGGCGCAGCACGGCCACCTGCGCGCCGGCGATCTTGCCCGGCCCCAGGTAGCGCTGCTCCAGGTGCTCGGCGATCCGGCCCAGGCGCGTGGCGTCCAGTCCGGCGGCGTCGGCGTCGACCTTCATGTGCATCCCCCTGATCGTGCGGTCGCCACACCGTAGGCGCGGACTTGACCCGCGGGTCAGGATCTACACGTCGCGGAGGTGGGCGGTCTCGTTCAGGCTCACGACCATGCGGTGGCCCCGCCGGGAGGCGCGGATCCGGTTGATGCTGGTGTAGCCGGGTTCGAAGAACAGCAGGTCGTCGATGCCGAGCACGTGGGCGACGTAGGCGTTGATGACCCCGCCGTGGCACACGATGGCGGCCGTGCCGCCGGCGTTGGCGGCGATGACCTCCTCGACCGCGGCCACGACGGTCGCCTGGAACTGCGCGGGCGTGAGGTCACCGTCGCCGAAGTAGCCGCCGTCGACGATCTCCTGCCACCGCGGGTCGCCGGCCGCCTTCAGCTCCTCCATCGGTACGTACGAGTCGGCGTCCTTGTCGAACTCGGCGACGCCCTCGTGCACGACCGGGTCGAGCCCGCGGTGGGCGGACAGCGGCGCCGCCGTCTCCCGGGCCCGAGCCATCGGGCTGACGACCAGCGCATCGAGGGGTTCGGGCTCGAGCCAGCGCACCAACGACTCGGACTGGCGGTGGCCGACGTCGGACAGCGGCGGGTCGGCCGGGCCGGTTGCGCCCTCCACCCGGATGGGCAGCGCGTGGCGGATCAGGAGCAGCTCCATCGGGTCAGCCTGACCGGGCCCGTGGTCGCGGGCCCAACCGCCATCCGGACCGGGTAGACACGCGTGCGATGACGCCGGCCTTCGATGCGATCCTGCTGCTCAGCTTCGGCGGGCCCGAGGGCCCCGACGACGTGGTCCCGTTCCTCGAGAACGTCACCCGCGGCCGCGGCGTCCCTCGCGAGCGGTTGGAGGAGGTGGCCGAGCAGTACCTGCGCTTCGGTGGCCGCAGCCCGATCAACGACCAGAACAAGGCCTTGCTCGAGGCGCTGCGGGCCGAGCTCGACCGGCGTGGCCACGACCTGCCGCTGCACTGGGGCAACCGCAACTGGGCCCCCTTCGTCGAGGACGTGCTGGGCGAGATCACCGAGGCCGGCCATCGGCGGGTGCTGGCCGTGAGCACCTCCGCCTACTCCTCCTACTCCGCCTGCCGGCAGTACCACGACGACATCGACCGGGCGGTCGCTGCGGTGCGCGACGGCGGCGGGGATCCCCCGTCGGTGGAGAAGGTGCGCCCGTACTGGAACCACCCCGGCTTCGTGCTGGCGATGGTGGAGCGGGTCCACGCCGCCCTCGAGGCACTGCCCGCGAGCGACCGCAACCGGGCCCGGCTCGTGTTCACCGCCCACTCGGTGCCGCTGTCGATGGCGGAGACCTCCGACTACCAGGCCCAGCTGCTCGACGAGGCCACGATGATCGTCGAGCGCGTGGCGGTGCCGCGCACCGGCGCCGCCCAGGCCGGGGCCGCCGACGACGACCGCGGCTGGGACCTCGTGTACCAGTCCCGCTCCGGCCCTCCCCAGGTGCCGTGGCTCGAGCCAGACATCGTCGACCACCTCGCCGCCCTGCACGAGCGGGGCGAGGACGTCGTGATCGTGGTGCCGATCGGGTTCACCTCCGACCACATGGAGGTCGTGTACGACCTCGACACCCAGGCCGCGGAGGCAGCCGAGGCGCTCGGGATGACCATGGTGCGCGCCGGCACGGTGGGCACCCACCCGCTGTTCGTGCGCGGCCTGGTCGACGTGCTCGAGGAGCACCTGGTCGGGCGGTTGCCCGCCGCACTCGGCGCGCTCGGGCCCCGCGTGAACCCGTGCCGCCCGGGCTGCTGCCCGGCCCCGGCCCGGCCGTCCGGTCGGCCCGCTACAGCTCGGCCGTGAGCGCGTCGAACAGCTCGTCGTAGCCGGTCATCGCCCGGAACTGCGGGAACTCGGCGATCACGTTCTCCGGGGCCCGGAACAGGAAGCCGACGTCGGCGGCGCCCAGCATGGTGGTGTCGTTGTAGGAGTCGCCGGCCGCGATCACCTTGTACTCGAGCGACTGGAACGCCTTCACCGAGCACTGCTTCTGGTCGGGCTGGCGCAGCCGGTAGTCGACGATGCGGTCGTCCTCCACCACGAGCCGGTGGCAGAACACGGTGGGCATGCCGAGCTGGCGCATGAGCGGGGCGGCGAACTGCTCGAAGGTGTCGGAGAGGATGATCACCTGGGTCCGCGCCCGCAGCTCGTCCAGGAATGCCTTCGCCACGGGCAGCGGCTCGAGGCCGGCGATCACGTCCTGCACCAGCGACATCGTCAGGCCGTGCTCGTCGAGGACGTCGAGGCGGTACCGCATCAGCACGTCGTAGTCGGGCTCGTCCCGGGTGGTGCGGCGCAGCGCGTCGATGCCCGTGCGATCGGCGACGGCGACCCAGATCTCGGGTACGAGCACGCCCTCGAGGTCGAGGGTGACGAGGGTCTGCCGGTCTGCCACGGCCGCCGAGTCTGCCATCGGTGGTCTGGTCGGCCCGCTCCCGGGGTATCGCTCGCACGTGAACCGCGGCGGAGCCGACTTCCCTGCCGTGCCCCTCGTGCGCACGGACCTGGCCGAGCCGACCGTCGCCGACCGCTACGAGCTGCGCTCCGTCCTCGGCTCCGGGGGCATGGGCACCGTGTGGGAGGCCTACGACATCCGGCTGGGTCGCACGGTCGCGCTCAAGGTCCTGCGCGACGACCTGCCCCCGTCGGCGACCATGCAGCTCGAGCGCGAAGCCCGAGCGGCCGCCCGGATCACCGATCCACGGGTCGTCACCGTCCTCGACCTCGCCCGCACGGCCGACGGCAACCCCTACCTCGTGCTCGAGTACCACGAGGGCCGCACCCTGGCCGACGAGCTGCGGGAGGGGCCCCTCCCGCCCGACCGCCTCGAGCGCCTCGTCGACGACCTCCTCGGCGCCCTCGCCGCCGCCCACCGCTGCGGCGTGCTGCACCGGGACGTGAAGCCGGCCAACGTGCTCTCGGGCCACGACGGCTTCCGGGTCACCGACTTCGGCCTGGCCAGCCTCGACGACGACCAGTCCACCGAGACCGACATCATGGGCACGCTCGTCTACGTGGCCCCCGAGCGGCTGGACGGGGCCCGGGGCTCCACCTGCTCCGACGTGTTCTCCGCCGCCGTCGTGATCCACGAGGCCGCCACCGGGGTCCAGCCCTTCCGCCGCGGCCAGCCGGTGGAGTCCATCGCCGCGCTCCGCACCGCCGACGCCCCGCCGCTCCCGGACTCCGTCCCCGAGCGACTGCGAGCGGTGCTGGAGCAGGCCTTGTCGCCCGATCCGGCCGCACGGCCCGAGGACGCCAACGCCGTGCTCGCCGCCATCCGCTCCGGTGCCCCCCTCGCCGCCGACCCCACCGTGCGCCTGGACGCCACCTCCGTGCTGCCGGGGGTGGCGCCGGTCCGGCCCGACGTCACCCCGCCCGACGTCACCCCGCCCGACGCCGCCCGGGCCGACACCGCCCAGCACGACACCGCCCAGCCCGACCTCGCCGAGCGCACCGTGGCCGTCCCCGCCGCCGCCGTCCCCGTGGCCGATGCTCCTGCCGACCCGGGCCCCGGGCCCCTGGAGGGCGTCCGGAGGTTCCTCGACCGGCACGGCCGGCGCCCCGAGGTCATCATCGGCCTCGTCGCCGCCATCCTCCTCCTGCTCCTGCTGCTCACCGTCTCCCTCGACGGCGGCGACGACCCCGACCCCGCCGTCGATGCCGGCTCCGTTGCACCAGCCTCGCTCGATGACACGCTCGACCGCATCGAGGAGCTCGGCCGGTGATCGCCCGTCTGGCGGCCGCTGCGGCCGCCGCCCTCCTCCTGGTCGCGTGCGGGGACGACGCCGACGGACGATACGACGCGCGGGTCGACGACGTCCGCGGTGCGGTCGAGGCCGGCGACCGCGAGGGCGCGCTGGCCGCACTGGAGCAGCTCGGCACCGAGGGGTTCTACGCCCACGCCGAGGGCGAGATCACCGACGACGAGATCGCCGAGCTCGCCGGCCTGATCGAGCGCGCCCGCGCCCAGGTCGACCAGGAGCTCCCGCCGTCCACGACGACCACCGAGGCGACGACCACCACCACCGCCCCACCGACCACCCCGCCCGCCCCCGTCTTCGACGATGACGACGACCGGGACGACGATGACAAGAAGAACAAGGGCCGGGGCAACGGTCGCGGCGATGATGGGGACGATGACGACGACTGATCCCTATGCCGACTTCGACGAGCTGACCTTCGACCGACCTGCCGACGGGGTGCTGCGCATCACCCTGGATGCCCCCGGTCTCAACTCGGTCAGCGCCGCCATGCACCGCCAGCTCGCCGATGTGTGGCTGGCCGTGGACCGCGACCCCGAGACCCGCGTCGCCCTGCTGCGCGGCGCCGGCAAGGGGTTCAGCTCCGGCGGCAGCTTCGACATGATCGAGACGATCATGGACGATCCCGAGTTCCGCCTGCGGGCGATGCGCGAGGCGCGCGACCTGGTCTTCAACGTCATCGGGTGCAGCAAGCCGATCGTGTCGGCCATGCACGGCCCCGCCGTCGGCGCCGGCCTCGTCGCCGGGATCCTCGCCGACGTCTCGGTCGTCGGCCGCACCGCTCGCATCATCGACGGCCACACCCGCCTCGGCGTCGCCGCCGGCGACCACGCCGCCATCTGCTGGCCGCTCATGGCCGGGATGGCGAAGGCCAAGTACTACCTGCTCACCTGCGACACCCTCACCGGCGAGGAGGCCGAGCGCATCGGCCTCGTCTCGCTCTGCGTCGAGGACGACGAGGTCCAGGACCGGGCCATGGAGGTGGCAGTGAAGCTGGCCAACGGCGCCCAGTCCGCCATCCGCTGGACCAAGCACACGCTCAACCACTGGTTCCGGGCCCAGTCCGCCACCTTCGACGCGTCGCTGGCCTACGAGTTCCTCGGCTTCGCCGGTCCCGACGCCCGCGAGGGCCTCGCCTCCCACGCGGAGAAGCGGGACCCCGACTTCACGGGTCCCGCCGAATCCTGACCTCCGCTGGTCAGTCGTCACCCCCGTCGTCGTCCCGGTCATCGTCGCCGTCGCCGTCGTCGTCGTCGTCG
>DMTU01000104.1:8278-10088 GCA_003476595.1 Acidimicrobiaceae bacterium | reverse complement strand
GTCGCCGTGGTCGTCGTCGTGGTCGTCATCTCGATCGCCATCTCGGTCGTCACCGACCTCGTCCCGATCGTCTCGGTCCACGTCGCCACCGTCATCGTCGAGGTCGTCGGAGGTCGCCGGTGCCGTGGGGGTGGGGGTGCCGACGAAGACCTCGGACTCGGTCCGGTCGTCGGTGGCGTCGTCACGGACCCGGACCCGCTCGCGGATCTGTCCGTCCTCGATCTCGACGTCGACCTGCACCCGGACGCTGCCCTGGCGGAAGTCCAGATCCAGCTCGTGGCCCGCGGCCTGCTCGACGTCGACCGTCCATCCCGCAGCGGGGGCGGCCGCCACGAGGCGGAAGCCGGTGCCGTCGAAGGTGTAGGAGACCATCCCCGCCGAAGCGGCGGCGAAGGAGCGGGTCCCGGTGGCCGGTGCGGCGGACGGGGTGGCGTCTCCCGACGGCGGGGTCGGGTCGGGTGCGGCTGCGGGCGGGACGACCCCGGCGCAGCGCGGGTCCGAGGCGTGCTCGGCCTCGTCGCAGGGACCGGAGATGTCGATGCCGGACGCGCCGTCGGCGCTGTCGTCGGAGGCGCTGGATCGCGCACCGTCGCTGGTGGACGACGTCGGGCTCGACGAAGCCGACGACAGCTGGGTGGGGGCCGTCGACGAGGTCGACACCGCACCGCTGCTGGCGGCGACCACGCCGCCGAGGGCGAGGAGGCCGGCGGTGGCGACCGCAGCGACCGGGACGGGGATGGGGAGCTTCATGGTGGTCCTCCTGGAGCAGGTGGGGATGGTGGCGCCACCGTCTCCGATCCCAGACCAAGGCGGCCTCCGACGGACCTGAAGCCCACCTCAAGGCTCACTCGCCGTCGGGGCGCTCCTCGATGCGGTCCTGGGGCCCGCCGTCCCACCAGCCGTCGAGGCGGCTCTCGTGGGCGTCGTTCTCGAACTCGATCTTCACGCCGTTGCCGTGCTCCGGCTCGATCTCCACGTCGAAGCCCTGCGCCGGGTTGGCGAACACGACCCTCACGCCGCTCGGCGTGAACCGCAGCGAGGCCGTGCCGCCCACGAGCGTGTAGGTCCGGGTCTCACCGGCCGGTGCGGCCGTCGGCGGCGGCGCGGTGGTCGCCGGTGGGACGGTGGTGGTGGGCGCGGGGGCAGAGGTGGTGGGCACGGTGCCGTCCGACCCGACCTCGGTGGTGATGGTCTCGTCGGTCGACGGCAGCGTCGTGGACGTCGACGACCCGGGCGCGGTCGAGGCCACCTCGGCCAGGCGCTCCTCCACCTCGGCCGACGCCAGCGCGGCCGGACGCTCCTCGGTGACGGACCGCCCGACGAGGGCGACGCCCCACGACGCGACCGCCACGGCGATCACCGCCGCGGCGACCCAGGCCACCGCCAGCGGGATGGCGCGACGGGCGCGATCGGCGGGCACGTGCCCATTCTGCGCCCGGGCCCGGTCAGCCGCAGCCCAAGGGAACCTCAAGGAACGGTGAAGCCCTGGGCTGGACCCGGCACCGGCGGTCGGGCCGCCGTACCGTGCCGGCCATGGCGTCGGTGCTCGTGGTGGAGGACGATCAGCACATCCGCGAGGCGGTCGCCCGCAGCCTCGTCGACGCCGGCCACGCGGTGCGGACCGAGCCGACCGCTGCCGCAGCCCTCACCGCGGTGGTCGACTGGCGGCCCGACGTGGTGGTGCTCGACCTCGGCCTGCCCGACATGGACGGGAGCCAGGTGCTGCCCATGCTGCGCAGCGTGTCCGACGTGCCCGTCATCGTGGCCACCGCCCGGGACGACGAGCAGGAGATGGTGCGGCTCCTCGACG
>DMTU01000104.1:2490-8218 GCA_003476595.1 Acidimicrobiaceae bacterium | reverse complement strand
TCGACGCCGGCGCCGACGACTACGTGGTCAAGCCGTACTCGGGCGAGCAGCTCGTCGCCCGCATCCGTGCCGTGCTCCGGCGCCGGCCGTCCGACGGAGGCGCGCACGGTCCGCTCCGGGTCGGCGGCCTGGCCGTCGACGTGGCCCGACGGGTCGCCAGCGTCGAGGGCCAGCCGCTGGAGCTGAGCCGGCTCGAGTTCGACCTGCTCGCCCACCTCGTGGCCCGCAGCCCCGAGGTCGTCTCGCGGCGCGAGCTCCTCGCCGAGGTCTGGCACCAGCCCCACGGCGGTGGAGACAAGACCGTGGACGTGCACCTGTCCTGGTTGCGACGGAAGCTGGGCGAGACCGCAGCCGAGCCCCGCTACCTGCACACGATCCGCGGCGTCGGGATCAAGCTGGAGGACCCGGCGACCCGGGAGGGCGGCTCGGGGTGAGGCGCCGCCTGCTGCTGGTCGTCCTGGCAGCCAGCTCGCTCGTCGTGGTGGCCTTCGCCGTGCCGCTCGGCCTGCTGGTGCGCACCGTCGCGGAGGACCGGGCGATGGACGCGGCCGAGCGCGACGCCGCAGCTCTGGCCCCGGTGCTCGCCCTCACCGACGACACCGAACGCCTGACCGCGGCCGTGGAGCGGACGGCCACGGGATCCGACGGTCGACTCGTGGTCTGGCTGCCCGACGGCCGGGTCATCGGCGGGACCGGAACCGGCGACCGCGAGCTCGAGGAGGAAGCCGCCCGTTCCCTGGCCCTGGCCCGCACGGGCCTCGGCTTCTCCGAGACGGTCGGCGACGGCGTGGACGTGTGGGTCCCGGTCGTGCTCGGCGAGGACTCGGTCGCCGCCATCCGGGCCCACGTGCCCGGGGAGCTGCGCCGGGACGGCGTCGCGACGTCCTGGCTGGCCCTGGGCGGCGTCGCGATCGTGCTCGTGATCGGTTCGTGCGTGGTGGCCGACCGCCTGGCCCGCTCCCTCACCCGGGACGCCGGGGAGCTGTCCGCCACCGCCCGTGCGCTCGCCGAGGGTGACCCCCTGGCGCGCGCGGCGACCAGCGACACGCCGGAGCTGGCCGCCGCCGGCCGGGCCCTCAACCTGCTGGCGGATCGCATCGACGAGCTGCGCTCGGCCGAGCGCGAACGGGTCGCCGACCTCTCCCACCGCCTGCGCACGCCGCTGACCGCCCTGCGCCTGGACGCCGAGGCGAGCGGGTCCCCGAGCCTCAGCGCCGGCGTCGACCGCCTCGAAGCCGCGGTCACCGAGCTGGTGCAGGCCGCTCGCCGGCCGCTGCACGGCGCACCGGTGGCGGCGACGACCGACCTGGCGGCCGTCGTCCGGGCGCGCACCGACTTCTGGTCCCTGCTCGCCGAGGAGGACGGCCGGGCCTGGACCGTCGACGTGCCGCCGGGGCCGGTGCCCGTCCGGGCCGCCGCCGACGAGCTGGAGGCGGTGCTCGACGCCCTCCTCGGCAACGTCCACAGCCACACCCCGGCCGGCACCCCCTACGCCGTCTCGCTCACGGTCGATGCCGGACGGGCGCTGCTCGCGGTGGACGACGCCGGTCCCGGCATCGCCGATCCGGCGCGAGCCCGGGGGCGTGGCGTGTCCGGGGGCGGCTCCACCGGGCTCGGCCTCGACATCGCGGCCCGCGTCGCGACCGACGCCGGTGGCGACCTGCGCGTCGACGTGGCGCCGTCCGGCGGGGCCCGGATCGTCCTCGACCTCCCCGTGACCACCCCCTGACGTTCTGGCAGCGGCCACGGAACGCCGTTCCGCCGTCGCTGACAGATCGCTACCACTCGAGCTCGTCGCACCCCGTGTGGTCGGAGGGTTCCACCTGCAGGGTGGCGTGGGCGATGCGGTAGCGGTCCTGCAGGAGCGCCCGGGCCTGGTCGAGCACGTCGTGGCCGTCGACCCCCGGCTCCACCACGAGGTGGGCGGTGGCGTTCTCCATCTCGGACGTGAGCGTCCACACGTGCAGGTCGTGGACGTCGAGCACGTCGGGCAGTGCGGCCAGGTCGGCCCGCAGCGCGGCCAGGTCGATGCTCGGCGGCGCGGACTGCAGCAGGATCCGGACGGCCTGGCGACCGAGCCGGACCGTGCGGGGCAGGATCCACAGGCCGATGAGCGCGCCGACCAGGGGATCCACCCAGGTCCACCCGAACAGCTCGAGGAGCACCGCGGCGACGATCACGCCCACCGAGCCGAGGGTGTCGGCGACCACCTCGAGGTAGGCGCCCTCGACGTTGATGGACTCCTTGGCCCCTTCGCGGAGCAGGGCGAAGGCCACCAGGTTCACCAGCAGGCCGAGGACGGCGACCACCAGCATCGGACCGGTGTCGATCTCGGGGTCGCCGCCGATCCGACGCACCGCCTCGACGAGGATGTAGACGGCCACGCCGACGAGCAGCAGGGCGTTGACGAACGCGGCGAGGATCTCGAGCCGGTAGAGGCCGAAGGTGTGCTGGCTCGTCTCGCTCCGGTGGGCGGCACCGGCCTGGTGCCGGTCGGCGAGCTGGATCGCGGCCAGCGCCATGCCGAGGCCGACGACGTCGGTGAGCATGTGGCCGGCGTCGGAGAGCAGGGCGAGGGAGTTGGTGAGCACGCCCGCCACCGCCTCGACGACGAAGAACACGGCGATCAGCCCGAAGGAGATCGCCAGCCGTCGACGGTGCCGGGTCCCGGCCCGCTGGCCGGCGAGGCCGTGGCCGTGGTCGTGCCCTGCTCCCATCGGGGGTCAGGTTACGGAGCGCTGGGTTGGCGGACCCGACCCGCGGCCTCAGACTGGGTGGATCACCGACCTCCAGACCGACCTCGCCGCCCAGCCCTCCCCGCTGTTCGATGCCCTGACGTGGGACGACCGCTTCGTCCGCGCCCTCCCGGGTGACGCCCGGTCCGAGGTCTTCCCGCGCCAGGTGCCCGGTGCGGCGTGGTCCCCGGTGCGCCCCACGCCCGTCGCCGCGCCGCGGCTGCGGGCCTGGTCCCCGGAGGTCGCCGCGCCGCTCGGTCTGCCGGCATCGCCCACCCCGGAGGAGTCCGACGAGATCGCCCGGGTGCTGTCCGGCAACTCGGTCGTCGAGGGGATGACCCCGCGCGCCGACCGGTACGGCGGGCACCAGTTCGGCAACTGGGCCGGCCAGCTCGGTGACGGGCGCGCCATCGCCCTCGGCGAGGTCGTCGACGCCGACGGCACGAACCAGACCCTGCAGCTGAAGGGTGCCGGTCCCACGCCCTACTCCCGCTCCGCCGACGGCCGCGCCGTGCTGCGCTCGTCGGTGCGCGAGTTCCTCTGCAGCGAGGCCATGCACCACCTCGGGGTGCCCACCACCCGTGCCCTGTCGCTCGTCACCACCGGCGACCAGGTCGTGCGCGACATGTTCTACGACGGCCACCCCGCGCCCGAGCCCGGCGCCGTCGTGTGCCGCGTCGCCCCGTCGTTCACCCGCTTCGGCACCTTCGAGCTGCCCGCGTCCCTCGGCGAGGAGGACCTCCTCCGCCAGCTCGTCGACCACACCCTCACCCACGACTTCCCGCACCTCGGCACGCCCCGCGACGCCCAGCACCGCCGGGAGCTCATGGTCGACCTCTTCGACGAGGTCTGCCAGCGGACCGCGTCGCTGATGATCGACTGGATGCGGGTGGGCTTCGTCCACGGGGTGATGAACACCGACAACCTGTCGATCCTCGGCCTCACCATCGACTACGGGCCCTACGGCTGGCTCGAGCCCTACGACGAGGGCTGGACCCCCAACACCACCGACCGGCACATGAAGCGCT
This sequence comes from Acidimicrobiaceae bacterium, assembly GCA_003476595.1. Lineage (GTDB taxonomy): Bacteria > Actinomycetota > Acidimicrobiia > Acidimicrobiales > Salinilacustritrichaceae > Salinilacustrithrix. Next base: position 4,455 of record DMTU01000104.1, on the reverse strand, counting down.
ACCGCTACGGCACGCAGCCGGTGGTGGCCCAGTGGAACCTGTCCCGCCTCGGCGGGGCCTTCCACGTGCTCGTCGGCGACGCCACCATGCTCGAGGCCAGCCTCGGGTCCTACGCCGCCACCATCGAGCAGGAGCTGCCCCGGGCGTGGCTGGCCAAGCTCGGCGTCGAGGTGGACGGCGTCGTGGCCGAACCCGACCGCCGGCTGGTGGCCGACCTGCACGAGGTGCTGTCCAGCACGGAGATCGACAGCACGATCTTCTTCCGCTCGCTCCCCGACGTGGCCACCCTCGACCGCACCGCCACCGATCGCTCCCTGGTCGAGCCGCTGCTGGCGGCCAGCTACGCCCCCGACGAGGTCACCGGCGACGTGCTGGCCGGCCTCGCCGGCTGGTTGCGCCGCTGGCGCGACCGCCTCGACGTCGACGATCCTCGCGCCAGGATGGACGCCGTGAACCCCAAGTACGTGCTGCGCAACTACCTGGCCCAGCTGGCCATCGACGCGGCGGAGCAGGACGACGACAGCCTCATCGCCGAGCTCCACGACACGCTGCGCCGGCCCTACGACGACCAGCCCGGGCGGGAGCGCTTCGCCGAGAAGCGACCGGAGTGGGCCCGGGAGCGGGCCGGCTGCTCGATGCTGTCCTGCAGCTCGTAGACATGACCACATGACCCAGCCGATCACGGTCGAGCTCTGGCGCGGCCCGCACGTCGAGAGCCGCCACGTCGTCCATGCTGCGGTCGCCGACGTCGAGGGCGACGTGGTGCGGTCCTGGGGCGACCCGGACCGGCTCACCCATCCCCGCTCGGCGGTGAAACCCCTGCAGGCGCTGCCCCTGGTCGAGACCGGCGCCGCCGACGCGTTCGATCTCGGCCCCGTGCAGCTCGCGCTCGCCTGCGCCTCCCACAACGGCGAACCCGGTCACGTCGCCGCGGTCGATGCCTGGCTCGCCCGCATCGGGTGCACTGCCGACGATCTCGAGTGCGGCGTCGAGCAGGTCCACCGCGACGTCGACCCGGGGGCCACCGCGGCCCGCAACTGCTCGGGCAAGCACGCCGGCTTCCTCACCCTCGCCCGCCACCTCGGCGTCGACAGCGCCGGCTACATCCAGCCCGGCCACCCGGTGCAGGAGCTGGTCCGGGCCGCGCTCGCCGAGACCACCCGCACCGCGCTCGACCCGGCCGAGACCGGCGTCGACGGCTGCGGCATCCCGGTCCACCCGATGCCGCTGCACGCCATCGCCACCGCGGCGGCCGGCTTCGGCACACCGACCGAGTGGCCGCCCGCGCGCGCCGACGCCGCCCGACGGCTGGCCGACGCCATGGTCGCCGAACCGTGGTTCGTCGCCGGCACCGGCCGGCTCTGCACCGACCTGCTCGCGGCGGCGAACGGCGAGGTGCTCGTGAAGACCGGAGCCGAGGGCGTGCAGCTCGCCGTCGTCCCCCGCCTCGGCCTCGGCATCGCCATCAAGGCCGAGGACGGCAGCCGCCCGGCGTCGGAGGTCGCGCTCGGCCACGTGCTCGCCGAGGTCGAGGGCACCGACCGCACCGACGTGTTCGACCCCCGCCGGCGCATCACCAACCACGTCGGCACCCACGTCGCCGACCTCCGCGTCGCCCCCACCTGAAACTGGCAGCGGAGGCGTCACACCGGTCCGTCCCGGAGATGGTGGAACGCGTCAGCGGTGTGACGCAGCCGCTGCCAGTTTCGTCGCGAGGCGGTGCGCGAGGGCCATGATCGTGAGGACGGGGTTCACCGACCCGTTGGTGACGTGCACCGATGCGTCGGCGACCCAGAGGTTGTCGTGGCCGTGGACCCGGCCGTCGGGGTCGGTGACCGAGGTGGCCGGGTCGGTGCCCATCCGGCACGTGCCCGCCTGGTGCTGGCCGGCGAGCAGGCCGGTGGGGATGCGGTCGTTCCAGGTGCGACGGGCGCCGCTCGCCTCCATCCAGGCTCGCGACCGGTC
>DMTU01000104.1:1326-2353 GCA_003476595.1 Acidimicrobiaceae bacterium | reverse complement strand
GACCGGTCGGCGATGTGGCGGGTGGTGCGCACCGTCTCGGGGTGGGCCTCGCCGGTGAGGCGGGCGACGGGGAGGCCGAGGCCGTCGCGCACGTCGGGGTCGAGCGTGACCCGGTTGCCGGGCCGGGGCACCTCCTGGACCTGGGCGAACAGGTGGCCGGTGGTGCGGTAGGTGTCGCGCATCGCCGCCTTCGCCGCCGCACCCCACCGCGGCACGTCGGGCGGAAGCGCCCAGGACCAGTGGACGATGGGCAGCTTCACCATCTCGTTGGCCACCACCCCGCCGCCCACGAGCGGGACGCCGTCGGCGTCCACGTTGCCGTGGGCGAGGTCGAGGGTGGCGATGCTCACGCCGGGGCCGTCGGCATCGACGACCGGTTCGTCGAACGCGCCGAACGCCGACACGAACGCGTGCCCCTGGAGGTGGCGGCCGACCTGGTCGGTGGCGTTGCCGAGGCCGTCGGGGTGGCGGTCGCTGCGGCTGGCGAGCAGCAGGCGGGCCGTCTCGATGGCGCCGCACGCCACGACGACGTGTCCGGCCCGGACGGTCCTCGCGGTACCGGCGGCCTCGTCGATCAGCACGGCACCGGTGACCCGGCCTGCGGCATCGGTCGTGATCCCGACCGCCCGGCACCCGGCGACCAGCGCGGCGTTGCCGGTGGCCAGCGCCCGGGGCAGCACGGTGTTGTGCGACCCGTTCTTCGCGTCGACCGGGCAGGAGAAGCCCACGCACTCGCCGCACCGCACGCAGCGCGCCCGGCCGGCGTGGGGCACCGAGTTCAGCAGCATGGGCACCGACCCGGTGGACAGGCCCAGCGCGCTCGCGCCCCGGGCGAGGGCGGCGGCCTCGGCGTTGGCCGGAAGCGGCGGCATCGGGTCCCCCCGCCGGCGGGGGGCGAGCGCCCGGTGGCCGGCGGGATCGCCGCACACACCGACCTCCCACTCGACCCAGTCCCAGTGGTCGACCAGGTCGTCGTGGGTGATGGGCCAGTCGGCCAGCGAGGACCCCTCCGGCACCCCGTAGGTCG
>DMTU01000104.1:507-1078 GCA_003476595.1 Acidimicrobiaceae bacterium | reverse complement strand
GTGCCGCCACCGACGACCATGGCGTCGTTGTGCCAGCGGGGGTCGTGGGGTGCCTCGATCACGGCCGTCCCGTCGACCGAATCGACCACGCGTGGGTTCCCGGGGGCCGAGGGGCCGGTGTTGTTGCCGTGGATGCTCGTGCGGTGGTTGCGCAGGTGGTCCCGGCCGACCTCCAGGGCGCGCCGATCCTCCCCGCGCTCGACGACCAGCACACGCGCGCCGGCCTCGGCCAGCACGCACGCCGCCACACCCCCGCCGGCGCCGGCACCGAGCACGAGCACGTCCCAGGCGTCGTCGACGTCATCGAGCGCCGAGGTCCGCAGCACCGGCTCCACCACCGGCGCACCGGGGCCACGCCCGGGCTGGGCTCGGTACCCGATCATGCGGGCGCCGGCGCCGAGGCCGTCGCCGTAGTAGGCGCGCGCGGCGGCCTGGACGAGCACGTCGCTGTGCTCGGGGTCGAGGGCGGCGATCAGCGCGTCGACGTCACCGGGTGCGAGCGATGCGAGGTCACCGTCGGCACGGCGGTCCAGCAGGTCGATGGCGTCGAGGACGCGAGCGTGCTCGGCGT
>DMTU01000104.1:0-376 GCA_003476595.1 Acidimicrobiaceae bacterium | reverse complement strand
CGAGCGTGCTCGGCGTGGGTCTCCGGGTCCGACCGCAGACCGTCGAGGTACCGATCCAGGCCAGCGGCGGAGACCGCCGGCCACCCGTCGTCGGGGACGAGTCGGTCGAAGACGACGGCAACCCGGGGGTCCCTGGCCAACGTCTGCCCCCTCAGGCCGTCACGACGTCGCGGCGCGTTCCAGCGACTCCAGCGTCCGCTCCATGGTGCTGCGGTTGTGCTCGCTGCGGTCCTTCACGAGCGTGAGGCGCTTGCTGGCGCCGGCGAAGAACGAGGACCGCTGGTCGGTCCAGGACTCGGTGACCCGGCAGCCTTCGGCGGTGGGCTCGATGTCGTAGGACCAGGTGGCGACCTTGGCCGGGCCGGCGGTGACGGCG
>DMTU01000295.1:6602-10125 GCA_003476595.1 Acidimicrobiaceae bacterium | reverse complement strand
TGATGGCGACGCGGGCGCCTTCGCCGGCGAGATCATCAGATGACGGCCTGGAGTGGGCGAAGCGGTCGCAGTGGCGCCGGCTGCGGGTGCACAGGCCCGGTCGGGCCCGGATCGTGGTCGGTCGTGGCGGGTCCCGGCTGGACCGCTCTCTGGTGGCCGCCGAGGAACGCCATTCGGTGTTGGTGATCGGCACCACCCAGTCGGGCAAGACGTCGGGGCTGGCGGTGCCGGCGATCCTGGACTGGCCCGGCCCGGTCGTCGCGACGTCGACGAAGGGTGATCTGGTCGATGACACGGCGGGGTGGCGGGCCCATCGGGGCCGGGTGCAGGTCTTCGACCCGGCCGATGTGACCGCCTATCCGGGGTCGTCGTGGACGCCGATGGCCAACTCGGCGACGTGGGAGGGGGCGATGGCCGACGCCGCCGGTCTCGCGAAGGCGGGGCTGATGATCGCCGGCCGGGACCTGCGGATGGGCAAGTTGTGGTTCGACGGCGCCCAGAAGCTCCTCGGCCCCTACCTGTACGCGGCCGGGCGGTCGGGCCGGACGATTACCGATGTGGCCCGGTGGATCGACGCCGAGGACTTCGACACGGTCCGGGACCTGCTCGGCGACTGCCCGGACGCGGTGTTGGCGCACGAGTCCACGTTCCGGCGCCGGGACGATTCCCGGTCCGACCTGTTCCAGATCGCCCAGCAGATCCTGGGCGTCTACCTGGACCCGGTGGTCGCCCGCTCCGCCGAGCGGTCTGAAATCGTCGCCGAAGAGCTGTTCGACGGGGGTGCGCACACGTTCTTCGTGACCGCCCCGGACAAGGACCAGGACCGGTTCGAGGCGGTGTTCTCCACGATCATCCGCCAGTTCTTCGACGCCGCCGACACGGCCGCGGCCCGCAACGGCGGCCGTCTGAAGGCGCCGCTACTGGTCGTGTTGGACGAGGCAGCCAACATCGCCCCCCTTCACGGGCTCGACCAGATCGTGTCGACCGCGTCGTCGAAGCGGGTGTCGGTGATGACGATCTGCCAGGACCTCGCCCAGCTCGAGGACCGCTACGCCACCAAGTCCCGCACGATCATCAACAACCACCGGGGCCTGGTCCTGTTGCCGGGCAACAAGGACACCGACACCTTGAACCTGGCCGCCCAGCTGGCCGGGGACCACAGCATCGACCGGTCCACGGTGACCCGCAACCAGGGCGGCCCGCACTCCACCTCGACCGGGGCCGAGTGGCGGCCGCTGCTCCCCGCCGCCCGGGGCCGCACCCTCAGCGCGAACCAAGGGGTGCTCGTCTACTTCAACCTGCCACCCATCCGGTTCCGGCAGCGCCCCTGGTACCGGGACCGCCGCCTCCGCCGACGCGCCCACACCACCCCACCCCCCACAGCGTTCCCGCCCCGGCCGCCTGCCGGGCCCGCTTCCTCACTTCCCCGCCCGACCCCACCGGACAGCCGGCCAGGGACCCTCGGCGGTGCGGCGCGAAGCCGTGCCAGCACGACCGGGCCCGTGGCCGGTGCGGCCGGTTCCGGGCAGCCGGGCCGCCGGGCGCTGCCCTCCGTCTCCACTCCCGGCGCCCCCGAGTCGGCAACCGGGCCGGGGGCGACGGTGATCGATCTCGCTCATCGGCAACGCCGGGCCCGGCGAGCCGACCACGACACGAAAGAGACCTGACCGGTGACCACCTTCCACGACGAACCACAGGCCCCGGTCACCCGGCTGCGTGCCCGCGGCGCCCATGTCGACTTCGGGGCCGGCTGGCGCAGCGACGACCACCCCGACATCGACTGGCAGGTTCGGTGGCTGCCCGAGACCGGCGAGATCTGGGCTGTGAACGAACACGACCAGGGTCACCGGATCCTGTTGGGCCGCATCGAGGACCGCAGCGATGTCGACACGGCGTTGGCCGGGTGGGACAAGCCCGGCGTGGCCCGTGACCTGGGATGGGCGAGCACCCGGGTCGACGCCCTGACCCGAGGGCTGGACTCGCGTTCGACGCGCCTGGCCGCCTGGCAGGACCGCCTCGTCTCCTGGGAACAGTCACTGGCCGCCGGCGACCCCGACCGGGTCTGGTCCCTGCCGGCAGCCACCGTCGCCGACGTGTTGGCCGAGTTCCGCCGCGACTTCGGCGACGAGGACCTCGACACCTTCTCGACAGGGTTCGGTCTCGACGCCGACCTCGTCGACGGATTGCTGGGCGGCCGGATCAACACCCTCGACGTCACCGACATCGCCCAGATCTGTGAGGCATTGAACTGCTCACCCTTCGACATGTGGGAACCAGCCCAGGCGCGCAGCATCCTGCACGCCTACGGGCCCGAGCTGTGGCCCACCACGATCCTGCCCCTCGACGGCCGCCCCGCTCCCCCGTTGCCCGAGCACGTGTTCATGGCCCGCCGCCTCGACCAGCAGGCCGCCGAGATCGAACACGCCCTACGCCACCCCGCCTTCCCCGTCGACCTCACCCCCAACGCCGGCCGCCTGCACGGCGACGCCGACCGACAGCCCGGCCCCGACACGGTCGCCGTGACCGTGTACGACCGGACCGGCACGCTCGCCGTGACCGACGAAGGGCAGGTTCTCGTGCTCGGCGACGACGCCCCACCACCGGTCGAGATCAGCGTCGAGGAGTACCACTTCCAGTTCCAGCAGGCAGCCGACCCGATCCGCCTCGACGGTCACCGCCACGTCCCGGTGGCGACGGTCGCTGCGAACCCGCCCGCTGGCCTGGCCGTGGACTCGGCCCTCGCCAGCGCCGCCGAGGACCTTCGACGCGCCCATCCGGACCGCTCCGTCGACCTCGTCCGCTTCACCACCCCAAACGGCCATGACGCCTGGGTTGGCTGGGACCCAGCAGAGGGATGGTCCACCTGGGACGACCCCCGCGCCCACTTCACCGCCGGCGCACCAGAGCTGGTCCTCGACCCCGTCGGCCACATCAACCCCGACGCCCTCGACGTTCACGCCTTCGCCGAGCTGGAAGCCGAACCGGAACCGCCCCGGCTTCGCCTGGCACCGGAGCCCTTCGACCCGTCACTGCAGCTGTGAACGCCTCCACGGCTCCGGCCCGTACGGTCGGCCCGATGAGCAGTCATCTCGGGCTTCAGCGTCGTGTCCTACGGGCCCGGATCGGTGTCCGCTGGCCCGGCACCGTCGAACTATCCGACCTGGAACGGGCGATCTGCGCGGCGATCGCCGATGCAGTCACCTCCTTGGGCTGCGACCTCGACCTCCTCCAGATCGATCTCGCCGCCAACCCAGCGTGGGCAGGTACCGGTCCCACCGACCGCATCACCGACCAGCCGATCGACACGGACAGCTGACCGGCCCACCTCGCCACCGCGTACCTCCTGAGCGACCGCGTGGACACTGACCGAGCGAACTGCCGGGTCCTAGGAGCGTGGGTCAGTAATCCACCATCTTGTGCTTGTGGTCGAAAAGACTGTGAGCATGGCTGCGGTGACCGGGGAAGAGCGGTTGTTCGATGTGGGCCCGGCGGCAGAGCCGTCGTCGTCGGAGCGGGCTGGGGC
>DMTU01000295.1:4560-6476 GCA_003476595.1 Acidimicrobiaceae bacterium | reverse complement strand
CGTCGGAGCGGGCTGGGGTGGACAAGACGTTCCGGCGCTACGACCCGCACCAGGTGTTGTTGATGCCGCCGTCGTTGGATGAGTGGCTGCCGGAGGATCATCTGGCCCGGTTCGTGTCCGAGCTGGTCGATGAGACGGTCGATCTTGAGCCGTTCTTGGCCTCCTACACCGAGGGTCGGGGGTTCCCGCCCTATGACCCCCGCCTGATGTTGAAGCTGTTGATCTATGGCTATGTGACCGGGGTGCGGTCGTCGCGGGCGATCGAGAAGGCCTGCCATGACGATGTGGCGTTCCGGTTCCTGGCCGCGAACGCGGCCCCGCACTACCGTTCGATCGCCCGGTTCCGGCGCCGTCACCTGGCCGCGTTGAAGGGACTGTTCCTCGAGTCGCTGCTGCTGTGCCGCAAGGCGGGCATGGTCCGCATGGGCCGTGTCGCGTTGGACGGTTCCAAGGTGCGGGCCAATGCCAGTCGCCGCAAGGCCATGTCCTACAAGCGGATGAACGAACGCGAAGCCGTCCTGGCTCGGGAGATCGACGAGATCCTCGCCGAAGCTGAGGCGACCGACACCGCCGAAGATGAACGGTTCGGGCCTGATGGCCGCGACGACGATCTGCCCGGCGAGCTGGCCCGCCGTGAGTCGCGTCTGGCCAAGATCCGTGCCGCGAAGGCCGATCTGGAAGCCGAAGCCGCGGAGCAGGCCGCGGCCAAAGCCCAGGCACGGGCCCGCAAACGCGGAGCCAGCGACGAAGAAGCGGCCCGGGCTGGTGAGCAGGCGGCCGAGGAGGCGGTGCCGGAGGACCAGGCGCAACGGAACTTCACCGACCCGGAGAGCCGGATCATGAAGACCTCCGATGGCAGCTTCCATCAGTGCTACAACGCCCAAGCCGTCGTCGACGAGGAACACCAGGTGATCGTGGCCACCCGGCTGGGCAACAGCGCCGCCGATGCCCCGACCTTCGAGCCGATGCTGAACGAGACGATCACCAACTGCGCCACCACGCCAGGCCAGGTCCTGGCCGATGCCGGCTACTTCTCCGAACACAACGTCGCTGCCGCCGCCGAAGCCGGGGTGGATGCGCTCATCGCCACCGGCCGCATGAAGCACTCCGAGACGCCACCACCGGCACCAAGAGGTCGGATCCCCAAGGACGCCACGGTCAAGGAACGCATGGCCCGCAAGCTGCGCACCAAGGCGGGCAAGGCCACCTACGCGAGACGTAAAGCGATCGTCGAGCCGGTGTTCGGACAGATCGACACCTGCCACGGCGGCAAACGCGTGCTGCTCCGAGGACTGGATGCTGCCGATGCCGAATGGACGCTGCTCGCCGCGTGCCACAACCTGCGCAAGCTGTTCACCCACACCGGCACCACCGGCCTCGCCGGCCTGGCCGGCTGAACGGCTCAGGCGCCGGCAGGCCCGGCCAGCGACCCGCCGACCGAAGAGCCGACCAGCGCCGCAGTTCCCAGACGACGACCACACTGTCGGCCTCGACGCCGACCCGGTTACTCGTCGTCCCTGACCGACTCAGCGCTTACAGCCCCACGCTCCTAGGCCTGGGGTTTGGCGGCTCTACGCGTGGAAGCGTAGGGGCCGGTGAAGTCGAACTGACTTGATGTCGCTTCCGCCGAGGATTCGACCCGCATGGTCGTCCTAGGGATGGGTGCGTGCGATAGTAGGCGATGCGCCGTTGGCGGGCTCGGGAGAGACCGCTCCGGGACCGCCCTCGTCTGACTGTGCGCCTACGCTTTCCTGCAGGAGGCTGCGGTACAGCGGCCCGGGCGGAAGGAGACACAAGATGTCGGAGACTGACAGGCGCACCGAGGCCACTAGATTTTGCCCGGGCTGCGGGAACGGCGTTCAGGGTAACCCCCGGTTCTGCGAGAAGTGCGGTGCCGGCCTCCAGCAAGGCCAAGC
>DMTU01000295.1:3000-4431 GCA_003476595.1 Acidimicrobiaceae bacterium | reverse complement strand
AAGGCCAAGCTGTAGCTCCCCCACCCCCGCCTGGGGCCAGTTGGGGTGGGCCTGCACCGACGAAGACGAACGGTCTGGCCATTGCGTCACTCGTACTCGGCATTCTGTGGCTGTACTGGATCGGCTCGATTCTGGCGCTGATCTTCGGCCTCATCGCGAAGTCTCAGATCGACAACTCGAACGGAACCCAGACCGGACGAGGTCTGGCCGTCGCAGGCATCGTCCTCGGCCTGATCGGCATCGTCGTACCCCTGCTGGCGGTCGCTGCCATCACGTTCCTCGGCGAGGAGGCGGACCAACAGTTCACAGAGGTGGGCGACACCCTCGGGCTCATCGTCCCGTTCGTTCCCTGAGATCTACGGGCTCTTGATGGATCCGGGACGTCCGGAACTCGGAGCGTGGAAGCTAGCGGTAACGACCATTGGACGGCGCATTCGGCTATGCGACACTTGGCCGATGAAACGACTGTTGCCACTGACATTGATTCTCGCCGGGGTGCTGTTCGCCGGGTGTGGCGACAACGATGGCCAAGAGGAGCAGCTGTCATGTCGCGAGTTGAACGACGAAGCGAAGGCGTTGGTGCAACAAGAGGACTTCGACCCGGCCGAACTGGACGCACTCGACGAGCGGATGAGGGACGCGGACTGCGAGATCGAGTTTCGTCCAGTTGGCGGCAGCCTCTGAATGTGAGCAGACAGCAAACGAGCGGCCACCCGGATCAGAGGCCAGTTGGAGTTCGTGGCTCAGCCGGCGCAGGCACGTGCACCGAACTCCTCGGCGGTGCCCCCGGTACTGACCGCCGCTTCAGCCCCAGTTAGAGCGGGCTGGCCGGGTTGGCCTGCCGGCTGGACTCCGGGCACGTAGGGAGGCTCGAAGCGCAGGCGAGCGTGTGAGGGCCGACCTATCGCCGCCCAGACCAGACGATTCGTCACCTTCGGGAACCACTCCGAACCGGCGTTGGGAGCTGCTCCACGACGACCAGTCGCACTGGCGAATGCAGCGTGGCCGGCGGGTGCAAGAAGGCCGCCGGCCGTCCCGCGGTGCCGTTATCGCTCCATGTTCTACCGACCGATCCCTGTCAACGCGGGTTGAGGGTCAGTGGAGTCTGAGGGTGGGTGTGGTGTCGAGGGTGACGGGCTGTGTGGCGGTGTCGACGGCGAGGCGGACCTGTTCGTGGTGGTCGGCGTGGTCGGGGTGCTGGTCGAGCAGGTGATCGGGGACGTCGTGGAAGCGGGCGTTGTAGGACTCGATCGCTGCGGCGGCGGCTCGCCACGCGGTTCGGTCGCCGACGGGTGGCGGGCCGATCACGTCGAGGACGTGGTCGGGTCGGGTCACTTCGGCGGCTCGCCCGGCCTGGGCGGCGCGCCAGTCGATCTGGGCGGCGAGCTCCTGCACCTGGTCGAGGGTCTCGGCGTTGGCTTGGAGCCACGG
>DMTU01000295.1:892-2940 GCA_003476595.1 Acidimicrobiaceae bacterium | reverse complement strand
GAGCCGTTCGGCCAGGGTGGTTCGTTGCGCTTGGGTGGTTTCGATGGTGGCGGCCAGCCCGGCGCCGTCCGCCGCTGGCCGGTCGGGACCTGTGCGTTGCCACCAGCGCCGCTGGCCGGTGGTGTCGGCCCGGCGGGCGTGGAGGCCTTCGAGGTGCTTGTCGACCACGGCGAGGTCTTCGACGCACTGGCCGATCTCTGGTGTGGGGTCGGTGGGGATGTCGCCGAGGTCGTCGAGGAGCTGGTCGTGGCGTTCCCACAGCACGGCCAGGGTGACCGGCTCGTTGGCGGCCGACGAGGCGACGACTTGTTGGGTGGTGGCGAGGTGCTTGGCTTGGTCTCGGGCGAGGCTGCGGGTGAACCGGTCGATGGGGTCGTCGGGCTCGGCGACGGCTTGGTGGCGGTCGAGTTCGAGCTCTGGTAGCAGGTCCCGGTCGTCGTCGCCGATCAGGTACAAGTCGTTGGAGGACCGGCCTCGTGAGAGGGCGGTGTAGCCGGCTTGGCGGTAGAGGCGGTCGTCGCCCAGGACCAGGACCCGGTCGACGGTGGCGCCTTGGGCNNTGCCGCCCACAGCTCTCCGAGTGAATCGCCACCATCCGATGAGGTGCCATGGCGGGCGGCGATGTCGAGGGCGAGTTCCTTGCTGCCGTCACGGTGCAGGGCCCGGACGATTCGCTCCCGCGGCGTGTCCTCGGCGGCGGCTCCGTGGCGGTCGAGTTCGAGTTCGGGGTAGGCGTCACGGTCGTCGACCCCGATCAGGTACAGGTCGTTGGCGATGCGCCCACGGGACAGGGCGGTGTAGCCGGCCTGGCGGTAGAGGCGGTCGTCGCCGAGCACCAGGCACCGGTCCACGGTGGCGCCTTGGGCCTTGTGGATCGTGATCGCGTAGCCGTAGTCGAGGTGCCCGTCGGCAAGGTACCCGGCAGGAATGTGGTGCTCCGTACCGGACGTGGAGGTGAGGGTGAGGGAGCCGGTGTCGTGGTCGAGGGCGGTGACCGTGCCGACCAGGGCGTTGTGGACCCCGATGCGGCGGTCGTTGCGCAGGCACACCACCCGCTCCCCGACCGAGAACCGCCGCTCCCCACCGGGGCGTTGGGCAACGTGGAGTGCGTGAGTGTCGTCGATGGTGCCGGTGGCCACGAGCAGGGTCCGGGCCCGGACGTTGAGCTCGTCGACGTCGTCGCGGCGCAGGGCGATCATCACCGCGTCCTCACCGCAGTTGACGGCGGTGTGCCAGTCGATGGCCATCTGGGCGCGCACCTCGCCCGGGTTGGCGCCGACGCGGATGCGGTCATGGTCCCGGTAGGCGGTCACGACGTCGCCGATGCCGGGTGCTCCGTCCTGGCCGGTACGGAGCCGGGCCAGGGTGTCGGCCTCCCAGAGGTGGTGTTGGCGCCGGTTGACGGTCAACTCGACCGGATCGAGCCGTTCGACGAGGGCGGCGAACGCGCCGCCGACCTCGACGGCGGGGAGCTGGTGGTGGTCGCCGACGACCACGACCTTGGCGCCGGCGTCACCGGCCAGGGTGAGGAGGGCGTCGAGGCGGCGGGTGTCGACCATGGCTGCTTCGTCGACCACGAGGATCTGGCGGTCGGTCAACACCGGACCGCCATCTGGCCGGTCGGTGTCCAGGAAGATCTGGGCGATGGTCGACGACCGGATCCCGGCGCCGGCCTGCAGTTCGGCGGCGGCCCGGGCGGCCAGGGCGGCGCCGACCGGTTCATAACCCGCGGCCCGCCACAGCTCCACCGCGGCGGCGAGTGCGTAGGTCTTGCCGGTCCCGGCCCGGCCGACCACGACATCGACCCCGTTGCCGGAGCTGACCAGATGGCGGACCATCCCGGCCTGGTCATCTCCCAGATCCTCCCGGGCTGCCAACACCTCCTCGACCAGGGACGCCTCGACCAGCCCGACGCCGGCGTCTCGGCGTTGTTGGGCGCGGTGCAACATGTTCGCCTCCACGGCGAGCAGCTCGACCGTGGACCACCGCCGCGGTGTGGCAACCCCGACCGGGATCGCCTCGCCGCCGGCGTCGATGACGACGGGGCT
>DMTU01000295.1:325-783 GCA_003476595.1 Acidimicrobiaceae bacterium | reverse complement strand
ATGACGACGGGGCTGTCGGAGCTGCCGGGGTCGATGGGCACGAGACGGGCGTCGGAGGTGGCGGTGTCGATGAGTTGCTCGAGCAGCTGGCGGTCCAGGCGGGTGCCGGGCGGGAGGCGTTCGCACCAGGCCCGGGCGACGTCGGCCCGCTCGAACGTCGAGTTCGACCGGCACAGCCCGTCGCCGGGGTCCGACAACGATCCGATCACCTCGACCGCCGATTCCTTGTCGAGGCTGGGTGGCTCGGTGGTGCCGGTGACGGCGACCACGTCGGCTGGGGTGATGCCGATGGTTGCGGCTTCGGCTTCCCAGCCGGCGTACAGGGACGCCCCGTCGAGGGTCTCGGGTTTGTCGGGTCGGGTGCGGTAGGCGGCTACCTGCGCGGCCCGGGCTGAGGGGTCCAGGTCACCGGATCCGGCCAGGGCGTCGGTGATCTGGGCTCGACGCTTCGAGAACAT
>DMTU01000295.1:0-140 GCA_003476595.1 Acidimicrobiaceae bacterium | reverse complement strand
TTCGAGAACATCTGGCGCAGGCCCGCGTCGATGCCGTCGATCTCGGCGACGCCCTTGGCCACCGGGCCCCACGCGACGCCGAGGCGTTCGGTCAGCTCGGAACGCAGCACCGCCTGGTAGAGGAACCCGGCGGTGCGGGC
>DMTU01000011.1:2696-3506 GCA_003476595.1 Acidimicrobiaceae bacterium | reverse complement strand
CGGACCCGCCGGCCACGGACCCGCCGGAGACCCCGACGACCGAGGTCGAAGGTGAGGTGGTCGTCCCCACCCCGGTGCCCGAGCCGGAACCCACCCCGGTGCCCGAACCCGAGGCCGAAGCGGCCCCGACCGTGCTCGGTGACACCGTGGTCCGGTCCCTGCCCCGCACCGGTTCCGGGACGCTGGTGCTCGGTGTCGCCGGCGTGGTGATGGTGCTGCTCGGCAGCGCCCTCGTCGCCCGGGGCGGCCAGGAGATGCGGCGCCAGTCGACCGGCTGACCGCCGGCCGGAGCACAGCTGGCTCGAGGAGCCGACGGAGGTCCACCCACTCCGCCGGCCCCTTCCGCGCCCGGCCTTCGGGGGTCGCTCCGAGGGGCGTCTAACGTCGCCGCCCGTGAAGGTCTGCGTCGTGGGTTCCGGTGGTCGAGAGCACGCACTGGCGGTCGTGCTGGCTCGGACGGCCGACGTCGTCGTCACGCCGGGCAACCCCGGCATCCCCGGTTCGATCGACACCCCGCCCGAGGACATCGACGCCGACCTGTACGTCATCGGCCCCGAGCAGCCCCTCGTCGACGGGCTCGCCGACCAGCTCCGAGACGCCGGCAAGCTCGTGTTCGGTCCCGGCGCCGCCGGCGCGGAGCTCGAGGGGTCCAAGGCCTTCATGAAGGAGGTCGTGGCCGCCGCCGGCGTCCCGACCGCCCGCTACGCGGCCTTCGATGATCCTGACGAGGCGATCGCCTTCCTCGACACGCTCCCGGGCGGGCCCGACGGTGGCTACGTCATCAAGACCGACGGCCTGGCCGCCGGCAAG
>DMTU01000011.1:406-2570 GCA_003476595.1 Acidimicrobiaceae bacterium | reverse complement strand
GCCGCCGGCAAGGGCGTGCTCGTCACCACCGACCGGGCCGAGGCCGAGGCCGACATCCGCGAGAAGCTCGCCGGCAAGAGCTTCGGCGACGCCGGACGCCGCGTCGTCATTGAGGAGCGCATGATCGGCCCCGAGCTGACCGTGCTCGCCGTCTGCGACGGCCAGCGGGCCGTCGCCCTCGCCCCGTCCCAGGACTACAAGCGGGTCGGCGACGGCGACGCCGGCCCCAACACGGGCGGCATGGGCTGCTACAGCCCGGTGCCGGCGGCGGACGCCGCGGTGGTGCAGTCCGTGCTCGACGACTTCGTCAGCCCCACCCTGGCCGAGCTGCGTCGGCGGGGCATCGACTACCGGGGTGTGCTCTACGCCGGCCTCATGCTGACCGCCGAGGGTCCGAAGCTGGTCGAGTACAACGTCCGCTTCGGCGACCCGGAGACCCAGGTGGTCCTGCCCCGCCTCACCAGCGACCTGGCACAGCTGCTGGCCGAGGCCGCATCCGGCGAGCTGCGCAGCGAACCGACCTACACCGACGACGCCTGCGTCGCGGTCGCCTGCGCGGCCGAGGGCTACCCCACCAGCACCCGGACCGGCGACGTGATCGAGGGCCTCGACCGACTCGACGGCCTCGACGGCGTGGAGGTGCTCTTCGCCGGGGTCGCCGCCGGCGACGAGCCGGGGACGCTGGTCACCGCCGGCGGCCGGGTCCTGTACGTGTGCGGGACCGCGCCCGACATCGAAGCGGCCCGCGCCCTCGCCTACCAGGGCGTCGCCCGCATCAGCTGGCCGGGCATGCACCACCGCACCGACATCGCCGCCAACCCGACCTGAGCAGCGAGCGCGCCGGCGGCGCGTTCCGTGGTCGCTGCCAGTTTCCCCGGTGGTGGGTGCGGTGCGGTCAGACGTCCCGCTCGCGCAGGCGGCGGCCCTTCTCGACAGCCAGGTCGCGCAGGTCGTCGGCGAACGCGGCGAGCCGGCCGCGCAGCTCCTCCGCGGCCGGGTCGGTGCCGGACGCGAGGATCCTCGCCGCGAGCAGCCCGGCGTTGCGGGCCCCGGCGATCGACACGGTGGCGACCGGGATGCCGGCAGGCATCTGCACGATGGACAGCAGGGAGTCCATGCCGTCCAGGTGCTTGAGCGGGACGGGGACGCCGATGACGGGCAGGACGGTGACCGAGGCGAGCATGCCCGGCAGGTGGGCGGCGCCGCCGGCGCCGGCGATGACCACCCGCAGCCCGCGATCCGCTGCCGACCGGCCGTACCGGATCATGTCGTCGGGCATCCGGTGGGCCGAGACCACGTCGGCCTCGTAGCCGATGCCGAGCTCGTCGAGCGCCAGCGCCGCCTGCTCCATGACGGGCCAGTCGCTGTCGCTGCCCATGACGATGCCGACGACGGGCGTGCTCGGGGTGTCGCTCATCGTTCGGGTGCTCCTCGAAGCTGGTCGGCGGCACCGCGCGCCCGGAGCCGGAGGTCGCGGAGGTCCTCGCCGCAGAGCGTGACGTGGCCGATCTTGCGGCCGGGACGGACCTGCTTGCCGTACAGGTGGATCCGCAGCGACGGGTCCTGACCGAGGATCCGTCCGACCTCGGGGTACAGGTCCTCCCGGGATCCGCCGAGCACGTTCGCCATCACGGTCCACCGCGCCCGGGGCGTCGTGTCGCCGAGGGGCAGGTCGAGGACGGCCCGGAGGTGCTGCTCGAACTGGCTGGTCACCGCGCCGTCGATGGTCCAGTGGCCGCTGTTGTGGGGGCGCATGGCCAGCTCGTTCACGAGGAACGTCGACTCCCCGTCCTCGCCGACGACCTCGAACAGCTCGACGGCGAGCACGCCCGTGACCTCCAGCGCTTCGGCGATGCGGACCGCCATGTCGGTGGCGGCGCGGGCCGCGGCCGGGTCCAGTCCGGGCGCCGGCGCGAGCACCTCGGTGCAGATGCCGTCCTCCTGCACGGTCTCGACGAGCGGCCACGCTGCTGTGGACCCGCTCGGGTTGCGAGCGACGAGCGCCGCCACCTCGCGGTCGAAGGTGACGGCCTCCTCGAGCAGCACCCCGTCGACCAGCGGGCCGGGTTCGCCGACGGACGCGAGCCAGTCGGTGAGCCCCTCGGGATCCTCCACGCGGCGGACGCCCTTGCCGTCGTAGCCGCCCCGGGGCGGCTACGACGGC
>DMTU01000011.1:0-282 GCA_003476595.1 Acidimicrobiaceae bacterium | reverse complement strand
GCCGTCGTAGCCGCCCCGGGGCGTCTTGGCGATGACCGGCCAGCCCACGTCGGCGCCGAACGCCGCGACCTCGTCCGCGGTGCGGGCCACCGTCCAGCGCGGGCACGGGAACCCGAGCTCGCTGAGCCGCCGGCGCATCGCCACCTTGTCCTGGGCGAAGCGGAGCGCCTCAGGGGTCGGGTGCAGCGGGATCCCGTCGTCGGTCAGGGCCGCGAGGACATCGGGCGGGACGTGCTCGTGGTCGAAGGTGACGACGTCGCAGCGCTTGGCCAGGCGACGGAC
>DMTU01000175.1:14793-15276 GCA_003476595.1 Acidimicrobiaceae bacterium | reverse complement strand
CGCTGAGGTGGACCTCGTCCAGGCTGCTCACCGCGTCCTGCACGGGGATGGGCGGCGTCGCCCCGGCCGGCGTGCGGATCAGCGACTGGACGCCGCCGATCAGCCAGTGGTCGCCGTCTCCGTCGACGAGGAACAGGTCGCCGGTGGCGAGCCAGGCGTCGTCGCCCTCGAACAGGGCGCGGAGCGAGCGGTCGGGGTAGGCGCCGTCGCGGTGGCTGAGCTTGGCGAGCAGCATGCCGACCTCCCCGACGGCGCACTCCTCGGCGAAGCCGTCGGGGCCCTCGATGAGCCGGCTGGTCTCCACGTCGAAGCGGGCGATCTTCAGCGGCGCGCTGCCCGGGAGGCGCCGGCCCATCGAGCCGACCTTGTCGCTGGTGAGGTTGACGAGCACGGCGGCGCCCTCGGTGGACGCATAGAACTCGAGCACCTTGGCCGGGGCGAAGTGCTGCTCGACCCTGCGCCACAGGCCGGTGGGCATGCCGG
>DMTU01000175.1:10583-14697 GCA_003476595.1 Acidimicrobiaceae bacterium | reverse complement strand
GGCATGCCGGAGCCGATGAACAGCCGGACCGGGTGGTGCTTGTCCCGCCCGCCGGTGGGGGCGTCGAGCATGTCGGCCGCCATCGTCCACGTGTAGGTGACCGCGGTGGCGCCGTAGCGGCGCACCTCCTCCCAGAACGTGTCGGGGTCGAAGCCCCGCGTCATGGCCAGACGGGCGCGGGACGCGAGGGCGGCCCCGATGCCGGTGAGCAGGGCCGAGGGGTGGTGGATCGGCGTGAGGCTGAGCACGGTGTCGGAGCGGCTCAGCGACGCCGAGGCCGCGGTACCGAAGGCGGACAGGGCCCAGCGCCCGTTGGTGATGCGGTTGACGCGGGTGCGCTCGCCGCTGCCGGTGAACAGGACGAAGGCCAGGTCGTGGGCCCGTCCGGGGTTCGGCTCGTACCAGCCGGGGAGCTCGACCGACCCGGGGTCGATGGCCTCCATGTCGTCGACGGCCGAGCCCAGGTCGCGGGGTCCGCCGCCGCCACCGAGCACGTGGACCTTGACGACGCCCTTCAACCGGGTGGCCTGCTCGCCGTGCTCGGGGTCGGCGATGATGCGCCCCACGCGACCGAGCTCGATCTCGCGCTCCAGCGGGCCGTCGGGGCGCAGGAGCACGGCGACCGCGCCGAGCCGGTTGAGGGCGGCCACGATGCCGAGCGCGCTCGGGCGGGTGTCCATGAGCACGCCCACGTGGGAGCCGCGCCGCACGCCGATGCGGATCAGGCCGCGCACCACGTTGTCGATGCGCTCGTTCGCCGCCGCGTAGGTGTGCCCGCGGCCCTCGAACAGGAAGGCGGTGTCGTCGGGGGCGAGGGCGGCCTGCTCGGCGAAGATGCGGCCCATCGACACCTGGCTGGTCGGCCGCACCTCCTCGATGCGGTTGAGCCGGGCGAGGGAGCCGACCCCCTCCATGGCGAGCGAGCGGACGCCCCGGAGGCCGATCTTGGCCCCGGTGCCGATGGTGCGCCCGACGCCAGTGGTGATGTTGGTGGCCAGGTTCACCGCCCGGGCCAGGTCGCTCTTGGGCCGACGGCTCGGGGGGTCGTCGGGGGAGAGGGGCGTGATGCCGGCCGGCACGGCCCCGTCCTCGTCGAGCCAGTGGGTCCACCCGACGACGGTGGGCCAGGTGGTCGTCGCCGCCTGCGCGCCGACCACCAGCCCGAAGTGGCCGGCGTCGATGGTGGCCTCGTGGACCGAGGCGCTCGGCGCGGCCTGGGCGACGGCCCGTACGACCTCGGGCGGCGCGATGTCGTCGGAGGTGCCGACGAAGCACAGGATCGGGCAGTCGATGTCGGCGAGGGTGACGGGCTGGTCGTCGATGACGAACCCGCCAGACAGCATCCGGTTGGACACGAGGAACTGCTTCACGAGCTCGGCGATGGCCGGACCGGGCCAGGCCACCCAACCCTCGTCCATCAGGAACCGGCGCTGGCCCTCCCGGGGGAGCAGCGACTCCCGGTCGTGGAGCTGGAGCACGAACTGCAGCTGGTTGCGCGCCGTGGCCAGCGGGTCCAGCATGCGGAACCCGGCCCGGCTCATCCAGGCGGGCACGGTGAGGTTCGGCAGGACCTTGTCGGCGAGGAAGTCGATGACCTCCACGGCGAGGTCGTCGTCGAGGCCGAGGGGGAGCACGCCGTGGGTGTCCACCGGGCTGCCGTAGGTGATGAGGCTGGCGATGCCGTCCGCCCGCCGGTAGGCCGCCGCCTGGTAGCAGAACATCCCGCCCTGGCTGTAGCCCGAGAGGTGCACGGGCCCGCCGGTGCGCTCGACGACCTCGTCGATGGCGCCGGACAGGGCGAGGACGTGGTCGGTGAGCGTGCGCTCCAGCCCACCCTCCTCCCGCTCGGGCGCCCCGAAGTCGATCACCCACGGGTCGAGGCCGGCGGCGGCGAGGGCGCCGACCGCGCTGGACGACGGCGACACGTCGTAGATCTCCGCCGACAGCATCATCGGCGGGACCAGCAGCACCGGCGAGCGGCGCGGCCCGTCCGGCTCGACGTTGCCGTAGCGCCGCAGCCGGTACATGCGGTGCGAGGTGACGACCTCGTAGGGCGTGTGCTCCTCGCCGGTCTCCAGCCCCCCGAAGCGAGCGACCTCCAGCGCGTTCTGCGCGGCCTGCCCGAGCCGCACCACCGACCGGGTGACCTCTCTCGGGATCAGCTGCACCGGGGTACCTCGGGATCCGTGTCTGTGGCGGCCTGCGCACCGCAGGCTACCGATGGCACTCAGGGTGACCGAATTGTCCGGTTCGGCCGGTCACCGAACCGGGAGGCCCGGTCGGGGACACTGTGACCGTGGACGACGACGACCGCAACGACGGCCTCGACCAGCTGCCGCCGTGGGAGCCGCCGGCGGCCCTGCCGGCGTTCGCCGCCTTCGGGCCCTACAGCGAGCTCGGCCAGCCGACCGTGTCGATCGAGAACCCGGCCGGCATCCACGTCGGCGCGTTCGTGAAGATCGGTGCCCACGCCGTCCTCGAGGCTCTCGTGCCCGAGCGCGGGGTGACCCTGCGCATCGGGGATGCCGCCTACATCGGGCACTTCGCCCGCATCACGGCAGTGAACGAGGTGGTCATCGGCGAGGAGGCCATGGTGGCGGATCGGGTGTACATCTCCGACACGGGTCACGTGTACGAAGACGTCAGCCGACCGATCAAGCGACAGGGCCTGCGCGACGGACGTCGCGTGGAGATCGGGCGGGGGGCGTGGATCTGCATCGGGGCGGTCGTCGTCGGCAACGTGCGCGTCGGCGAGGGGGCCGTGGTGGGGGCGAACGCCGTGGTGACCCAGGACGTCCCCGACTTCACGGTGGTGGCCGGGAACCCGGCGCAGGTCGTGCGCCAGCACGATGGCGAGGACTGGCGCTGGCTTGCGGCCCGAGGCCCGGCCTGAGCTGGGACATGGCGGTCTGCGTTGCTCTTCAGTCGAGCGGGCCGGTGAGCGATGCCCGCTGCGACAGCTCGATGAAGTCGCCGTCGGGGAGGCGCACGAAGGAGATGTGGGCGACGTCGCCGAGGCGCACCGGCGCCAGCCCCTCGGTCATGCCGCAGGCGAGGGCGTGGTCATGGGCGGCGAGGACGTCGCGGACCTGGACGGTGAGGTAGCGGATGCCCAGGCCGTCACGGGACGTCGTCGGCGGACGGCCGTGGCGCAGCTTCACGCTCAGCTTGGTCTCCCCGATCCGGAGGGTGCCCTCGCCCCGGTCGCCGCCGAAGGTCCGGTGCAGCACGTCGAGGGTGCGGTCGACGTCGGACGCCTCGACCAGCACGTTCACGCGCGTGCCGTCCTGGGTCGGCGGGGTCAGGGCGACGCGCATGCCGTCGGGCCCCTCTCGACCCTGGATGCCGTCCATCGCCCGGGCCGCATCGACGATGGCGATGGCGCTGTAGCCGGTGGTCGCGTCCGCCGGCAGCGGATCCCGGTGGGCGTTCAGCTTGAGCACGCCGCCGTGCAGGTCGTAGCGGTGCTGGTGCACGCCGCCACTGACCTTCAGCAGGTGGTCGAAGCGAAGCCCGAGCCCGTCGCCCCAGAACGCCTGGTGCGCATCGAGGTCGTTGGTCTGGATGCCGATGTCGATCGCCGGCTTGACGATCTCGAGCTCGCTCACCGGCCCACCACCAGCTCGGCGAGCAGCTCCATCGAGCGCAGCCAGCTGTCGAGGTCGCTGCGCCACGGGGCCGACACCACGTGCTGCACCCCGGCCTCGGCGTACGCGTCGGCCTCGGCCCGGATCTCGTCGGGGTCCATGCCCTGCGGGTCCCACCCGGTGCGCAGCGAGATCGTGAAGGTCTCCTCCGGGCGGTCCCGGCGCAGCCGCTCGATGACCGGGGCGGCCTCGTGGGGCTTCACGCCGATGATCTGGTGGCCGTCGCCCTTCTCGACGCCGCGGCGCAGCGCCCGTTCGCTCATGCCGCCGATCCAGATCGGGATGGGGTGCGCCGGCTGGGGCAGCACCCGGACGTCGCGGAACGAGACGTGCTCGCCCTCGAACGTGGCCGGGTCCTCGGTCCAGGCCACCCGCAGGGCGTCGATGATCTCGTCGGTGCGCGCCCCGCGATCGGCGAACCCGTGCCCCAGCGCCTCGAACTCGCGCTCGGACCAGCCGACGCCGCC
>DMTU01000175.1:9699-10558 GCA_003476595.1 Acidimicrobiaceae bacterium | reverse complement strand
CGATGATCTCGTCGGTGCGGGCGCCCCGGTCGGCGAAGCCGTGGCCGAGGGCCTCGAACTCCCGCTCGGACCAGCCGACGCCGCCGGCGACCGTGACCCGCCCGCCGCTCAAGGCGTCGAGGGAGGCGAGCTGGTTGGCCAGCTCCAGCGGCACGTGGCTGGGCAGCACCAGCACGCTGGTGCCGAGGCCGATCCGCTCGGTGACGGCCGCCGCCCACGTGAGGGCCACCATCGGGTCGAACAGGAACGGCGACGGGTAGCCCTGCTCGGCCGGGTGCACGATGTGGTCGCTGACCCACACGTCGGCGAAGCCGAGCTCCTCGGCCCGCCGCGCCGCCGTGGTGATGGCCTCGCTGGATGCGACCCGTCCGTACTGGGGGAGGTGGATGCCGACGTCCATGGGGCCGACCGTACGCTGTCGGCCGTGCTGAGCTCCGAGCCCCTGCTCCTCGGTGCAGCCGGGCTGGTGCTGGGCGGTGTGCTGGCGTCGAAGCTGGCCAACCGCCTCGGGGTCCCCGCCCTCCTGCTGTTCATCGGCCTGGGGATGCTCGCCGGATCCGACGGACTCGGGGGCATCGAGTTCGAGGACGTCGAGCTGACCCAGGGCATCGGGGTGGCCGCCCTCGCCCTCATCCTCTTCGACGGCGGGATCGCCACCCGCTGGGAGGCGATCCGTCCGGTCCTCGCGCCCGGTGGCGTGCTCGCGACCATCGGGGTCGCCGCCACCGCCGGCATCACCGGGGTCCTCGCCGCCGCGATCCTCGACGTCCCCATCGAGGTCGGCCTCCTCCTCGGCGCCATCGTCTCCTCCACCGATGCCGCGGCCGTCTTCTCGGTGCTGCGATCCCGACGGGCCGGG
>DMTU01000175.1:5389-9624 GCA_003476595.1 Acidimicrobiaceae bacterium | reverse complement strand
ACTGCGATCCCGACGGGCCGGGCTCAAGGGCGGCATCCAACCGATGCTCGAGCTCGAGTCGGGGGCCAACGACCCCATGGCCGTCTTCCTCACCATCGGCCTGGTCGAGATCGTCACCGGCGACACCGACAGCTGGTGGTCCCTGCTCCCGATGTTCGGTCAGCAGCTCGTGCTCGGCGCGATGCTCGGCGTGCTCGGAGGCTTGGCCGGCCGGGTGCTCCTCAACAAGGTGAACCTCGGCATCGACGGCCTGTACCCGGTGCTGACCCTGGCCGTCGCGGTCGCCACCTACGCCGGCACGGTGCTGCTCGGGGGCAGCGGCTTCCTCGCCGTGTACCTGTGCGGCCTGTGGCTCGGGAACCACGAGGTGCTGCACCGCAACTCGGTCATGCGGTTCCACGACGCCATCGCCTGGCTGGCCCAGATCGGCATGTTCCTCGTCCTCGGCCTGCTCGTGTTCCCGAGCGACCTGCCCGCGGTCACCTGGCAGGGGTTGCTCGTCGCCGCCGTCCTCGTGGTCGTCGCTCGACCCCTTGCCGTCGCGCTCTCGCTCACGCCCTTCCGGGTGCCGGCCCGCCAGCAGGCCGTCGTGGCCTGGGTCGGTCTCCGCGGCGCCACGCCGATCATCCTGGCCACCTTCCCCCTCGTCGCCGGCGTCGACGAGGCGGTCCTGCTCTTCGACGTCGTCTTCTTCGTGGTGCTCACGTCCGTGCTCATCCAGGGGACCACCCTCGGCCCGGTCGCCCGCCTCGCGCAGGTGACCGTCCCGGTGCCGAACCGGATGCCCGCGCCCCTCGAGGCGGGCGAGCCCCTCCCGGACGGGACCTCCCTGCGCCAGCTGGAGATCCCGTCCCGCTCCTTCGGGGACGGCCGAGCCCTGGTCGAGCTCCGCCTGCCCGAGCGGGCCCTGCTCGTCCTGGTGGACCGCGACGGCACCTACATCGTCCCCACCGGCGCGACCCGCCTCGCCGCCGGCGACAACGTCCTCCTCCTCGCCGACGACGGCACGTTCCAGCAGGCCCGAGACCGCCTCACCGCCCCCGACGAGGACGCGCCCGGCGCCCGGTGAGGGCCTGGGTCCGACTGCCCTGGCCGGCACGCGGGTAGCGACCGGGACAGACCAGCCACCCAGGAGCACCCCATGCCACTGCCCCGAACCGCCCGCCCCCTCGCCGCGGCTGCCGCAGGACTGCTGCTGCTCGCCGGCTGCGGAGACGATGACGACACCGGCGACGACGTCAGCATCGAGGACGTCACCGAGGAGTCCGGCCTCGACTACGGGCCCCTCGGGCAGGTCATCGAGGGCGGCGACCAGTACATCGGCGAAGAGGTCACCGTCATGGGCGAGGTCACCGCCCAGGTCAACGACCGGGTCTTCCACATCGCCGCCGAGCCCGACACCGACGGCCTCCTCGTCGTCAGCCAGGAGCCCATCGTCGACGAGCTCGACAGCGACGACGTCGTCGAGGTCACCGGCACCGTGCGGGAGAA
Source organism: Acidimicrobiaceae bacterium (assembly GCA_003476595.1). Taxonomy (GTDB): domain Bacteria; phylum Actinomycetota; class Acidimicrobiia; order Acidimicrobiales; family Salinilacustritrichaceae; genus Salinilacustrithrix. Next base: position 8,133 of record DMTU01000175.1, on the reverse strand, counting down.
GAACGCAGACTCCTTCGAGGAGGAGTTCGACATGCCCTACGACGAGGCGTTCACCGACCTCCGCGGCCGCCACGCCATCGACGCCACCTCGGTCGAGGTCGTGGGCCAGGCCGCGGACCCCATCGACGAGTGACGCGGGCGGGCCGGCTCGCGGGGCTCCGGTACGGTGACCGGGCCCTCGTAGCCAAGCTGGTCAAGGCAGCGGACTTTTAATCCGAAGATCGTGGGTTCGAGTCCCACCGGGGGCACGCGAACCCTTCGGCCCTGGGGCCTCGGGTTCGTGGCCGATGCTCCGCATCGGCCCGGGTGGGGCTATCGATCATGAGGAGACGTCTGGGGATGGTCATGCGAACGGTTCGGAGCCTTCTGGCGGTGGCGCTGGTGGTGGGGTGCCTCACCGTGGCCGGCCCCGCGGCCGTGCAGGCGGCAGAGGGGGACGGGTGCCGGATCAGTGCGCCGAGCGCGGCGTTCGCCCAGCAGGTCGAGCTGTCGGCCGGGCACGCCCGGGTGTGGCGGCTGTACCAGGCGTTCTTCCTGCGCCAGCCCGACCAGGGCGGCTTCGACCACTGGTTCGCCGTCCGGGCCCGGGGCGCCGGGCTCAGCGACATCGCCTACGCCTTCGCCGCCAGCCGGGAGTTCCAGCAGCGCTACGGCAACCTCGACCACGGCCGGTTCGTCGACCTCGTCTACCGCAACGTCCTGTGCCGAGCCGGTGACCCGGAGGGCAAGGCGTACTGGACCCAGATGCTCACGTCCGGCCGGCTCACCCGCTGGGACATGGTCATCGGCTTCGTCGAGCTGCGCGAGTACCTGACCCGCACCGGCACCTGCCACAGCATCCACCCGGCCGAGAGCGACGCCGTCGCCGCCTGCCGCACGCCACCGCTGCGGCCCCTCGCCCAGGCGACGCTCGCCACCGACGGGTACCAGGACCAGCACGTCAGCGTGCCCCGCGTCGGCGGCGGCAGCGGCAGCTTCCGCGGGGTGATGGTCGACCCCGGCCGAGGCGTGTTCTCCGCCGGCGCCGACCGCTGCGCGATCGCGTCCATCAACGCCAACTGGGTGCTCGAGTCCGAGAAGGACCGACCGAACCCCGGCTCCGTCGGGCTCGGCGTCGTCGACGGCCGCCACGTCAAGGGCTCCGCCGACCGGCTCGACCGCGGCATCCTCGGGCTCCGCTTCGACCCCACGCCCCACGACGTCGTGGAGGTGTGGCCGGGAGACACGCTGAGCGACGACGACCAGCGCCTCTCCAACGTCCTCCACCAGCGCGGCACGGCCGTGCTCGAGTCGTGGCTGTCCGCCGCGGAGCGCTCGCCGTACCTGCACGAGATGCACCCCGAGCACGAGGTCGGCCCCGACGAGTGGGTGTGGGCTGCGGCCGGCGCGCCGCTGATCATCGGCGGGCAGAAGAACAAGAACTTCGACCGGGACTACGTGAACGACCCGTACACGATGCAGACCCTGCGCCACCCCTTCGTGGCCAACGACGAGGACCAGGGCCGGCTGCTCTTCGGTGCGACCACGAACCTCGACGCCCGGGACCTCGTCGCCTGGGCCCAGCGCCAGGGGTTCGAGGACCTGGTCAAGTTCGACGGCGGCGCGTCCACCGAGCTGAACGTCGGGGGTCGCGCCGTGGTCGCCGGGACGTCCCGGGACCTGCCGGTCTGGCTCGGCATCGGCTGCTAGGTCGCCCGTCCGGCTGGCGGGTCAGAGCTGGCGGGGGACCGTCACCTCGTCCTCGTCGACGAGCAGCACGTCCTCGCCGCCACCGAAGTGCCCGGGCCCCACGGTGAACCACCGGCCGCCGAGGTTGGCCAGGCGCTGCTCGCGCCGCAGGCCGAGGGCGCGCTCCAGCGTGTGGATGACCCCGCCGTGGGTCACCACCAGGGCGGTGCCGTCCGGGCCGACCGACAGCGCGACGCGGGCGAGCGCGCCGGCAGCGCGCTCGAGCACGCCGTCGTCCTCCTCCCAGCCGGGCGGACGCAGGCCCTCGGCCAGGTAGCCGGGGAAGCGCTCCTCGATCTCGTGGCGGGTCAGGCCCTGGTACTCGCCGGCGGAGCGCTCCCGCAGGTCCGGGTCGGTCTGGACCGGGCCGATGCCCAGCTCCTCGGCCAGGATCGTCGCGGTCACGAAGGCCCGCTCGAGGTCCGAAGCGACGACGGCGTCGAACGTGCCGAGGTGCTGGGCCGCGTGGCGGGCCTGGCGGACGCCGAGGGTGGACAGCGGCGGGTTCTCCGTGCCCTGCCAGCGACCCTCCGCGTTCCAGGTCGACTGGCCGTGTCGCACGACGAGGAGGCGGGACGGATCGGACATCGGGGCGACGGTAGCCCGGGTAGCCTCCCGGTCGATGCCGACGATCCGCCTGTTCGCCGGGGCACGGGAGGCCGCCGGCACCGATCGGGACACCCTCGACGGTGCCACGGTCCGTGACGTGCTCGACGCCGCCGTGGCGCGGTACGGCGCGGGCTTCGCCGCGGTGCTCGGCACCTGCCGGGTGTGGGTCAACGGCGAGCCCGCCGAGCCGGACGACGCCGTGGCCGACGCCGACGAGGTCGCGGTGCTGCCCCCGGTCTCGGGCGGCTGAGGTGGCACGGAGCGCAGCCGGATCCGACGCGGAACGGGACCCGAAGAAGCCCAAGAAGGCGAGCACGGCCGCGCCGGCCAGGAAGCCGCCGAAGAAGGTCGCGGCGAAGAAGTCCGCGTCGAAGCCGGGGAGGAAGCCGACCCGCGCCGAGCGGGCC
>DMTU01000175.1:0-5304 GCA_003476595.1 Acidimicrobiaceae bacterium | reverse complement strand
GCCGAGCGGGCCGAGGCCCGCCGGCGCGAGCAGGTGCGCAAGCTGCGCGCCCGGTCCGGTAACCGGTACCTCGTCCACTACGACATCGACGGCCCCCGCGTCCGCCTCGGCCTGGCGTGGTTCGTCGGTGCCGTCGCCGCGCTGGCCCTCGGCACGGTCGCCACGGCGTTGTACTTCGGCCTCGCCTTCGCCGCCGCCGCCTCGCACGCGCTGCGCACCTGGCGGGCCCGGGGGGCGCCGGTCGACCCCCGGGTCGCGCTCGTCACCACCGCCCTGACCGTCGCGGCCGCCGCCGTCCACCCCCGGGCGATGGGCGTGGCCGTGCTGGTCCTGGCCGTCGCCGCCGTGGCGCTGGCGGCCAAGGACGCCGCCGGGGACCTCGGCGCCGCGTTCGCACGGGCCAGCCTGACCCTGCAGACGGCGCTGCCCGCTGCGGTCGCCGGCGGCTGCTTCGTGCTCCTCGCCGAGCTCGAGCTGTGGGCCGCCATCTCCCTCCTGCTGCTCGTCTCGGCCTACGAGACCGGGGACTTCCTGATCGGGTCGGGGTCGGCCAACGCGTTCGAGGGTCCCCTCGCCGGCGGCGTGGCGGTGCTGGTGGTGACCCTGGTCGTCGCCGCGCTCGGCTTCCCGCCCTTCGGCGTGGGGGAGGCCTTCGCGTTCGGGCTGCTCGTCGCGCCCGGCGCCTTCGCCGGCCAGATCCTCGCCTCGGTGATGCTGCCCCACGCCCGCGCCCTCGCCCCCGCCCTGCGAAGGGTGGACAGCCTGCTGCTCACCGCACCGCTCTGGTACCTGGGCATCGACGTCCTCATCGTCTGACCGGCCCGACCTCCCGGACGGTGGAGTAGCCTCGGCGCCGAGCCTGAGCGGGCCGGAACACCGGGAGCACACGTGCGCGAGACCCTCCGAACGATCACTGCCGAGGACTACCTGGGCGACCTCACGGCGCTCGAGATGCGCGAGCTGCGCGCCCGCCGGGCCACCTGCCAGGACGTCGAGACCGGCCTGTCGTACCTCCGACGCATGGTCCAGGGCCGCCTCGACGTGGCCGAGGCCGAGCGGGCCCGTCGCGCCGACCGCACGCCGACCGGCGACGACGACCTCGAGGACCTCATCGCCCGCCTGCCCGAGCTGCTCGCCCACAGCACGCGCTCGCCGGGGAACGGCCGGCTGCCCTCCGCGTTCGGCACCGGCGACATCGACCCCGACCTGGCCGACGAGCTCGACGACATCGTCACCACGGCGCACCTCTCCGAGCCGGGCGAGCTCGACGACGACGAGCTCGCCGCGGTGGTCACGTCGCTCGAGGCCTTCGAGCGACGGGTGTCGGACCTGCGCCGGTCGCTGTTCGACCGGATCGACGCCATCGAGGCCGAGCTCACCCGGCGCTACCGCACCGGCGAGGCGTCGGTCGACAGCCTGCTCTCCTGAGCCGGGCTGTGGGCGGTCCCGCACCACGGCCCGGCGCGCCCGACGGGTCCGAGGCCGCAGACGACGGCGAGGGAGGGCTGGCGGCGCTCGGGGCGTTCATCCGGGACCAGCGGCGCGAGGCCAGCCTCTCGATGCGCAAGCTGGCCGAGACCGCCGGCGTCTCGAACCCGTACCTGAGCCAGATCGAACGGGGCCTGCGCAAGCCCTCGGCCGACATCCTCCAGCAGCTGGCCCGCGCCCTGTCGATCTCGGCCGAGACCCTCTACGTCCGGGCCGGCATCCTCGAGCGCGAACGTGGGGATGTCGATGTGATCGGCGAGATCCTGCGAGACCCCTCGATCAGCGTGGACCAGCGCGAGGCGCTCATCCGCGTCTACCGCTCCTTCCGCGCCGAGGCCGCCGCCGGCGCAGAACCTGACGAAGCTGATTCGACAGGTCAGGAATCAACCGAGGGGGAGCGGCGTTGACTGCTTCCGTGCAGCGTCTCGCCGTGCTCTCGTTCCACACGTCCCCCCTGGTGCAGCCGGGGATGGGCGACAGCGGAGGCATGAACGTCTACGTGCGCGAGCTGGTCGCGTCGCTGGCGCAGGCCGGCATCGACTGCACCGTGTACACGCGAGCGTGGGCCCCCGGCCTGCCCGAGGTCGTCGACATCGAGCCCGGGTTCCGCGTGGTCCACGTGCCCGCGGGCCCCCACGACCTGCCCAAGGAGGACCTGCACTCGGTCGTCGAGGAGTTCACCGACGGCGTGCTCGCCCACCTCGTGGACCACCCCGTCGACGCGGTCCACGCCAACTACTGGCTCTCGGGCGTGGCCGGCCACCGCATCAAGCACACGCTCGGCCTGCCCCTGGTCGTCACCTTCCACACGCTGGGACGGGTGAAGTCCGCCGGCGGCGACCCCGAACCCGGGCACCGCATCGAGGCCGAGGCCTCGGTCATCGGCTGCGCCGACGCCATCCTGGCCAACACCGAGGCCGAGGTCGACGAGCTGGTCCGCTTCTACGACGCCGACCTGGCCCGCATCGAGATCGTGCCCCCCGGCGTCGACCACGCCTTCTTCAGCCCCGGCGAGCGACACGGGGCACGCGCCGCGCTCGGCCTCGACGACGAGCACCCGGTCGTGCTGTTCGTGGGCCGCATCCAGCCCCTGAAGGGCCTGGACGTGTCGGTGCGGTCCCTGGCCTGCCTCGAGCGCGACGACACCGTGCTGCTCGCCGTGGGCGGCACCAGCGGGCCGGCCGGTGAGGCCCACCTCGCCGAGGTCATCGAGGAGGCCCGGGACCTCGGCGTCCTCGGTCGGGTCCGCTTCGTCGACGCCCAGCCCCACCACCTGCTGTCCACCTACTACCGCGCCGCCGACGTGGTGCACGTGCCCAGCCGCTCCGAGAGCTTCGGCCTCGTCGCCCTCGAGGCCGCGGCCTGCGGGACCCCGGTCGTGGCCACCGCGGTCGGCGGGCTCCAGACCCTCGTCGAGCACCGCAGGTCCGGCTTCCTCGTCGAGAGCCGGGACCCCGCCTGCTGGGCGTCGGTCACCGACCGCATCCTGGCCGACCCTGTGCTGGCCGAGCGCCTCGCCGCCGGCGGGGTGGGCGTCGCCCGCGACTACACGTGGTCGACCACCGCCGGGCGCCTGCGCCGCGTGTACGCCGACCTGGCGGTCCGCGCGCTGGTGGAGTGCGCTGCGGCGTAATCCAGACTGGGCCGGTGCAGCACGCCTCCAGCCCCGCTGAGCTCGCCGCCCTCGCCGCCGCCATCGAGGACTGGCTCGAGGTGCAGCGGGAGGAGAACCCGATCGTCGCCGCGGTCGAGCACGACGAGGACCCCGAGGTCCACCGCTGGTTCGTCCGGGTCACGGGCGAGGAGAAGGACGTCTTCTCCATCTGGTTCGAGCTGGGCCAGCGCACGCTGCACTACGAGACCTACGTGATGCCGGCGCCGGAGGAGAACCACGCCCGGTTCTACGAGCACCTGCTGCGGCGCAACAACCGGCTCATGGGGGCGGCGTTCTCGATCGGGGAGGAGGACGCCGTGTTCCTCGCCGGCGCCCTGCCGAACCACGCCATCGACCACGACGAGCTCGACCGCATCCTCGGCTCGCTCTACGTGTGGACCGAGCAGTTCTTCAAGCCCGCGCTCCTCATCGGGTTCGCCAGCCGCTTCCCGTCCTGACTTCTCGTTGCATCTCGTGCAATCCTGTGTCAGCATCGGGCCTGCGGGTCGGTGCCCGGACCGGTCGGGGAAGCCGGACGTGGCGCCGACCCGCCAACCACGCATCCGGCGGCGCCGGTGAGCCGCCGCCCACCCCGGCTGCTGATCTTCGCCATCACGGTCACCGGCATCCTCAACAACACGCTGCTCGGACCGTCGATCCCCGACATCCTCGACGACTTCGGGGCGGGCGCGTCCGCCGCCGGGCTGATCGTGGCCGCCGGGTCGCTGCCCGGCATCGTCGTGGCTCCCGTCATCGGCCTGCTCGCCGACCGGTACGGCCGTCGCATCGTGCTCACCCCGTGCCTCGCCACGTTCGGCACGTTCGGCCTCGCCACCGCGCTGGCTCCGACGCTCGAGGTCATGATCGCCACCCGGCTGCTGCAGGGCTTCGGCACCGCGGGGCTCATCAACCTCGCCGTCGTGCTCATCTCCGACCACTGGGACGGCGACGCCCGCACCGCCCTCATCGGCCGAAACGCCGCCGTGCTCACCCTCGGGCTCGCCCTGGCGCCGGCGCTCGGCGGGCTCGTGTCCGATGCGCTCGGCTGGCGAGCCGCCCTGCTGCTCTACGCCATCGGCCTGCCGATGTCGGCACTGGTGTGGCGGGTCCTGGAGGCCGACCGACCCACCTCGCAGGAGACGGTCGGGGAGCAGGTGCGCGCCGCCCGGACCGCGGTCGGGAACCCGGTCGTGAAGGCGAGCCTCGGGTCGGGGATCCTCGTGTTCGTGCTCATCTTCGGGGGCTTCCTCACCACGTTCCCCGTGCACCTCGAGGAGGTGTTCGGCCTGTCCGCCTCCGCCCGTGGGCTGCTCATCGCCGTCCCGGCCGCCACGGCCAGCCTCATTGCGTTCAACCTCGGTCGGATCCGCGCCCGCTGGTCCATGCGGGCGCTGCTGATCGCCGCCGGCGTGTCCTACGTGACCGCCTTCGCCGGCATCGCGTCGGCCGGCACGATCGTCGTCGTCGTGGTGGCGTGCATGCTCTACGGCCTCGGTGAGGGTGTGTTCATCCCCTCGCTGCAGGACGCCGTGGCCGGCGCCGCGCCGCCGGAGCGCCGTGGCGCCGTGCTCGCCGTCTGGGTGGGCGCCGCCCGGCTCGGCCAGACCCTCGGCCCCCTCCTCGCCGGCGGGGCCCTGGCCCTGACCTCCACCACCGGCGTGTTCGTCCTCGGCGTCGGGGTGGCGCTGATCCTGCTGGCCGCCCAGGTGCTCGGCCCGATCGGCCGGAGCCCCGTGCCTGCGCCGGCCCGTCGGTAACGTCCCGGCATGGACCGGGCAGCACTGCAGATCGTCGGCGGCGGCAAGATGGGCGAAGCCCTGCTGGCCGGCCTGCTCCGATCCGACCCGGACCTCGCGGTGCGGGTGGTCGAGACCCACGGCCCCCGAGCCGAGGAGCTGCGCGCCGCCCATCCCTCCCTCGAGGTCGCCGACGTCCCGGGCCCGGCCGAGGGCACCCTCATCGCCGTGAAGCCGCACCTCGTGGCCGACGTCGCCGCCGCGGTCGGCGCGGCCGACGGCGGGCGCGTCCTGTCGATCGCCGCCGGGGTCACCATCGCCGCGCTCGAGGCCGCCCTGCCCGAGGGAGCCCGCGTCGTGCGGGCGATGCCGAACACGCCCGCCCTCGTCGGCGCCGGCGCGGCCGCCATCGCCGCCGGCGCCAAC
>DMTU01000135.1:8178-14283 GCA_003476595.1 Acidimicrobiaceae bacterium | reverse complement strand
TCGAGGGTTCCACGACGACTGCCCCCTTCGCCACGGCCTCCACGACGACCACCACCACGACGACCACCGCCACTCGTCTCCGCCCGTTGATCGAGTTCGTTGCTGCTGGCGTCACAGCAGCCATTGTGACCTACGCTACTTGTGTGTACTACAGCGCGTCGTTGTCCGACGCCGAGGAGAGCTCCCGATGATCAGCGCCCCCGTTGCGCTCGCCTTCACCGCAGGCATGGTCGCCACCTTCAACCCGTGCGGCTTCTCGCTGCTTCCCGCCTACCTCGGTGCCTTCGTCGCCGGCGACGCCGCTGAACTGCGGGCCGACCAGCGCGTCGTGCGGGCCGTCGGCGTGGCCGCAGCCGTGTCGCTTGGCTTCGTCGTCGTGTTCGCCACCGCCGGATTGGTCATCGATCAGCTCACCGGCGCAACCCGTGAGCGTCTCCCCTGGGTCACCATCAGCGTCGGTGCGGCCCTCGTTCTCGCCGGCGTCGCCATGGTCCTCGGCTGGAAACCATCGATCGCCGTGCGAGGCCCCGACCTGGCCTCGGGGCGACGAGGGATCGCGGCCATGACCGGATACGGCGCAACGTTCGCCGTCGCGTCCCTGTCCTGCACCATCGGCCCGTTCCTCGCCGTCACCGGCGTCGCACTCACCCAGTCGACCACCCTGGGGATCGCCACCTACGTCGCATACGCCCTTGGCATGGGAACCATCATCCTCGCCATCAGCGTCTTCGCCGCACTCGCCCACACCACCCTCATCCAGGCCATGCGCAACCTCACCCGAGTGATGACACGCCTCGGTGGCGCCCTCATGATCGCCGCCGGCGGCTACGCCGTCTGGTACGGCAGATGGGAACTCGGCGTCTACGCCGGCGACCTCGAAGGCGACCCGGTCATCGACACGATCGAAGACCTCCGCCTCCGCATCGTCGAGAACATCGAAACCATCGGTGCCGGGCGCATCGCACTGGCCGTCGCCTTATCGGCCGGCCTTGCCGTAGCGTCCGTCCGCTGGAATCGTGCTGCCGGCCGGCACCCAGACCCCGACCGGAGTGTTCCCAGTGCCTAGAAGAACTCGTCTTACTGCGACGGCAGTCCTCGTCCTCGTGCTTGCGGCGTGCGGAGATTCCGAGGGTTCCACTGCGGGCTCCGGCACCGAGCAAGGCGACGAAGGCGAGCTGGTCCACGTGCACGACGTGCTCGTAGGCGACGGTGGAACACCCGTGTACCTGGCCGCACACACCGGCCTGTACGAAATGCGCAACGGGGAGCTCGTCGCACGTAGCGATCGCTTCGACGACCTCATGGCGGCGGCCATCGAGCCCGACGGAACACTGATCGCGTCCGGTCACCCCGACCTGTCGAGCGAGAACCTGCGTGTTGAAGGCAAACCCCCACTGCTCGGACTCGTCGAGAGCGACGATGGCTCGACGTGGACGCCTCGCTCCCTACTCGGCGACGCTGACTTCCATGCGCTCGTCGTCACGGACGGGCGGCTGTACGGAGCGGACTCGACCTCGGCGCGGGTGTTGGTCAGTGACGACGGGGGTCACACGTGGCAACCACGGGCCGGTGATGCCCAGCTCCTCGACCTCGCCATCGACCCCACCGACCCGGACCAGATGGTGGGCGTCGACCTCGATCGAGGTCTGGCAGTCAGCGCCGACGGAGGCGACAGCTGGGAACCCGTGGCGGGCGCCCCCCAGTTGACCGACCTCGAGTGGACCTCGGGTGCGCTCGTCGGCATCGACACCGAACGGTCGATCATGAGGAGTACCGACGGCGGCCTCACGTGGGCGTTGACCTCCTCGATGGCCGGTGCGGAGGCGCTGGGCAGCGACGGCACCGACTTGTACGCGTACGTTCAGCCCGTCGGCCTGCACCGCTCGAGCGACGACGGTGAGTCGTGGAGTGAGGTCACCGGGTAGTACGCACCGCACCAGCTGGCACTTCGACTGGGCAACTCCTCAGGCGGGCGTCGACTCCGCCGGCAGGGTCACCGTGAACACCGCGCCCCCAATCGCCCCGTTCGTCGCCGTCACCGTACCGCCATGGGCGACGGCGAGCTCGCGGGCCACGGCCAGGCCGATGCCGCTGCCCGAGGTGTCTGCGGTTCGCCGCCCACGGTAGAACCGGTCGAAGATCCGGGGCAGGTCTACCGGGTCGATCCCCGGACCGGTGTCGGAGACCTCGAGCAGCGCCTGACCCCCCGCCGTACTCGTCGTGATGCGGATGGACCCGCCCGGCGGCGTATAGGCGAGTGCATTCGCGAGCAGGGTCGTGGCGAGCTGGCGGAGCCTGCGGGGATCGCCGGCGACCGGCGCAGGCTCGAGCGACACGTCCAGGGTCAGCTCAGCCGCAACCGCAGACGCCTCGGCACCGGAGACGACTGCGCGAACCTCGTCAGCCAGGTCGACGTAGTCGACGTCGAGACGGAGGCCGGCAGCGTCTGCGGCGGCCAACGTCTCGAGATCGCCGACCAACGAAGAAAGGCGCAGCACCTCCTCGTGGAGTGAGATCAGTGTCGCTGGGTCGGCCGGGAGTACGCCGTCGACGAGCGCCTCAGTGGTGCCTTGCAGGATGCTGAGCGGGGTGCGGACCTCGTGGGCGACGTCGGCCACGAGCTGGCGCCGCAGGCGGTCCTCCTCGTCCACCGCCACGGCCATCCGGTCGAAGGCGGCGGCGAGCGCCCCGATCTCACCTGGCGCGTCGTCGAGGTCGACCCGAACGTCCCGGCGGCCGGCCGCCAGGTGCTGCGCGGCGGTCGTCAGTGCGTTGATCGGTCGACTGACCGCCCGGGCGACGACGCCGGCGACCAGGACGGCGGAACCGACGGCGAGCGCCGCGCCCAGCCAGGCGTTCCGGACGAGGGCGTGGCGGATCTCCCGTTCGGGCGCCGGCAGGTGGCTGGTAGGGAAACGCAGCTCGACGGTCCCGACGCGTGCCCCGTCGACCACCACCGGTCGTGCGAGCGGGTCGTCGCGCTCCACGTCGAGGATCTCGACGCCGTGCATGCGGGCCATCATCTCGGCCGCTTCGCTCGCCGGGGCGGCGAGGACTGCTCCATCGGCGTCGATCACGGTGAGCTCGGCCTGGCCTCGGGCCGCCACCGCTGCGGCGCTCGAGAGGTCCGCGTCCTGCCACCCGCCGGCGTGTTCATAGGCCTGGGCCGCCGCATCGGCGACGGCCTCCGCGTCTTGGCGGTGGGTCTCGACGACGAGACTCGACACTTCGTCGTTGGCGCTCACGAGCATGAGCCCGGCGAACACGGCGACCGCGGCGACGGCAACGGTCACGAACGCGACGGCGATGCGCACCGAGAGCGGTGACAGGATCCGGCTAGCGGTCATGGCTGAGTCCGAGGCGGTACCCGGCGCCGAGAACGGTCTCGACGATGCGGGGGTGCTGGGGGTCGGTTTCGAGCTTGCGGCGGAGGTTCTTGACGTGGCTGTCGACGACCCGCTCCGAGGCGAGCTCATAGCCGCGCACCCGGTTCAGGAGCTCGAGTCTCGAGTACACCCGGCCCGGTACTGCGGCGAGCGCGGTGAGGATGCCCCACTCGGTCGGGGTCAGTTCGACCCGCTTGCCGTCGACGGTGGCTTCGTGGCGGGCTTCGTCGATGACGAGCGCGCCGTCACCGAAGCTGCGCACCGACCTGGCATCAGGTGCTGCCGTCGACCGGCGCACGATCGCCTGGGCACGGAGCACCACCTCCCGGGGACTGAACGGCTTGGTTACGTAGTCGTCGGCGCCGAGCTCGAGGCCCCGGATGCGGTCGTCCTCCCCTGTGCGCGCGGTCAGCATCAGGATCGGTGTGGCCGAGCTCCGCCGTATCTCCGCGGCGACCGTCTCGCCGGGCACGTCAGGGAGGCCCAGGTCAAGGATGATCAGATCGACGGCGCCGCCGGCGATCATGGTCAACGCCTCGGCGCCACTGCCCGTCGTGAGCACGGACCAGCCCTCGCGCTCCAGGTAGGAGCGGAGCAACTCGCGGATCTTCAGCTCGTCCTCGACGACGAGGACCGTGATGCTCATGGCACCTTGCCTACCGGAACCACATCTCATGTGGGAACGCACGGCGATCGAATCCATCGAGGTTCCATTCCGTCTCCACACGGTCTCCACATCGTGCGCCGACACTGAGGACAACAACAGAAGCTGCCAGGAGGCACCAGATGTCCAAGATCCTCACCCTCACAGCCACCGGAGTCGCTGGTTTGGTGCTCGGTGCCGGCATTGGCGTCGCCGCCGCCGCTGACCAGGGCAGCCGCCCGGCTACTCCGGAGCCGGCCCAGGACGTGTCCTCCATGGACGAGATGCACGACGCCATGCGGGACCAGATGCCCGCCGAGCTCGTCGAGCAGTGCGACCAGATGCACGATGCCATGGGCGACGGTGACCACGCCTCGATGATGGGCTCCATGGGCTCCATGGGCGGCATGGGGGCCGGGATGCTCGGCGGCCACGCTAAGCACCATCCCGGAACGGAAGGCTGAGCGCCTTGCATCGCTCTCACCTGCGCCTGTGCGGCATCGGCCTGGTCCTGGCACTCGGCTACCTCGTCCTCACCGGCGGCTCCGCCGGTGGGGTCGGCCTGCTCATCGCCGTGCTCGTGTGCCCGCTGGCGATGATCGTGGCCATGACCGTGCTCATGGGCAACGGCACCCAGCAGCCCACCGCGGAACGCTCCGATGCGCCGGCGGAACCGGTCGAGCTGCCATGAGCACCCCAGAGGACGAGCCGGGCCCTCGCCGGCTCGCCCTCTACCTCCTCACCCCCATCGCTGTCGCTGTCGCCGTCATCGCCGGCACGCTCGCCGCCCTCGCCGGCCGTGGGAGCGACGCTCCCACGGCCGCCGCACCGCTGGCGCTGGCATCGGTGTCGACGGACATCGCCGGCCACTACCAGGCCGCCGCCGACCTCGCAGATGTCTACCGCGAGGTGCCGTGCTACTGCGGCTGCGAGGAGTTCCTCGACCACCGAGACCTCTACGACTGCTTCGTCCGCGCCGACGGCCAGGGTTGGGAAGCCCACGCCGCCGGCTGCGGCGTGTGCATCGCCGAATCGACCCTCGTCCGCGACCTCACCGACGCCGGCACCCCTGCCGACGACATCCCCGCCGCAGTCATCGACCGCTTCGGGACCACACCCACCACCGCACCCCCCACGTGAAGGCCCGCCATGACACCGCATCCCCCGAAGAACCAGCTGCACGCCCACCCCCGGATCGCCATCGTGATCGGCGTCGGTGCGCTCGGCCTCTTCGCCGCCGTCGGCATCGGCGTCTCCGTGGCCGGCCAGGAGACCTCCCCGCCGACCGCGACCGTCGAGACCGGTGAGATCAACGCCATGGGAATGCCCGTCATCGAGACCCCGGGCGGCGCTACCGGCACCGCCCGCGCCGGACCCATCGAGGTGACCGGCGCCAGCTGGCAGCTCGGCACCGCGCCCCTCGATGTCGCCGTCCGGCCCACCTGGACGCTGCGGAACACCGGCAGCGACCCGATCGTCATCGGCGAACCACACCCGGAGGTCCGCGAGGGCTGCTGCCCCGGCGCGTTCAGCATCGACTCCACCACCATCCAGCCAGGAAGCACCGCAGACCTCGGCTTCGAGCTCTCCATGCACGCCGGGATGGACGGCTGGCACGACATCGCCATCCACGTCCCCGTCCGCACCGGCGACACCGACCACGTCCTCGAGCTCGCCGTCACCGGAGACTTCCGAAACACCTGACGATCCGCCCATATCAACCCCAAAGGAACAACGAGATCCATGAAACGAACCACCATCGCCCTCGGCGCCATCCTCGCTGCCGGAGTGCTCCTCGCTGCCTGCGGTGACGACGATTCGACCACCACCGCCATGCCCGGCACCGAGGAGAACATGCCGGACGAGGACATGTCCGACATGGACGCCCACGAGGACGAGGGGACCAGCCCCGTCGCAGAAGGGGCCCGCCAGGTCGAGGTCGTCGCAGGTGACTTCGCATTTGATCCGGACGAGATCACGGCCGAGCCCGGCGAGGACCTCGCCATTGCGCTCACCAGCGAGGACATCCTCCACGACTTCACCATCGACGAGCTCGACGCCCACGTCGCCGCCGAC
>DMTU01000135.1:7804-8066 GCA_003476595.1 Acidimicrobiaceae bacterium | reverse complement strand
TCGACGCCCACGTCGCCGCCGACGCCGGCGAGACCGCCGAAGGCGGCATCTCCGACCTCGAGCCGGGGACCTACACCTACTACTGCACTGTGCCGGGCCACCGCGAGGCCGGGATGGAGGGCACACTCACGGTCGAGTGACCGCCGGGGTCTGAGGTCGGTGCTGACGCCGGCCCTACGGCACTGCGTTGCAGAACGACATGGAGCTCGTGGGCGTCGCCGACGTGGCATCGGACTACCGGATCCGCGTCGCAGTCGAACGG
>DMTU01000135.1:4759-7669 GCA_003476595.1 Acidimicrobiaceae bacterium | reverse complement strand
TAGTCGAACGGGGCTATGCAGTGTTGGCCTCGGACCTGGCGGCACGAGACGAGGTGGACACAGCGGGTGTCCCAGTGACGGGAACCCTCGATGACCTGCTCGGGCAGGTGGATGTCGTGGCCGACTGCGCGCCCAAGAAGCTGGCGGCGGCCAACAAGGACCGCTACCCGGCGGCCGGCGTGAAGGGCATCTGGCAGGACGGCGAGGAGCACGCACTCGCCGGCTATTCGGTCGGTCTGCGTCCAGGTGAACTACGCCGGCGCCCCGGCGACGACGAAGCCCATCGAGCACGTCACCGATGTCCTCGCCGGTAGCGGCTTCGTCCGGAGGCTCGCACGCGTCGCCCGACGACGGCCAACGGAGAGCGGCCGACCCTCGAGGGACGAGCTGGTGGCTCTCGCCACCGGATGACGAGCCATCCCGTGTGTGGCCCACCGGCAGACGTGTGCGGTGATGGGCTCAGCGGGGTGGTGGCTGGACCGTTCGTGGGCGAGTGGTTCAGCCCACGGCCTTGAGCATCGGAGCCCGGTGTCTGCGGGCGCAGATGGCAAGCCTGGACGAGTGCGGCGATCTCGTCAGGATCGTCGCCGATGAGGAGCAGCTCGGTGTCGGCGGCGCCGGTGGAGCCCTGGGTTCCACCTGACACACTCAGATGGCGAGACCATCGCTGTGTTTGTCGCCGCGAGGACCACGGGGAATTCGTGGACCGCCTCGATCTGATCCTCGACGACACCCAGGGCGGCACCACCGCCGAAGGCATCCACCTCGGAGCAACAACCCGCGTCGTGCCCCTTCCGACTCGGCCTACTCCGCCACCGGACCGCTGACATCCCGGTTTCCGACGCTTGCGGCTTCCGAGGCGGTGGCGAAGCCGTCTCGGGTCTGGGGCATGCCGCTGCCACCGTCGTGGTCGGCGGCGACGCCGAGCACCTGGTGCAACCCGAGGCGCCCATCCTCGAACCCGAGGGCCGAGCCGGCCATGTAGATCCTCCACACACGGGCGCGGCGCTCGCCCACGAGCCTCACGGCGTCGTCCCAGTTCGCGTCGAGGTTGGCGACCCAGTGCCGCAGCGTGGTGGCGTAGTGCTCGCGCAACGACTCCACGTCCCGCACCTCCAGACCGGCCGCCTCCATCGCCAGGACGGTGTCGCCGACGTCGAGGAGCTCGCCGTCGGGGAACACGTAGCGGCCAATGAAGGTCCGGTGGCCGAGCTTGGCTCCGCCGACTCTGGAGATGGCGTGGTTGAGCAGGCGGCCCTGGGGTTCGAGCAGCGTGGCCAGCCCGGAGAAGTACTCCCCGATGCGTTCGCTGCCGACGTGTTCGGACATCCCGATCGAGGAGATGGCGTCGAAGCTCTCACCGCGGACGTCGCGGTAGTCCTGGAGGCGGATCTCCACCAGGTCGGCCACCCCGGCCTCGATGACCCGTTTGCGGGCGGCCTCGAGCTGCTCGCGGCTGATGGTGACGCCAACGACGCTAGCCCGGTAGGTGCGGGCGGCGTGGATGGCCATCGACCCCCACCCACAGCCGACGTCGAGCAGTCTCGCCCCGCTTCGCTCGTGGAGGCCGAGCTTGCGGCACACCAGGTCGTGTTTGGAGGCTTGGGCCTCGGCCAGGTCCATCGACGGATCGCTGAACCGGGCGCAGGAGTAGGCCATCGCCGAACCGAGCACGAGGCGGTAGAAGTCGTTGCCCACGTCGTAGTGGTGACTGATCACGCTGGCGTCCCGCGCCTTTGAGTGCCGCAACCCGCGTGGGCGGGCCTCCTCGGGCGGCGGCGGCAACGGACGCCCGATCGCATCCAACCGATGAGCGGCGCGTAGCAACGCCGCCACGTGGCGGGGTCCGACCCGGAGCTGGGGATCGGAGTCCCGGAGCGCGGCCACCGCCTCGATGGCGTCGCCGTCGATGTCGATGTCCCCGGAGACGTAGGCGCGCCCGATGCCGAGCTCACCCGGTGCCCAGAGCAGGCGGCGAAGCGCATCGGCCGACCGGATCCGCACCACGGGTCCATCCGGGTCGCCGGCCACGCTGCCGTCCCACAGCTCGACCCGCACACCGAGCGCGGGTGCGTATGCCTCTAGGAGGGGCGCGACGCTCCCAGCGAGCGGCCGCCCGGTGCCGGCGGCCGACACCGCCGGTGCGTCGACCTCCTGAGGACCATCGTGGAACTTCGCCGTCGGATCTCTCGTCATGGCGAAAGGATCCTCCGGGGCCGCCTCGCTGCACATCGGGGTGTCCTGCCGAGACTGGGTGCGGGAAGTCCGCAACGAGGATCAGCGGTCGTACCGGATGGCCGCTCTCGCTGTGGCTCGTACGTTCGACGAGACCCCGCAGACCTGGAGGGAACGACATGGACTACGGCTATGGGCTCTGGCCCCTCGTCATCATCAACTCGGCGATCTTCGTCATATTCGCGTTGAGCTTCTTCCGACCGGGGAACGGCCGAGACTGGAAGGCGATGGGCGGATTCACCGCCTTCATCATCGCTCTCTTCACCGAGATGTACGGCTTCCCGCTCACCGTCTACCTGCTCACCGGTGCGCTCGGCAGCCGCTTCGAGTCGCTCAACCTCACCCACGATGGCGGTCACCTGTTTTCCGAGCTCGTCGGCTGGCAGGGCGACCCGCACCTGAGCCCCTTCCACCTTGCGAGCTACGTGTTCATCGCCGGCGGCATGTGGGCGATCGCTGCTGCGTGGCGGGTCCTGTGGGCCTCCGCCCGTGTCGGCACGCTCGCCACTACCGGTCCCTACGCATGGGCACGACATCCCCAGTACGCCGGGTTCCTCGCCGTCATGGCCGGCTTTCTCCTGCAGTGGCCGACCATCCCGACGCTGGTGATGTTCCCGATCCTGGTGGTGGTGTACCGGCGGCTCGCCACGGCCGAGGAGCGAAGCGTCCGCCACG
>DMTU01000135.1:0-4572 GCA_003476595.1 Acidimicrobiaceae bacterium | reverse complement strand
GGAGCGAAGCGTCCGCCACGAGTTCCCCGACACTTGGGACGCGTACGCGGCGGCGACGCCGAGGTTCATCCCCCGCCGCCCCACGCTGCCGCCGGCACCCACGGCCGCCGTTGATGGTCGGCAACTGCCCAAGCCTCGTGCCGACACGAACACCGGAGCATCACGATGACCACTGCACGCGAAGCTGCACCGTCCCCATCCGATCGCAGCGACGAGACGCCCGGCCTCCTGCCCGCACACGGTTTTCCGACCGAGTGGTGCCTCGCCGACGAGGCCATCGACACGAGTGATCCTTCGGGTGTCTCGCCACCGCAGACACGCCCGTCGGGGGCGTCGAAGGCCCCGGCGGGGGATCGCCGATTCGATGGCTCACTTGCTGCACCGAGCGCCGAAACCGTGTAGTAGAAAGCTTTGCGGTAGAACCCCGACACGAAGGAGAAGTGACGTGCCCGATGTCAAGGATCCCGTCTGCGGGATGACCATCGCAGAATCCGACGCAGTGGCCACCGTCGACCACGACGGCTCGACGTACTACTTCTGCAGCCAGGACTGCGCCGACGAGTTCCGCGAAGAACCCGGCGACTACACGTAGGGAGGGATGCAGCCGTGCTCGGTCCGCTCGGCGCAGCACTGGCCGTCTTCCTCGTCGTGACCATCGCGCTGATCGCGCTCCGGTCGGCGAGCGACGTCATCGCGGGGGTGGGTGAGACGGCACCGGAGCGGGTGCCGTTCCTCGGCGGCTACCCGCCGGACGTCCATGCGTGGAGCCGGTTCCACGCCCGCTACTACGTGATGGCCCTGCTGTTCCTGGCCTTCGACATGGAGATGGTCTTCATGTACCCGTGGGCCGTCGTGTTCGTCCGGGAAGGCGGGATCGCCCTCGCCGAGATGGGCATGTTCATCACGATCCTGCTCGTGGGCGTGCTCTACGCCTGGCGGGAGCGGTCGCTGCGGTGGGCCTGAGGGCCACGCTCGATCGGGTCGCGGCCCGAGCGCCCGTGCCGGTGTTCGCGGTGGCGGGCGTCGGCGCCCAGGCCCAGGTGGACGAGCTCCTGCTGCAGCCTCGGCTGCACCTGGTCGACTCGCCGGCTGCGGCGAACGTGTTGTTGATCGCCGGCTCGGTACCCGCCCACCTCACCGCGGAGCTCGCACGCCTGCACGACGGTCTGTCGCGACCACGCGTGAACCTGTGGTGGTCGCTGGGTTCGAGCGTCGCACCACCGATGCCACCGGCGGTGGAGGTGCACGACGTCGACCCCTCGGTCCTCGTCGACGCCGTCGTCGACACCCACCGGCGCCTCCTGTTCGGGGAGCTGGCCTCCAGCCCACCGGTGCTGCCGGACGAGGAGCCCGCCCCGTGGCGAGGGATCGGCCCGTACGGGCAGGGCGGGACGGGGATGACCGGGGGTGTGCCCTACGGGCGCCCGATGGCGGAGGTCGCACCGGACCGAGACGGCCTGCGCCTGGACCAGCTGACCGTGCGCATCGGTCCGTTCTACGCACGCTTCCCGACCGGTCTCGTGCTCGAGGTCCAGCTCCAGGGCGACGTGGTCCAGCAGGCGCATGTCGTCGAGGCCTCCGAGGGGGAAGCAGCAGTCGGGGTCGATGTGCGAACGGCCTTCCGCGACGCGTTGGAGACCCCGGTGCCGGTGTCGGTCCTGGAGCTGGAGCGTGCCCGCTCGCACCTCCGCTCGATCGCTTCGGCACTCGTCGCACACCAGCTGCCTTCGCTCGCTCGCCGGGTCCTGCGGTTCGCCAGCAACGTGCACCCGGATCAGAGCGAGGACGTGCAGCGGTTGCACCGTCTCCTGCGTCGCTCCCAGGTGCTCGGTTGGGCGACGAGCGGGGTCGGGCTGATCCCGTCCGACAGGCTCGAGGGCACGGCGACGGGACCCGTCGCCCGGGCGTCCGGGATCGAGCAGGACGAGCGAGCGACCGATCCCGCGTACGTCGGGCTGGGCTTCGAGCCGATCGTCCACGACGGCGGCGACGCCCGCGCCCGCATGGCCCAGCGGCTCGCCGAAGCCGGCCAGGCCCTGCAGCTGGCCGGGCGGGCGGGCGATCGCCACCACGACCCCGAGGCGCCCTTGGAGTCGCCGCGGGGCCGGCTCGCCGTCGGCGACCTACCGGCACAGCGGCTGCTTCCGTTGCTGCCAGCCGTGCTCGAAGGAATGGAGTGGGGCGATGCGGTGTCCACCGTGGTGAGCCTGGACCTCGATGCCGACGAGGTCCTGTCCCTGCGCTCCCCGGACCGGGAGCTGCCGGTGCCGTGAGGGCCTACCTGGAACCTGGTGCGGCGGTCGCCGCCGTGGCCGTCGCCATGGCGGTCGGCGTCTACGTCGTGGCTGTCGTCGACGGCACCGCCGGTCGTCTGGCCGCCGGAGTCGGCCGCAGCGACGTCGGCGCGGTCTTCCTCGATCCGCTCCGCACCGTGGCGCTGCTGCTCACCCAACGGCGACGGCGCACCGAACGCGCCGACGCGCCCGGCTGGGCACTCGCCCCGGGTCTGCTCGGTGGGCTTGCCGCAACCGGGCTCGCCGTCGTCCCTGTAGGCCCTGGCACGGCGGTCGCTGACCCGAGCACCGGGTTCGTCGTCTTCGCCACCGCCATCGCGTTCGTGATGATCGCCGTGTTCCTCCACGGGTGGTCACCCAACTCGCTGTTCCCCTTGATCGGCGCCTACCGCTACGGCGCCCAGGCACTGTCCCTTCAGATCCCGTTCCTGCTCGCCATGCTGGCCACGGCGCTCCCCGCGGAGTCCTTGGCGGTGATGGACATCGTCGAAGCCCAGGCGGACCTGTGGAACGTCGTGCGCCAGCCGCTGGGTCTGCCGATCTACCTCATGGTCGGCGTCGGGGTGAGCTTCTGGGGCCCGTTGAACCTGCCCGACGGCGCCGACCTCGTCGGCGGAACGTCGGCGGAGGACGCCGGCACCGACCGGCTGGCCTGGGAGCTGGCCCGGGCCGCCATGCTCTTCGCCATCGCCTCGATGGGAGCAGCAGCGTTCCTCGGCGGCTGGTGGGGTCCGCTGCTGCCTGGACCGGCATGGATGGCGCTCAAGACGCTGGTTCTGCTCGTCGTGATGGTCGGCAGCCGGCACCTCGTGGCACGCGTCCGCATCGAACCGTTCGTGGTCGCGTGCTGGGCCGTGTTCATCCCGCTGGCGCTGGTCAACATCTTCGTGAGCGGAGCGCTCCTGCTGTGAACCGGTCGCTGGTCGTGGACGTGCTGTTCTGGTGCTTCGCCGCCGGAAGTGTGGTCACCGGGTACCTGGTGTTCCGAACCGACTCCATGGTCCGGGCCGCCTTCTGGCTCCTCGCCTCGTTCGTCGGGGTGGGCGCCATCCTCGTGATGCTGGCGGCGGAGTTCCTCGGCGTGGTGCTGATCCTGATGATGGCCGGCGAGATGCTGATCATGGCGGTCGTGATGGTCATGTTCATGATGAACCCGGCCGGCTTGAACCCGATGTTCATGGTGCACCAGCACCGCTTCGCCGTGGCCGCCGGCGTCGTGTCGTTCGCCGGCCTGTCCGTCGTCGCCCTCACCGTCGAGTTCCCCGATCAGCCGGTCGACCCTGCGGTCGACGCCACCGCTGAGCTCGGCTTCGAGCTGCTCGGCGACTCGATGCTGGTGTTCCAGACCGCCGGCGTCGCCCTGCTCGCCACGATGATCGGCGCCATCGCCCTGGCCAGCCGCAACGGCCGGTTCGGCACGGCCGACGAGGGGTCACAGGAGCCCGCGCTGGACATCGAGGAGCTGGAGTCGCCGTGACCCTCGAGGCCCTGCTCGTCGTCGCCGCCGCACTGTTCGCCGTCGGCCTCTACGGGGCGATCAGTCAGCAGTCCTTCGTCATGTTGATGATGGGCCTCGAGCTCATGATCAACGGCGCCCTGCTCGCGCTTATCGCGCTCTGGGCACTCAGCACCGGAGGAAACCCGCAGGGGCAGATGCTGGCCATCGTGTTCATGACCGTGATGGCGATCGAGATGGCGCTCGGGTTCGCGCTCATCACGAACGTGTACCGGGTGCGGCGGGCCGACATCACCGAGAAGCTGCGGAAGCTCAAGGGATGACGGTCGCGCTTCTCGTGCTCCTTCCCGCCCTGGGGTCCGCGTCGGTCCTCGGGTTGCGGCGCCGACCCCACGGCGTCGGTGCGGCTGCGGTCGGCGCGGCGGTCGCCACCCTCGCCATCGCCGTGGTGGCGGCCTGGGCCGAGCCTGGGCTGGCGTGGCGTTGGAGTGACACCCTCGAGCTGCGCGTCGCGGTCGACGGTTTCGCCCGGGTCATGGTGGTGCTGATCCCCGTCGTGGCTGCACCCGTGCTGGCCTACGCAGCGGCCACCGTGGCGGAGGGCCGCACCCGGCTACTGGCCCTGCTGCTCGGCTTCGTGGCTGCCATGGAGCTCCTGGTCGTGGCGTCTGACCTGCTCACCCTGCTGCTGGCGTGGGAGCTGATCGGTGCGTTCTCGTGGGCGCTCATCGGACACGGCTGGCGGGAACGGTCGAACGGTGCCGCTGCGGCGCAGGCGTTCATCACGACCCGGATCGGTGACCTGGGGCTCTACGTGGCCGC
>DMTU01000139.1:10824-12111 GCA_003476595.1 Acidimicrobiaceae bacterium | reverse complement strand
TCGCCGCCGCCCTGCCGGGTGCGACCGGGCCGGTCCCGGCCGCCGCCACCACCGCGGCCGCCGCGGGGGTGGCCGTGCTGACGCTGGTGGTGGCCCGCCGGTTGCGACCGCTGGATCAGGGCCGTTCGCGCCGGTAGCCCTCCCAGTGGTCCAGCGCGCTGCGCATCAGGACCTCGTACTCCTCGAAGGTGTGGCCGTGGCGGGCGGCCACGATCAGCTCGGCGTCGGCACCGACCGGGGTCCGCAGCGGTGCGGCCGGGTCCTCGAGCACGTCGGCCACGGTCCGGGCGACGAGCGCGGGGTCCGCAGGTCCGTCGCCGCCCAGGCCCTTGGCCCGGGATTCGAGCTGCTCGGCGATCGCCCAGTAGCCCTCATGGTCCGGCGTGAAGGCCGCCGCGGTCACCGTGTTGGCGCCGAGCCCCGTGGGGAACTGGCCGGGCTGGATGGAGTGGACCCGGATGCCAGAGAGGCCGAGCTCGAAGTGGAGCGCCTCGCTGATCGCCTCCACGGCGTGCTTGGAGGCCGCGTAGATCCCGGCGAAGGGGCGGGCGATCACGCCGGCCACGCTGCTCAGGTTGACCAGGACGCCGGCCTCGGACCGCCGCAGGTGCGGCACCGTCGCCCGCACCACGCGAAGCAGCCCGAGCACGTTCGTCTCGAACTGCAGGGCGACCTCGGCGTCGGACACCAGCTCGACGGGACCCCGCACCTCGATGCCGGCGTTGTTGACCACGACGTCCAGGCCGCCGAGGAGGTCCACGGCCTCCGCCACCCCGCGCGCGACGGAGGTCTCGTCGTGCACGTCGAGGGCGACCACGTGGACCGAGGTGCCGGCCGCCTCGCAGGCCCGCCGGAGGTCACCGTCCCGCGACGGGTCCCGCATCGTGGCCACCACGTCGTGGCCCCGCCCGGCCAGCTCGACGGCGGTGAGGAGGCCGAAGCCGCTGGAGCAGCCGGTGATGAGGACGCTGGGCACGGCGACGGTCTAGCCGTCCCGGTGCGATCTCAGCACTGCCAGAACGGGAGGGCGGGTCCCCGGGCGGTCGTCCCGAACTGGCAGTGCTGGTGTCGCGTCAGCCGTCCCAGCCGAAGGCGTCGATGGGTCCGTGGCCGCCACCCAGGCGCCAGGTGCGGGCCCCGAGCAGGCCCCGGTGCACGAAGTCCTTCGCCGCCCGGACCGCGTCGAGCGGGTCGTCGCCGAGGGCGAGGCGGGCAGCCGTGGCCGCGGCGAAGGAGCATCCGGAGCCGTGGTCGTTGGGGGTGTCGACCCGGGGCAGCACCATCCGC
>DMTU01000139.1:10381-10738 GCA_003476595.1 Acidimicrobiaceae bacterium | reverse complement strand
GCAGCACCATCCGCTCGGCTCGACCGCCGACGGCGACCACGTCGACGGCATCGTCGCCCTCGTCCTCGGCGTCGCCGCCCTTGACCACGACCGCTTCGCAGCCGAGGTCGAGCAGCGCCACGGCGGCGGCCTCCATGTCGGCGATGGTGCGCAGGGATCGGCCGACCAGGAGCCCGGCCTCGGTGCGGTTCGGCGTGATCACCCGGGCCAGCGGGAGGAGCCGGGCGACGAGAGCGTCCTGGACGTCGGGCGGGAACAGGGCCACACCGGCCGAGCTGACCAGCACCGGGTCCACGACCAGGTTCGCCAGCCGGTCGGCCTCGGCCACCCGGGCGACCACGTCCACGGTGTCGGCCG
>DMTU01000139.1:9810-10228 GCA_003476595.1 Acidimicrobiaceae bacterium | reverse complement strand
GGGACGACGTGCACCGCCTCGACGGCCCGGGTGGACTGGGCCGTGAGGGCGGCCACGGCGGTGGCGCCGTGCAGGCCGTGGGCGGCGAAGGCCCGCAGGTCGGCGTGGACCCCGGCCCCGCCGGCGCTGTCGACGCCGGCGACGGTGAGGGCGACCAGCGGCGTCGGCACGGTGGGCGACGCTACCCGACGACCTCGGGGACGAGGACGGGCGCCACCGCCCGCGCCCCGGAGCGCCGCAGCCAGACGGCGACGAGCACGACGACCCCGCCGAGCACGCTCATGGCCGCCGACACGCCGAACGTCCCGATGAGCGCACCGGTGGAGAGGATGCCGAGCAGCTGGGCCGCGGTGCCCGACATGGTGTCGGTGGCGATCACCCGTCCGTGCACCGACTCCGGGGCGTTGCGCTGCAGCAG
>DMTU01000139.1:9370-9683 GCA_003476595.1 Acidimicrobiaceae bacterium | reverse complement strand
TCCGGGGCGTTGCGCTGCAGCAGCGTGCGGGACGGGCCGGACAGCAGGGCGGTGCACACCCCCCAGGCCGCGACGCCGACGAAGGCGACCACGATCGAGGGCGTGCCGAGGTAGACGATGGCGGTCACGCCGGACGCGCCCACGCCGAGGACCACCCAACCGAACGACGCCACGCGCTCACCGAGGCGCGCGACCGCGATGCCGCCCGCCACGAGGAAGACGCCGAACACGGCCTGCAGCGCGGCGAAGGTCGACGGCGGGCGCTCCAGGACGTCCCGCACGTACAGCGGCTCGGCGAGCAGGGCGGCGCCGT
>DMTU01000139.1:4332-9268 GCA_003476595.1 Acidimicrobiaceae bacterium | reverse complement strand
CTCGGCGAGCAGGGCGGCGCCGTAGAGGAGGTGCACCGAGCTCATCGCCACCACGACGCGCCGGAGCACCGGGGTCCGGGCCACCAGGCGAAGGCCCTCGAGCGCGTCGCGCAGGCCCGGTCGGCGCCCGTGGGCGGTGGGATCGACGACGTCGCGCACCTGCACGATCGGCAGCACGAGGATGCCGAGCAGGTAGGTGGCGGCGGTGAGCACGAACGCGCCCCGGAAGCCGAACCAGCCGATGGCCACGGCGCCGACGACGGGGCCGGCGATGATGGCGACCTCGTCGGTGAGCGACACGAGGGCGTTGGTGCGGGCCAGCTCCTCGTCGCGGACCAGCCGGGGCGGCAGCGACTGCAGCGCGGGCACGGTGAGGGCGCCGGCGACGCCGTGCACCATCGACAGCAGCGCGAGCGTCCGGAAGTCGTCCGCGAGCAGCAGCGCCAGCGAGGCCACGACGCCGATCGCCTTGGCCACGCCGAGGGTGGCGCGAGGTCCGATCCGGTCGATCACGGTCCCCACGAACGGGCCGAGCAGCACGCCCGGGAGCGTGAGGGCGACGCCGAACAGCGTCACGTCGCCGGCGGTGGCCCCGAACTCGAACGCGGCGTAGCCCCAGATGGCGATGAAGGTCGCCCAGGTGCCGACCGCGCTGAACGCCTCGGCGACGAGGAAGGCCCGGACCCGGCCGGACCGCAGTGAACCCTGCACCGGCAGAACATAGGCCCGGGACGTGCGGACGCCGGCAGCGTTTCCGGGAGGGTCCCTAGCTGCGGCCGAAGTCGTCCTCGAGGCGGACGATGTCGTCCTCCCCGAAGTAGTCACCCCGCTGGACCTCGATGAACACGACGTCCTCGTCGCCCTGGTTGGCGCAGCGGTGCGCCATGCCCTGGGCGATGTCGACGGACTGGCCGGCGGGCACCTGGTGGTCGGTGCCGTCGAGGGTGACGGTGGCGGTGCCGCTCACGACGTACCAGTGCTCGGCCCGGCGGGCATGCGTCTGGTAGCTGAGCCGCTTGCCGGGGTGGACGACGATCCGCTTGACCTTGTGGTCGTCCTCGTCGGACAGCACGGTGTAGTTGCCCCAGGGGCGCTCGTCGTACTCGAGTGCGGTCATCGGGACAGTCTGGTCAACCCACGGACAGGACGGCCAACCCCTGCAGCAGGCCGACGCCGGCGCCCAGCGCCCCGCCGATCGCGATGAGGATCCACTCGTCCTGCTCGAAGATGCCGCGGAGGAGCCGCTCGAACTCCAGCTTCGGCATGGCCCGGAGCTTGGACTCGACGAGCTCGCCGACCTGCAGCTGCTTCTCCAGGTACGCCTCGATCTCGGGCTGGATCTCCGGCACCGACTCGGTGACCCGGCCGACCACCATCATCTTCACCGAGGCGAGCTGGGCGTCGGTGACCTCGGTCTGGGTGAGCATCTCGACCATGGGACGGGCGGCGTCCACCCGCTCGCTCACCTTGGTCAGCACGACCTGGGCGATGCGGGTGCCGGCCTCGCCCTCGGTGACGAGGCGGAGCAGGTTGGCGGGCGTGAGGATCTCCCGGGCGGTGATCCGGCCGTAGTCCTGGGCGATCTCGTCCTGGCGGCTGGGGAACATGCCCTGGTAGGTGACGAGGCCGGCGTAGCGCTTCGGTTCGATCGGCCGGAAGATCATCTGCAGGGCGAGCCAGTTGGTGCCGAGCCCGACGATGCCGCCGACGAGCGGCATCAGCCACCACTGGTCGAAGATCGAGAAGCTGAGCGCCTGGAAGCAGCCGATCACGAAGCCGAACCACCCGCCGAAGCGGACGATGGCCTTGAGCTCCTTGCCGCCGATCTCCTGGAACAGGCGGACGAGGCGCTTCACGTTGGGCCCGGAGAGCAGGTCGAACACGAGCTGCTCGAGGTCGAGCAGCTCGTGGCTGATGCCCTGCAGGTCGTCGAAGATCTCCTGGGCGACCTGGCGCCCCTCGGTCTTGATCTGGGCGATGACCATCTGCTGGGCGTCGGGCGCCATCTGGTCCCAGGTGCCAGGGGCCAGCATCTCGGCCACGTCCCGGACGATGACGGGCAGCTCGGTGTCCAGCCGGTCGGCGAACAGCGCCTCCATCTCGGCCGGGTCGAGGCGCTCGGCCAGCTCCGCCGGTGACAGCACCGCGCCGACGTTGCCGGCGACGTCGGCGGCGAAGGTGTCGGCCTTGGACGGCAGCACCCCCTGCCAGCCGATCTTCACCCCGAAGGGCGCCACGCCGACGAACTCCTCGGGCGAGAAGATCATGCGGACGGCGGCCCAGTTGGTGATGTAGCCGATGAACGCGGTGACGAGGGGCACCGCGACGAGGACGACGGCGAGGTTGGTCGCGGTGATCACGGATGCAGGTTTCGCCGGGGCACCCGCCTTCCCCTGTCCCCCTCAGTCGAAGACGACGGTGCGGTTGCCGTAGGCGAGGACCCGGTGCTCGAGGTGGAGCCGCACGGCCCGGGCGAGGACCGACTTCTCCAGGTCGGTGCCGAGCCGGATCAGGTCGGTGACCTCGTGGCGGTGGCTGACCGGGGTGACGTCCTGGTGGATGATCGGACCCTGGTCGAGCTCGCCGGTGGCGTAGTGGGCGGTGGCACCGATCAGCTTCACGCCCCGCTCGTAGGCCTGGTGGTAGGGCTTGGCGCCCACGAAGGCCGGCAGGAACGAGTGGTGGATGTTGATGATCCGGTTCGGGAAGTCGGCGATGAAGGCCTCGGGCAGGATCCGCATGTAGCGGGCCAGCACGACGAGGTCGACGTCCGCGTCGCGCACGAGGGCGTGCATGTCGGCGGACTGGCGGGACGGGTCGTCGGGGGCGACGGGCAGCAGGTGGAAGTCCACCCCGTGGCGGGCCACCAGCGCCTCGTGGTCGTCGTGGTTGGAGGCGACGAACTGGA
Organism: Acidimicrobiaceae bacterium; assembly: GCA_003476595.1. Taxonomy (GTDB): domain Bacteria; phylum Actinomycetota; class Acidimicrobiia; order Acidimicrobiales; family Salinilacustritrichaceae; genus Salinilacustrithrix. The sequence goes on along the minus strand of DMTU01000139.1, from coordinate 6,360 downwards.
TGTCGGCGTCCAGCTCGCCGAGGTCGACCCGGGACAGCAGGTCGGCGAGGCAGTGGCCCTGCTTCGAGCACAGCACGGCGATGCGGGGCGGCGGTCCCGGTCGGTGGATCTCCCAGGTCATGTCGTAGGCCGCGGCGACCGGGCGCATGGCGGCCTCGATGTCGGCGCCGTCGGGGAAGGTGGCCTCGACCCGCTGGAGGAACAGGTCGTGCACGCGATCGGTGTGCTGGTCGGCGTGGACGATGTTGCCGCCGAGGGCTGCGATCGTCTGGCCCACGGCGGCGACGATCCCCGGTCGGTCGGGGCAGCGGAGCAGCAGGACGGTCTGGGTCACACCCGAAGACCCTAGGGAGCGGGGGCTACGGTCCGGACATGCGCCGTGCCCTGTGGACCACCGATGGACTCGATGTGACCGAGGTCGAGCTGGGGCCGCTGGCCGATGGCCGGGCCCGCCTGCGCGTGGCCGCCTGCGGCATCTGCGGCTCCGACCTGCACTGGTGGCACGGGTCCATGCCCCGCCCGCTCGGCACGGCGCCCGGCCACGAGCTGGCCGGCACCGTCGTCGACGGTCCGGCCGGCCTGGACGACGTGCTCTACGCCGTCTCCCCCAACGTGTCCTGCGGGCGCTGCCAGTTCTGCCAGGTCGGCCAGACCCACCTGTGCGACCGCGCCCTCGGCCGGGGTCTGGGCATGGGGGCAGACGGCGGCCTCTCCGAGGTCCTCGACGTGCCGGTCGCCAACCTCGCCCCGGTGACCACGGACCGGCCGGCCGTGGCTGCGCTCACCGAACCGCTGGCCGTGGCGCTGCGCGGCGTGTCCCTCGGCGACGTCGGTCCCGACAGCCGGGTGCTGGTGCTCGGCGCCGGCACCATCGGCCTCGGCGCCGCGCTGCTGGCCCGGGACCGTGCCTCCGAGGTGGCCATCACCGCCCGCCACCCCCACCAGGCCGACGCGGCGGCCGCCATGGGCGTCACCGTCCTCGGCGAGCACGAGGGCATCGCCTGGGCCAAGGAGCGGGGCGCCGACGTGGTCATCGAGTCCGTCGGCGGCACCGCCCCCACGCTCGGCGACGCGGTGAAGGCGGCTCGCAAGGGCGGCACCATCGTCCTGCTCGGCTCCTTCACCGAGCCCCGTCCGGTGGACTTGTCGAAGCTGATGATGAAGGAGCTCCGGCTGCAGGGGTCGTTCTGCTACGGCTCCACCAAGCGGGGCCCGGAGTACGCCGCCGCCGCCCGGCTGACCGGTCGCTTCGAGTCCGAGCTGTCGGCGATGACCACCCACCAGTTCCCGCTCGACCAGGTCACCGACGCGTTCGAGGCGGCGGCCGACAAGTCCAGCGGCGCCATCAAGGTCACCATCCTCCCGAACTGAAGATGTCGTGGACCGGTCACCACTGGTGTGACCCTTCCACGACATCTTCCGTCGGGTGGAGGTGAGGGGATTCGAACCCCTGGCCTCCTCGATGCGACCGAGGCGCTCTAGCCAACTGAGCTACACCCCCGAGGGAGGCCACACCTTACCGTCGGTGGCGGTGGCCGCCGAACTGGCTCAGGCGTCGCCGTGGGACTCGATGGCGCGCTGCAGTCGGGTCTGCAGGACCGTCGTGGTGACATCGCCCCGGGTGCGCTCGGTGACGGCTCGCAGCGAATCCACCGTGCGACGCAGGCCGCCGGTGAGGGCGTCGGGCAGGTCGACCGAGGCGAGGACGTCGTAGGCGTCGTCCATGACCTCGAGGAGGGCCTCACCGCCCTCGAGGTCGCCGGAGCGGAGGCGGTCGAGGACGTTGCGGCGCAGCTCGCTGGCGGCCTCGGCCAGGCCTCGCATCCAGGAGTGCGCCATGACGCCGAGCTCGGCCGGGGAGGCGAGGGCCTCACCGCGGACCATGGCCGCGCACAGGCGGGCCTCGGCGTACTCCTTCTCGGCGTCGTGGAGGAAGCCGGCGTGGGCCACCGCGGGGTGGTCGGCCAGCGCCTCCTGCGCGGTGCGCAGGGCGGCCTCGGAGGCGGCGACCTGGTCGTCGTGGGCCGC
>DMTU01000139.1:763-4207 GCA_003476595.1 Acidimicrobiaceae bacterium | reverse complement strand
CCCCCACCGCCGCCGAGGTGGACGGCGCGGATGGCGAGGCCGGCGTGGCGGATCGCGGTCCGGCACGCGGGCAGGGCGACCTCGCGGGCCCGGTGGGCGGCGCCGAGGTCGGTGCGGATGTCGCCGACGAGGGCGTCGAGCGTGGCGCGCCGGTCGCTGCCGGCGCCAGCAGCCGGGGTCAGTTGGCCTGGCGGCGCAGGAGCGCCTGCTGCGTGGCCGACGGGCGACCCTGAGGTGCCAGGTACCGGACGTTGGTGCGGGCCGGGGCCTGGCGCTGCTGCTGGACCTGCATGAGCATGGCGACGTAGCCGAGGAGGGCGGCGTCGACGGTGAGGTGGAGCAGCCAGACGGAGCCGCCGGCGAGGAGGGCCAGGAGGAAGGTGAGGCCGGCCGAGGCGGCGAGCGTGGCGAGCACGTCGCGGCGACGGCGCTGGGCGTCGGTGCGGCTCATGGCCCGACCGGTCGGGGTGCGCATCGGCGCCGGTGCGTAGGGGTCGCCCGTGCGCTGGAGCACGGCCAGCTGGTTGCGGAAGTCCCCGATCGAGGCGTGCGGGTGGAACGCCCGGCGCTTCTGCAGGTAGGGGGGCAGGAGAACGGCAGCCCAGATCGCAGCAAGCACCACTAGCACCATGATGGTCACGCTCCTCGCCTCGCTTTCGTGTGTCGTCTGTCACCGTAGGAGCGCCCGGAACCTGAGTGGTGGATCCGGGCGTCTTCGATGTTCGTTCGGTTGCGGGCAGGCCAGCACTGCTGACCGGGATCGTTACGGTTCTACTACGAACCGAAACACGGTGACAAGCAACTGCGAACGATGTCACGCATGCTGCGAGGCGGATCGAGCAGGTGTTCGGTCAGCGGGCGAGGCCGTCGTCGCCCGGTTCGGGTTGGCGGCGGTAGGTGCCGGAGCGCCCACCCGTCTTCTCCCACAGCGTCAGCTCGCTGATCACCATGGCCCGATCTGCGCTCTTGCACATGTCGTAGATGGTGAGGCAGGCGATGGAACAGGCGGTCATCGCCTCCATCTCCACGCCGGTCCGGTCGATCGTGTCGACCTGGGCCTCGACCTCGATGAAGTCGTCCTCGATGCGGAAGTTCACCAGCACCGAGCCGACCAGCAGCGGGTGGCAGAGCGGGATGAGGTCCGGCGTGCGCTTCGCCGCCTGGATGCCGGCGACCCGGGCCACCGCCAGCACGTCGCCCTTGGAGATGGCCCCGCGGGCGACCAGCGACGCGGTCTCGGGCTGCATGGACACCCGGCCCCGGGCGATGGCCCGACGGTGCGTCGGATCCTTGGGGGTGACGTCGACCATCCGGGCACGGCCCAGAGGATCCAGGTGGGTCAGTCCTCGCTCCGACATCGGCCGGAGTGTAGGGGACGCCTGTGGCCGCCCTCAGGAGCCATGGATGAAGACGGCGTCGAGCATGCCGTCCAGCGATTCGATCGCCAGCTCGGCCCGCGCCCCCGGATCCTCGTCGGCCGCGATCGCGACGGCCGTCTCGGTGACCGCACCGAGCAGCAGATCGGCGAGCACGTCGGGCTCCGCTCCTGGACGCAGCCGACCCGACGCCCGTGCAGCGGTGAGTGCCGCCAGGACCAGGAGGCGGAAGCTCCCGCCATCGCACTCCCGCCACCGACGCCAGCCGAGCACGGCCGGGGCCATGACGACGGTGATGCGAGCGGCGACGAGGTCGGTCGCCAGTGCCCGCAGGTAGGTGGCGAGGCCGGTACGAAGCGCCGCCTCGGGCTCGAGGCCTGCGGTGGCCGCTTCGACGGCAGCGACCAACGAACGGTGCTCAGCGAGGAAGACCGTCTCGAACAGCTCGTCCTTCGATGCGAAGTGGTAGTAGACGCTGCCCTTCGTTCGGCCGGCCCGCAGCGCCACCTCGTCGATCGTCACGGCTGCGGCATCGCCAGCGCCGAACAGCTCGCGAGCTGCCCCGAGGACCTCCTTCAGAGAGCGCCGCGACCGGGCCTGCGGTCTCCGGGTCGATGCCATCGACGGCGAGCGTACGCCGGGCCGGGCGACGCCGATCCCCTCTTTTCGAACTTGGAGTACGTACTCCAGGTATGTTCCGAGCATGCGAGCAGTCACCTTCGACCGGTTCGGCGACCCCGACGTCCTCCACGTCAGCCAGATCCCGGGGCCTCCCCCACCCCGGCCGGGCCAGGTCCTGGTCGAGGTCGGCGCCGCAGGGGTGAACCCGCTCGACGCCGCCCTGCGCGCCGGTCGGCTCGCGCCGCTCCTGGGCCGGCACTTCCCCATGGTCCCCGGCAACGACGCGGCCGGCACCGTGCTCGCCGTGGGTGACGGGGTGTCGGGCATCGAGGTCGGCCAGCGCGTCCACGGCTTGTTCGACGCCGCCGCGAGACCGGCGCGCCACGGCTTCGCGACGCCCGGGACCTACGCGCAGCTCGCACTCACGCGGGCGTCGGCACTGGCGACCGTGCCCGACCGGATGGAGGTCGTCACCGCGGCGGCGATCCCGGTCGCCGGGCTCACCGCCTACCAGGTGCTGGTGCGCAAGGCGCGGGTCGAGCCCGGCTCATCGGTGCTGGTGATCGGGGCGTCGGGCGGCGTCGGGACCTTCGCCACCCAGATCGCCGCCGCGCTCGGCGCCGACGTGACCGGGGTCGCCGGCGGGCACCGGACCGAGCGGGTCCGAGCGCTGGGTGCACGGCGCGTGATCGACCACCACGACACCGACGTCGCCGGGCTGACCGAACGGTTCGACCTGGTCTACGACGTCTCGGGGCGCTTCTCCCACCGGCAGCTGCGCCGCCTCGTCGCCCCCGGCGGGCTCGCCGTCGCGAACCTCGGCCCGTCCGTCGCTGCCTTCTCGCCGGCGCTCCGGCATCCCGAGCGCCGGTTCGGTCGCCACGGGTTCGCATGGGTGTCGCCGGACGGTCGGGACCTGGCGGCGCTCGACCGGATGGTGGAGACCGGGGACGTCACCCCGTGCATCGACGACGTCCTCCCCCTCGAGGAAGCCCCGGCCGCACACCGGCGCGTCGAGGCCGGCGGCACGTTCGGGAAGCTCGTGCTCGCGATGGACGGGTCCCGCTCAGCCGCCGATCTGTGACATCGACTTGCGGGGCCGGATGAACTGGACGTTGCCGATGGCGTGCCCGGCCCACTTGGCGCCGACCGCCCGCTGCATGACGGCGGCGAGGTCGTCGTCGGTGCCGCCCTCGCGCAGCGGCGCGCGCAGGTCGAACTCGTCGAGGGCGAACAGGCAGTTGCGCAGCTGGCCCTCGGCGGTGAGGCGCACCCGGTCGCAGGACTCACAGAACGGGCGGGTGACGCTGGCGATGACGCCCACCTGGCCACGGCCGTCGCGATAGCGCCAGCGAGCGGCAGGGTCGGCACCGCGCTCGGCGGCGGGGACCGCGTCGAGGGGGTAGGCCGCGTCGATGGCGGCCACGATCTCGGCCTGGGCGACCAC
>DMTU01000139.1:505-729 GCA_003476595.1 Acidimicrobiaceae bacterium | reverse complement strand
GGGTGACCGTCGGGATCACGCCGACCACGTCGCCGGCGGACGCGCCGGCCCGGCCGGCGGGGCGGTCGAGGTAGCGCCACTGTTCGGCCGGCTCGTGGCCCCGCACCACCGGCTCCATCGGGAAGACCTCGGCGATGCGTCGCACGATCTCGGCCTGGGGCACCACCTGGGCGTGCTCCCAGCCGCCGTCGGCGTCGAGGGGCATGAACTCGATGAAGCGGACC
>DMTU01000139.1:0-225 GCA_003476595.1 Acidimicrobiaceae bacterium | reverse complement strand
GCATGAACTCGATGAAGCGGACCGTGACGTCGTTGTCGCGGCCGAAGCGGGCGAAGTCCACGACCTCGTCGTCGTTCACCCCGCCGACCAGCACCACGTTGACCTTCACCGGGTCGAGCCCGGCTTCCTTGGCCGCTTCGATGCCGTCGAGGACGCGGTCCAGCTCGTCCCGGCGGGTGAGCTCGAGGAACCGGTCCCGACGCAGGGAGTCGAGGCTGACGTTGA
>DMTU01000127.1:5242-8090 GCA_003476595.1 Acidimicrobiaceae bacterium | reverse complement strand
GGGTACCGGGCACGGCGGTGTACCTGTTCAGCATCCCCGGGATGACGCCACCGTCCCTCGTCCGCGACCGGATCCAGCTCGGCCGGACGCCCCTGGTGACCTACCTGGCCGGCCTGGCCGACGACCCGCCGACCCGGGTACCGGGCACGGCGGTGTACCTGTTCAGCATCCCCGGGATGACGCCACCGTCACTCGTCGCCAACGTCAGGTACAACCGGGTGCTGCACGAGCGCGTCGTGGTCGCGTCCGTGGTCACCGACGACGTCCCCCGCATCGAGGGCCGGAGCCGTCTGCGGGAACGCCAGATGGGCAACGGCGTCTCCCGCGTCGACGTGCACTACGGCTTCATGGAGGACCCGGACCTGTCCCGGGACCTCGCCGGCGTCGAGGGCTTCCACGCCGACGACGCCACGTACTTCCTGGGCAAGGAGACGGTGATCGCCACGAAGCGGCCGGGGATGGCGATCTGGCGGGAGCGCCTCTTCGGCGTCATGGGTCGCAACGCGACCAGCGCCGCCGACTACTTCCGACTGCCGCCCGACCGCATCTTCGAGGTGGGGACGCGGGTGGAGATCTGAACGCCGCGGACCTCAGGCGTCGTCGCTGACCTCGGACCGCAGGAACACGTCGGTGTTGACCGAGATCACGTCGTCCCGGGCCACGATCGGCGCCAGCTGGTGTGCGGGCCGGATCGTCGCGTCGGCTTCGAGGGAGAGGTCGAGGACGGTGTCACCGTCGTGCTTGCCCCAGCCGACGGCGAGGACCCGGATGCCGTCGAGCGAGCGGACGGCATCGAGCACCGGCTCGGCGGCCGCGGTCCCGGCGACGCGCACGGACACGTGCGCGGTCGATCGGGTGAAGCGGTTGCGGATGGCGTCGCGCGGGATGCGGAGCAGCATCAGGGCGAACAGCAGCGCGACCGTGGCGACGACGGCGATGCCGATGTCGCCGACACCGGCGGCGAGCCCGATCGCGGCGGTGACCCACAGGCTGGCGGCGGTCGTGAGGTTCCGCACCTTGGAACCGGAGCGGAAGATCATCCCGGCGCCGAGGAAGCCGATGCCCACGACCACCTGCGACGCGACGCGGGTCACGTCGAACTGCATGTTGACGTCGCGCTGGTCGGTGACGAACTCGGAGAACCCGAGGGTGGAGATCACACCGAACACCGCGGCGCCGAGCGCGACCGTGAGGTGCGTGCGCAACCCGGCGGGCTGGTCGTTGACCTCCCGCTCGACGCCGACGATCGCGCCGAGCGCGACGGCCGCGAGCACCCGCCACACCGCTTCGGCGTTCGGGATCAGGTCGTTCACCTCACCGAAGGCCTCACCGACCGACGCGAGCAGCACGAGATCTGTCATCGCGGGCACCACTACCCGTTTCGACCGAGTCGAGAACCGTGGCATGCGCCACCGAGAGCAGGACGTGGCTCGGCGCCTGTCGAACCCTCCGTCCGGAACGGCGCTCCGCCGTGCCCGGGAACACACGGAGGAACCACGTGCACCGCACCCCACGACGCCGGCTCGCCGTCGCCGCCGGCCTCGCTGCAGGCCTGGCGCTCGCCACCTTGCCCACCGCCCAGGCCGGGCTGCTCGACGACCTCACCGGCACCGTCGAGGAGGCCTTCGCCCCCCAGCTCGTCACCGTGACCGCCGACCTGGCCGAGCGGAACCTGCTGGCCGACAGCGGCCTCGACGTCACCGAGCACGCCGGCCACGACTACGTCGAGGTCGTCCTGCACACCCCGGCCGACCTCGTGCTGCTCGAGACCTTCGACCTGCCCTACGAGGTCCGCATCCCCGACCTGGTCCGGCGAGAGGCCGAGATCCAGGCGGCCAACCAGGCCTACGCGGCCTCGGTCGATGCATCTCCCCTGCCCTCGGGGCGCGACACCTACCGGACCCTGGCGGACTACAACGCCGAGATGCAGGCGCTCGCCGCCGACCACCCCGACATCGTCAAGCTGCTCGAGCTGCCCCACCGGAGCATCGAGGGCAAGACGATCTACGGCGTGGAGATCGCCACCGACGTGAACGACTCCGACGCCGCCGACGACGAGCGCCCGAGCTTCGTGCTGATGGGTCTGCACCACGCCCGCGAGTGGCCCTCCGGCGAGCACACCATGGAGTTCGCCCACGACCTCGTGCAGGGCTACGAAGCCGGCGACGCCCGCATCGCGCCGCTCGTCGAGCAGGCCCGCACCGTGCTGATCCCGGTGGTGAACGTCGACGGCTTCGAGAAGTCGATCACCGACGGCATGCTCGTCGACCTGAACGTGCTCAACGAGTACGACCCGCTCGGCGGCCAGACGGCGATCCTCGCCACGCCCGGCAACGCCTACAAGCGCAAGAACTGCCGGCCCTTCGACGGCGTCGACGGCATCCCGGTGTTCTGCGACCTGGCCAAGAGCCCTGGAGGCTTCGGCGTCGGCGTGGACCTCAACCGCAACTACGGCGCCTTCCACGGCGGTCCCGGGGCGGCGGCCGAACCGATCGACCCGACGTACCACGGCCCGGAGGGCTTCTCGGAGCCCGAGACCCAGAACGTGCGCGAGCTGGTCAGCAGCCGCCACGTGACGATGCTGATCAGCAACCACACCTTCTCGAACCTGGTGCTGCGACCGAACGGCGTCAACCCACAGACCATCGGTCCCGACGGCAACCCGGTCGGCGACGCCCCCGACGAGGACGCCATGAAGGAGCTCGGCGCCCGGATGACGGCCCAGAACGGCTACGCCAACATCCACGGCTGGGAGCTCTACGACACGACCGGCACCACCGAGGACTGGTCCTACAACGCCACCGGCGGCTACGGCTACACCTTCGAGATCGGCGCGCACGAGTTCCAC
>DMTU01000127.1:4057-5149 GCA_003476595.1 Acidimicrobiaceae bacterium | reverse complement strand
GGCTTCGGCTACACGTTCGAGATCGGCCCGGACGAGTTCCACCCGCCGTTCCCGCAGGTCGTCGACGAGTACCTCGGCGCCGGCGAGTACGCCGGCAAGGGCAACCGGGAGGCCTACCTGATCGCCCTCGAGGCTGCGCTCGACCCGGCGACCCACTCGATCGTCACCGGCCAGGCGGTCGAGGGCGCCACGCTGCGGCTCACCCGCACGGGCGCCACGCCGACCTGGGAGGGGTCCTTCACCGACACCGTGGAGACGGTCCTGACCGTGCCGCCGGGCGGCGACTTCCGCTGGCACACGAACCCCTCGACCCGTCCGCTCGCCATGGGCAAGCGCTTCGACGTGCTCGCGGAGGACCCGAAGCACAGCTTCACCACGACCGGCACCATCCCGATGGTGGGCGAGTCCGTCGACGTGGCGTGGTCGCCGAGCCAGTCGGCCGACGTCGTCACGGTCGATCTGGACTGGGACCTGCCCGACGACCTGGACCTCGAGGTGTACCGGGTCGAGGGCGAGCAGGAGACCCAGGTGACCACCTCGGGCAACGCCCCGGGCGAGAAGGAGTCGGTCACCCTCATCGACGTCGAGGCCGGCGCGGAGTACGTCTTCCGGGTCATCAACTACGCCGCCGTGCCGGAGCAGGAGTTCCGCCTCGACTTCGCGTACTTCGACGCCGGGACGGTCGACACCACCGGTCTGATCGAGGCCTGGACCCTGACCTGCGAGATCGACGGCCAGGTCGTCGAGCAGGTGCCCGTCATCGTCGACCGGGGCCAGACGGCCCTCGTCGACCTCGACGTGTGCGGCCCGGCCGGCCCGGCGAAGAAGCCGCTGCCGCCCCAGGCCAAGGGCAAGGGCCGGGGCTGATCAGCGCTCGACGCCGGTCAGCGTGACGAGCTGAGCGAACGGGGGCTGGATCCACGATCCAGCCCCCGTCGCACGTCCTGGACGGCCCACACGGCCAGCACGGTGGAGACGACGGCCAGCGCGGTGTGCACCGCCACGAAGGCGGCGTCGTGACCGGCCGTGGCGATCTGCACGGCCCGCACCGCCCAGACCCCGATCGTCCACGCCGCGAACATGCGGACCACC
>DMTU01000127.1:778-3917 GCA_003476595.1 Acidimicrobiaceae bacterium | reverse complement strand
GCGAACATGCGGACCACCGGGCTCACGATGGGGTCGACCGAGCCACGCCGGCGTCCCTGCCACCACAGCCAGAGCACGGCGACCGCGAAGGCGGTGAAGGTGACCGACAGGGCGGTGCGACCGAGCTGGCCGGTGGTCGTGAGCGACTCGTCGGTCCAGATGTTGCGGATCCGGGTCGTCCAGACGAACAGCGTGAAGGCCGACAGGGCGAGCGCAGGCCGCAACCGGGCGGGGGTCATGACGGCGACGCTACCGACGGGCGGTGTGGCCGACGCCATCGCCCCCGCCGTCCGGTTCGCGCCCGTTCCGGGCAGAATGGGGCCATGGAATCCTTCGCCCCGACCCAGCCGGTCGCCACGCTCGACGCCGAGGAGCGTGGCGCCTTCGTGATCCGGGTGTACCAGCACCTGCTGCTCGCCATCGGCGCGTTCGTGGCCTTCGAGACGGTCCTGTTCCAGACCGGCATCGCCGAGGCCATGTTCGACTTCCTCACCGGCGCCAGCAGCGCCTGGCTGCTGATCCTCGGCGCCTTCATGGTCATCCAGTGGATGGCCACCTCCGCCGCCCACAACCTCGAGAACGAGGGCCTCCAGTACGCCGGCCTGTTCGGCATGGCCGCCGGCCAGGCGCTGATCTTCGCCCCGTTCCTGTACTACGTCTTCAACGACCCGAAGAACGGTTCAGGCTCCGTCGCGGCCGCTGCGGTCATCACCGTCGTCGGCTTCGCCGGCCTCACCGTCGTCGCCTTCGTCACCCGCAAGGACCTGTCGTTCCTGCGCCCGATGCTGATGTGGGGCGGCATCGCCGCCCTGGCACTCATCGTGGTCGCGGTGCTCTTCGGCTTCCAGCTCGGCATCTGGTTCTCGGTGGCGATGATCGCCCTCGCCGGCGGCGCCATCCTCTACCAGACCCAGCAGATCATGGCCCGCTACCCGTCCCACGCCCACGTGGGTGCGGCGGTCCAGCTGTTCGCCTCGGTGATGATGCTGTTCTGGTACGTCCTGCGCCTGGTGAGCCAGCTCCGCCGCTGACCACGTGGGGATCCGCGGCATCCCTCCCTACGGTGGGACGTCCGCGATCGCAGAGGAGAGCTCCATGCTCCAGTGCACCCCCGCCGCCGCCGCCACCCTCGAGGCGGTCCGCCAGCAGAACGACATCCCCGACGGCCACGGCGTCCGCCTGTTCCCCGCCCCCGCCCCGGAGGGCGAGGTCGGCCTCGGCATCGACTTCGCCGCCGAGCCCCAGGCCGACGACGTCGTCACCGAGCAGCACGGCACGACCCTGATGGTCGACGGCCAGATCAACGACCAGCTCGACGGCCTCACCCTCGACGTCGTGCCCGATCCCTCCCAGGACGGCAACGGCGCCCCGCAGCTGGTGCTGCGCTCCCCCGAGGGCTGAGCCCGGGGCGAGCTACCGCCCCGCGCCGTGGGCGCGCCCGATGGCGTTCACCCGCAGCGCGACCTGATCGGGGATCGGCACTGGCTCGACGGCGTCCTCGTCGTCGGCCTCGCCACGAGGCCGGTGGGCGACGCGTGAGCCGGCGAAGGCGATCCCGAACACGAAGACCCCGAGCGCGACGATCCCCCACAGGATCGGCCCGCCGCCCAGCAGGGCGCCGACCCCGACGAGCAGGCCGCCGCAGACCAGGCCGACGATCGGGAGCACCGACGTCTGCTTGGTGGGCGCCACGCCCGCGCTCCCCCGCGGGCCGCTGAAGCGGCCCCGGATTCGCGCCTCGAACACCGCCTGGGACAGGTCGTCGATGCGGCTGCGGTCGCCGGACCCGATGGCGGCGAGGTGGCCGTCCACTGCGTCCCAGTCCTGCGGCTGCAGGCGCAGCGAGCGGACCTCGCTCAGCAGCCGCGCCAGCTCGGCGTCGCGTGGATCGGTCATGCGAACAGGGTCCCTTGGGAGTCGTCCGGCCGCAGGTGGGCGGGCACCGAGCGCACGGCGCCGGCCCAGGGCAGGTGCTCCATGAAGACCCAGCTGCGCCGGTGGATGGCGGAGGGGCCGACGCCGGCGAGGGCGATCTTGTGCCGGGGGCACGGGTAGCCCTTGTTGGTCTCGAAGCTGAACCACGGGTGCGCGTCGGCGCACTCACGCATGAGCCGGTCCCGCGTCACCTTGGCCACGATCGATGCCGCAGCGATCGACAGGCAGGTGGCATCGCCCTTGACGATCTTGGTCACGTTGCCGCTGCCGACGAAGTCCCAGTTCCCGTCGAGCAGCACCTGGTCGGGCACGACCCCGAGGCCCTCGATGGCCCGGCGGGCGGCGAGGCGCTGGGCCCCGGACATGCCGAGCTCGTCGCACTCGTCGGGCCAGGCGTGACCGACCGACCAGGCGTCGGCCCACCCGACGATCCGCTCGTACATGACCTCGCGCTCGCGCTCGGTCAGCATCTTGGAGTCGCGCACCTTGGTGAGCCGCTTGTCCTTGGGGATGACGACGGCCCCGAGGGTGAGGGGACCGGCCCATGCGCCGCGGCCGACCTCGTCGATGCCGACCACCACCTGGTGGCCCCGCTCCCACAGCTCCCGCTCGCGCCGCGTGCCCGGTGCCTTGCGCTTCAGGCTGGGTCGCAGGGTCGTCGCCGTGCCCGGAGCCATGGCCGCGACGGTACTTCCCGGCTCCCGTCCGACCTGCGTCCCGTCAGTCCGCCAGCGTGAAGAGCTCGGGCTGCGCCGGCTCCGCGCTGTCTCCCGCACCGCCTGCGTCGGGCGGCGGTTCCCGGGGTTCGTCGGGGGGTGGGTGCCATCGTTGGCCGGTCTTGCGGTCGATGAACCAGCGGGCGCCGATGGGGCCTTGGACTCGGAGGTTGTGGCGGGTCTTGGTGGCGTGGCAGTGCCAGCAGAACCAGGACAGGTCGTCGAGGCGGGTGTCGTGGGTGAGGGTCCAGCCTTCGTTGTGGTCAATGTCGAGGAGGTAGCGGCTGCCGCAGATCTCGCAGGCGCCGCCGCTGCGGGCCTCGAGGGCGGTGCGCTGGGTGGCGGTGACCCGGCGGCCGAGGTGGGTGACGTGGCGGATGTCGATGCCGTCTTTGATGACCACGGCGAGGAACGCATCGGACAGCAGGGCCCGGACCGCGGAGACCGACACGGGCCCCACGCCGGCGATCTCGCAGGTCTCGTCGCCC
>DMTU01000127.1:0-634 GCA_003476595.1 Acidimicrobiaceae bacterium | reverse complement strand
CGATCTCGCAGGTCTCGTCGCCCTCGACCGCACCGCGGTTGAGGGCGGCCAGGTCGATGAGGGCGATGACCTTCTTGTCGGGCCGGACCGCCTGGCTGCGCCGGGCCGGCGTGCTGTCGGTGTCGGTGGTGCCGGTGAGCAGGTCGCGGACGACGTCGGCGGCGTAGCGCTCGACCGGTTCGAACCGGCCGGCGTGGCGGGCGTCGGCGAAGGCCCGGTCGATGCGGGGCTTGAGGGCGGCGTCGACTTCGGCCATGTCCTCGGGCGGCAGTCGCAGGTGGAGGTTGCCCATGCCGTCGTCGTCGGTCCAGCGGCGCACACCACGTAGGGCTTGGTGGCGGCGGCGACGGGCCTCCCGGTCGCGGTCGGCCTTGGCCCGGGCATCAGCGGCCCGCTTGCGCAGCTCGCTCAGACGATGCCGCCGGGCGGTGTCGAGCAGGTCATCTTCGTCCTCGGGTGAGGCATCGGCGCCGGAGGACACCTCGTTGGCCTGCTCGGTGGACAGGTCACCGTTGCGGATCGCCTCATCCGTGCGCTGCTGGTTGCCGAGCCGCTTGCTGGTCGAGAGCTTCTTGCGGGCCGTCCCGGTCGGGGTGCCGGTCTTGCGGGCGATGTCGTCCTCGGCCGACTTGGC
>DMTU01000017.1:6825-8459 GCA_003476595.1 Acidimicrobiaceae bacterium | reverse complement strand
CCAGGAAGTGGCTGATGACGCTGGCCAGGGACAACAGGGCGACGCCGATGCCGAGCAGCAACGGGAGCAGGAACCGCCACTCGACCTCGCGGAGCTCTTCGACGAAGCCGCCCGGTCGGCCCCGCACCAGCTGCCCGAGGGCGCGGGCACCCTGGCGGATCTGGGCGACGAGCGTGGCGTAGATGCCGAAGACGAGGGCCACCGTGCCGCCGGACACGCCCGGGACGACGTCGGCGGCGCCCATGCAGAATCCTCGGAAGGCCTGCATGGGGAGCTGGGAGCGGAAGCGCACCTCGGAACGCTAGCGACCGGTGCCGCCGGGCCCCGAAGGCGGGGTCAGGCCGAAGCGGCCGGGCGGAGCGCCACCTCGAAGGCGTGGGCGACCCGGTCGGCCCACACGGCGTAGCCGGCGCCGGAGGGGTGGTAGCGGTCGCCGGAGAGGAAGTGGGCCCGGTGGCGACGCTCGATCCACGGCGGCCGCTGCCAGACGTTGGCGTAGTGGATGCGGTCGTTGCGGCGCGCCGCCTGCTGCAGGACCCGGTCGAGCCAGCGGCCCCGGACCGACGCGAGCGCTCGCAGCGGGTGGGGGAGGCGGAGGGCATCGGCCAACCCGGGGATGGAGACCAGGATCAGGGGAGCGCCGTCGATCGAGTCGGCGATCGACGCGATGTTGCGCCGGAAGCGGCGCCGGCTGGTGAAGGCGGCGATGTCGTTGGCACCCACGGTGACCCCCACCGCATCGATCCGCTGCCCGATCTGCCCGAGCCCGTGGCACAGCTGGAGCAGCGCCGGCAGCTGGTGCTCCACGACGTCGACGCTCGTGGCGCCGGGGGTGGCGAACACGTGCAGGCGGGTGCGCCGGTCGCTGTGGGAGGCGACGAGCCGCGGCAGGCTGACGTCGGGCGCGATGGCGCCGAGGCCGGCGGCCAGGCTGTCGCCCAGCCACACCACGCGGTGCGCCGAGGGGTGGGCGGGGCCGACGTCGCCGTCGAGCCAGTGCACCGGGTACGACGCCGCGCCCCCGATGCCGGCGAGGCGGGCCTGGACGAACGCGAGCAGGCCGACCCCACCGACCGCGCCGGTGCCTGCTGCGGCGCCGATGGCCGCGTGCTTCAGGAACCGGAGGGGATGGTGGGGCATCCGTTCCGAGGCTACGGCGTGATCAGCGCTGTCCGGCGAGCTTGCGGTTGCGGAGCTGGGCCCGGACGTAGTCGCGGTTCATGAACGCGATGTAGTCGAGCGGGATCTCCTTGGGGCACGCCGCCGTGCACTCACCGTGGTTCGTGCAGGAGCCGAAGTACTGCTCCATGGTGTCGACCATCTCCAGCACCCGGGAGTCGCGCTCGGCCTGGCCCTGGGGCAGCAGGTTGAGGTGCTCGATCTTGGCGGCGGTGAACAGCTGGCCGGCGGAGTTCGGGCACGCCGCGACGCACGCGCCGCAGCCGATGCAGGCGGCGGCGTCGAACGACGCGTCGGCCGCGTCCTTGGGGACCGGGATCAGGTTGGCGTCGGGGGCCGAGCCGGTGGGGGCGGTGACGTAGCCGCCCGCCGCGACGATGCGGTCGAACGCGGTGCGGTCGACGACGAGGTCCTTCACCACCGGGAAGGCCGCGGCCCGCCACGGCTCGATGTCG
>DMTU01000017.1:0-6767 GCA_003476595.1 Acidimicrobiaceae bacterium | reverse complement strand
AGCCGCAGATGCCCTCGCGGCAGTCGTGCTCGAACTCGACGGGCTCCTCGCCCTGGGCGATGAGCTGCTCGTTGAGCATGTCGAGCATCTCCAGGAAGGAGATGTCGTCCGACACGTTGGCGAGCTGGTACGTGCGCATCTCGCCCTTGGCCTGCATGCTGCCCTGGCGCCAGATGTTGAGGGTGAGTTTCATCAGGGGGTCCTCTACTTGTAGCTGCGCTGGGTGAGCGCCACGTTCTCGAACACGAGCGGCTCCTCGTGGCGGATGGAGGTGGCCGGGTCGCCCGTCCACTCCCACGCCGACACGAACGAGAAGTTCTCGTCGTCGCGGAGGGCCTCGCCCTCCGGGGTCTGGGATTCCTCGCGGAAGTGCCCGCCGCAGGACTCGGCGCGGTCGAGCGCGTCCTTGCACATCAGCTCGCCGAGCTCGAGGAAGTCGGCGACGCGGCCGGCCTTCTCCAGGCTCTGGTTCAGGCTCTCGCCCGAGCCGAGCACGCGCACGTCCTTGTAGAACTCCTCGCGCAGGGCGGGGATCTCCGACAGCGCCTTCTGCAGGCCGGCCTCGTTGCGGGCCATGCCGCAGTAGTCCCACATGATCTTGCCGAGCTCCTTGTGGAAGAAGTCCGGGGACTTCGTGCCACCGATCGACAGGAACTGGTTCACGCGGTCGGCCACGTCGGTCTCGGCCTGGGCGAAGACCGGGTCGTCCGTCGACACGGCGCTCTCGCCGAGCAGGCCCGACAGGTAGTTGGCCAGCGTGTAGGAGATCACGAAGTAGCCGTCGGCCAGGCCCTGCATCAGCGCCGACGCGCCGAGCCGGTTGGCGCCGTGGTCGGAGAAGTTGGCCTCGCCGAGCACGAACAGGCCGGGGACGTTGGACATGAGGTGGTAGTCCACCCACAGCCCGCCCATCGTGTAGTGGACGGCGGGGTAGATGCGCATCGGCTCGTGGTACGGGTTCTCGTCCGTGATGCGCTCGTACATGTCGAACAGGTTCCCGTAGCGCTCCCGGATGGCGTCCTCGCCGAGGCGGTTGATCGAGTCCGCGAAGTCGAGGTACACGCCGTTCTTGCGGGGGCCCACGCCCTGGCCGGCGTCGACGGCCGTCTTGGCGTTGCGGGAGGCGACGTCTCGGGGGACGAGGTTGCCGAAGCTCGGGTACTTGCGCTCGAGGAAGTAGTCGCGGTCGGCGTCGGGGATCTGGGACGCCGGACGGGTCTCGTCGGGGTTCTTCGGGACCCACACGCGACCGTCGTTGCGCAGCGACTCGGACATGAGCGTGAGCTTGGACTGGTACTCCTCCGACGGCGGGATGCACGTCGGGTGGATCTGGGTGAAGCAGGGGTTGGCGAAGGCCGCCCCCTTCTTGTGCGCCCGCCACGCCGCGGTGGCGTTGGAGTACTTGGCGTTGGTCGACAGGTAGAAGACGTTGCCGTAGCCGCCGGTGCACAGCAGCACGGCGTGGGCCGAGTGGCGCTGCACCTCGCCGGTGCGCAGGTCGCGGGTGACCACGCCCCGGGCGACGCCGTCCTTGACCACCAGGTCGAGGACCTCGGTCTTGGTGATGAGCTCCACGCTGCCGGCGTGCACCTCCTTCATGAGCGCCTGGTAGGCGCCGAGGAGGAGCTGCTGGCCGGTCTGGCCCCGGGCGTAGAACGTGCGCGACACCTGGGCGCCGCCGAAGGAGCGGTTGTCGAGCATGCCGCCGTACTCGCGGGCGAAGGGGACGCCCTGGGCGACGCACTGGTCGATGATGTCGCCGGACACCTCGGCCAGGCGGTGCACGTTGGCCTCGCGGGAGCGGTAGTCGCCGCCTTTCACCGTGTCGTAGAAGAGGCGGTACACCGAGTCGCCGTCGTTCTTGTAGTTCTTGGCGGCGTTGATGCCGCCCTGGGCGGCGATCGAGTGCGCCCGGCGGGGCGAGTCGTGGTAGGTGATCGCCTTGACCTTGTAGCCCTGCTCGCCGAGCGTGGCGGCCGCGGCGGCGCCGGCGAGGCCGGTGCCCACGACGATGACCTCGAACTTGCGCCGGTTGTTCGGCGCCACGAGCTTCATGTCGAACTTGTGCTGCGTCCACTTGTCACCGATGTCCCCCGGGGGGACTGCGGAGTCCAGGTTGCCGATCACGACGTGCCCTCCTCGAAGCGGAGCTCTTCGTTGGCCTCGTAGGCCTTGATGATCCTGAGTCGTTCGCCGTCGCCGAGCTCGTCGTACTGCTCGATGCTCAGGCGGCCGTCCTCGATGGCCTCGGCGAACACGGTCTCGCAGGTGACGATGCGGTCACCCTCCTCGTAGCAGACGTCGTCGGAGGCGGCGCCCGAGACGACGGCCAACGGGAAGCTGAGGTTGCCGATGGTGATGAGGCCCGCGAAGCCCATGGCGAACCCGCGGCGCCAGCTGTTGTACTTCGGGTTGTTCAACCCCAGGCTCTGGAACAGGCTCCAGGCCCCGTGGAAGAGGTGCACGCCGAGGGCGAGCGTGGCGAGCACGTAGATGGCGGCGGGGATCGCGTTGGTGAGGCTCGCCTGCACGTTGCGGTAGACGTCGCCGCGCACGAAGTCCGGGTTGACCCAGCCCCAGGTGAAGTCGGCGAGGTGCCAGATCAGGTAGGCGAGGATCACGATGCCGGTGAAGCGCATCGAGCGGCTGGCCGTGTTGGCCGCCTGCCAGGACCGCTTGCTCTCGTAGCCGCCGGCGTTGGCCCGGCGGTTCATCAGGGTGAGGCTCGCCGCCGCGTGGATGTGGAACACGAAGGCGAGGATCAGCCCGACGCGGATGATCCAGAGGGTGAGCGTGCGGGGGAGCAGGGGGTAGAGCAGCTCTCGCAGCGACTCGCCGTAGACGTTGAGGGCGTGGGCGCCCTGGTACATCTTGAGGTTGCCGACCATGTGGCCGAACACGAAGCCCATGAGCATGATGCCCGTGATGGCCATGACCCACTTCTTGCCCACGGCCGATCGGTAGAACTGCACCGGCCACGGCGCGGGGCGGCGTGGAGGGTTCACGGGCTCGACCCCAGCGCCCGCACCCCCTGACGAGGCTGACTGCTCCATGGTCTGCATGGATTCGCACGGTACCCGCACCCCCACGACGGGGGGCAATCACCCCGGGGTCACGCGGTGATGGTGGTGCGGTACTCGTTGGTGGGGCGGTCGTCGCCCACCTCCCCGCTTAGCGCGATGACGAGCTCGCCGGGGGCGTCGGGGACCTCGAGCTGGACCGTGCCGACGAGCACGCAGGCGTCGGCGGGCACGTCGCCGGTGAAGGCCCACCGGTGGCCGCCACCCTCCCAGCACGCCTCGACCTCGACCGTCCCGG
Source organism: Acidimicrobiaceae bacterium (assembly GCA_003476595.1). Lineage (GTDB taxonomy): Bacteria > Actinomycetota > Acidimicrobiia > Acidimicrobiales > Salinilacustritrichaceae > Salinilacustrithrix. Next base: position 3,449 of record DMTU01000017.1, on the reverse strand, counting down.
TGAGGTCGACCCTGCGGTCCGACACGAGGTGGACGTCGAGGGCGAGGGCCCGCCCGGGAGCGACCGCGGCCGGCGGTCGATCGGCGACGACGATCACCGGCCGGCACGCCTCGGCGAGGGCGGCGTGGCCGGCCTTGGGCACCCGCTCGTGGTCGAGCACCGACCAGGTCACCCCCGGGTGGGCGTCGGCGAAGGCGAACTGGCAGAAGCCGCCCGTCGGGCGGTACTTGAGCCGACGCAGCGTCTCCACGTGGTGGCGGAGCAGGGTCGCCTGGTACGCCTGGGTGGCGTCCTTCCACTCCTCGTAGGTCCGGCCCTCGCGGGGCACGTGGCGGTCCAGGAGGGCGAGCTGCAGGTTGTGGGTGCGGCCCAGCCGGTCCCAGTCGAGGTCCGGCCACTGCGCCGCATCCATGAAGTCGTCGGTCTCGGGCACGGCCTGGGCGCCGAACTCGGTCGGGAAGCGGACCTGGCTCGGCATCGCCCGGGCGAAGCCTGGGAGGTCGCGCTCGTCGCCCCAGTACCAGCCGAAGTAGAGGTGGCTGTCGGTGCCCTCGAGCGCGGGCAGGCGGGGCAGGACGCCCGAGTGCTTGATGACGGGACGGGTGCCGTCGGCGGCCTCGATGGCCCGCTTGACGGTCCGGTCCAGCACCGTCTTGTTCCAGGTCGGCACCTGCTGGGAGACCAGGGCGCGCAGGCCGAGACCGGCGAGGCGGTGCGGTTCCGTGAAGGCCTCGGGCGAGATGTCGAGCCCCATCGGCTCGTTGTGCCCGCACCAGATGGCCACGGAGGGGTGGTGGGCCAGCATGGCCACCATCTCGGTGGCCTGGCGCTGGGCCTGGCGCCGGATGGAGCGGGCGTAGCCCCACTGCAGCGGGAAGTCCTGCCACAGCAGCATCCCGGCCCGGTCGGCGGCGTCGTAGGTCTCGGGCCGGCCGACGTGGCCGTGGACGCGCAGCAGGTCCAGGCCGGTGGCCTTGGCGGCCTCGACGTCGGCCGCGAGCTCGTCCGGCGTGGCCTCGCCGAGCGCCATGCGGGTGGGCCCGAGGTTGGCGCCCTTGCAGAACAGGCGCTCGCCGTTGACCGACAGCACCCACTTGCGCATGGACACCTGGCGCAGGCCGGTGCGGAACCGCCGCCGGTCCGACACGCGGCTGCCGACGGCGTCGCGGACGCGCACCTCGACGGTGGTCTGCTCCAGGTGCGCGTCGCCGAGGGCGTGGGGCCACCACAGCTGCGGGCGCTCCACCGTCACGGTCCACTCGACCGTGTTGGCGCCGGCGGCCAGCGTGCGGTCGGTGCCGTGGTCGGCGGCGCCCACCGTGGTGCGGAGGTGGACCTCGGTCGCCTCCGCGGCATCGAGGTCGGCGGTGAGCGAGAGCACGGCCCGGGCGGGGGTGGCCTCGAGGCAGCGGGTGACCAGGTGGCGGATCCGCACCGGCCCGGACTCCTCGACGTGCACCGGCCGCCAGATGCCGCCCGGGTTCCAGTCCGGGTCCAGGAAGTCCCAGTGCTGGAACACACCGGTGATGTTGCGCTTGTGGGCGCGGTTCGTCTGGGGCGAGCACGCCACCTCGACGGCGAGCTGGTGCTCGCTGCGGGCCCGCAGCTGCTCGGTGACCTCGAACTCGTGGGCGAAGAAGTAGCCCTCCGTGGCGCCGAGGTAGGTGCCGTCCAGCCACACGTCGCCCTCGTAGAAGAGGCCGTCGAAGCGCAGCCACCACCGCCGGTCGCCGGCACCGGGGGACTGCTCGAAGCGGGCCCGGTGCAGGAGCGGGCCGTCGTGGTCGGCGAAGGCCGGCGTCGACCGCCAGTGGCCGGGCACGGCGATGGGCTCCCAACCGGAGTCGTCCAGATCGGGGTCGGCGAAGGTGCGGCGCAGGTCTTCGTCGGCCGGTGCGGCCAGCCACTGGTCGGGGAGCGTCATCGGCGCCGGAGCCTACGAGGACCGAGGTCGACGCCCTCGGGGTGGCCGATAGGTTGGCCCCATGGCAGCACCGTCCAGCCTCCCGTCCACCCTCGGCGCGCTCCGGGAGTCCGGTTGGGAGTCCCGGCCGGTGAAGGAGGAGGTGCGGCGCAACGCCGTCACCAAGATCCGGGCCGGTGAGCCGCTCTTCGAGGGCGTGCTCGGCTACGAGCAGACGGTCATGCCCCAGCTGGAGAACGCGCTGCTGGCCGGACACGACGTGGTCTTCCTCGGCGAGCGCGGCCAGGCCAAGACCCGCATGATCCGCTCCCTCACCCGCCTGCTCGACGAGTGGATGCCGATCGTCAAGGGCTCCGAGATCCACGACGATCCGTACAACCCGGTGTCCCGCTACGCCCGCGACCTGGTCGAGGAGATGGGCGAGGACACCGAGATCGACTGGGTCCACCGCGACGAGCGCTTCGGCGAGAAGCTCGCCACCCCCGACACCTCCATCGCCGACCTCATCGGCGAGGTCGACCCGATCAAGGTCGCCGAGGGTCGTTACCTCTCCGACGAGCTCACCCTCCACTACGGCCTCGTGCCCCGCACCAACCGCGGCATCTTCGCCATCAACGAGCTGCCCGACCTCTCCGAGCGCATCCAGGTCGGCCTGCTCAACGTGCTCGAGGAGCGCGACGTGCAGATCCGGGGCTACAAGGTGCGCCTGCCCCTCGACGTCATGCTGGTCGCGTCGGCCAACCCCGAGGACTACACCAACCGCGGCCGGATCATCACGCCGCTGAAGGACCGCTTCGGCAGCCAGATCCGCACCCACTACCCCCTCGACGTCGAGACCGAGATGATCATCGCCGCCCAGGAGTCCACGCCGCTCCAGGCCGAGGGCATCCACTCGGCGATGCCGAGCTACATGAGCCAGATCGTGGCCACGCTGTCGCACCTGGCCCGCCAGTCGCCCCACGTCAACCAGCGCTCCGGCGTGTCGGTGCGCCTCACCGTGTCCAACCACGAGGTGCTCATCGCCAACGCCGCTCGGCGGGCCCTGCGCCACGGTGAGGACATCGTCGTGCCCCGCGTGTCCGACCTCGATGCGCTGGCGGCATCGACGATGGGCAAGATCGAGATCGAGTCCCTCGACGACGGCCGCGACGAGGTCATCGCCGAGCACCTGGTGAAGGCCGCGGTGCTCACCGTGTTCCGCGAGCGCACCGACCCGGCGATGCTCCGCGACGTCATCGACGCCTTCGAGGAGGGTCGCATCGTCGACGCCGGGGACGACATCTCCTCCGCCGACCTCGCCGCCCTCGCCGAGGAGATGCCCGGGCTCAAGGCCCAGGTCGTCGGCCTCACCGACGGCGACGAGTCCGCCGCCGCCATGGCCGCGGCGGTGGAGTTCCTCCTCGAGGGCCTGCACCTCGGCAAGCGGCTGAACAAGGAGCACGTCGGCTCCCGGTCCAGCTACCGGGCGCGATCCTGATGGCGGTCGGCTCCGCCGCGCCGCGTGCCGGCTGCTCGCTGGCGCTCC
>DMTU01000068.1:13966-14759 GCA_003476595.1 Acidimicrobiaceae bacterium | reverse complement strand
GCCTGCACCTCCCGGTCCCGCTCGTCGACGCGCTGGCCCAGCGCCGCCAGCCGTCCCTCCGCAGCGCGGCGGAGCTCCAGGACCGGTGGCTCGCCAGGCGCGTGGATGCCCTCGTCCGGTTGGATCACCTCGACGAGCCACAGGTCCATGTGCTGGTCCCCGGCCCACGTCGATGCCACCGGGACGATCTCATCCGCGAACGGCGACCCGTCCGAGCACGCGAGCAGGCGTCCGTGCTCGCCGGGGAGCACCGTGCTCCGCGTCGCGGGCCCGACCAGCACCACCGGGTCGGTGACCCGGCACAGCACCGCCTCCGCAGTCGAGCCGAGCAGCGCGGATCGGAGCCCGCCCCGCCCGTGGGTAGCCATGCACAGGGTCCGGTCCGGACCGGCGTCGAGGGTCGACAGGATGCCTTCGACCGGGTCGGCCCCATCCATGATCCGGACCTCCACGTCGACCAGACCGCGGAGCAGGTCGGCGCGGTCCTGGAGGCGGGCCTCGATCGGCGGGTCCTCGGGCCAGGTGCACGCGACCAGCAGGACCCGCCCGCCACCGGACCCGCTCGCGTGGCGGGCGGCGAGCGCGGCGGCGTGGCGCAGGGCTCGCTCGGCGAAGCTCGATCCGTCCAGCGGGACGACGAAGGTGGGCATGGGGGCTCCCTCGGATGGTGCGGGTCCTGTCCATTGCATCGTGGCCCGAGCGCTGCGGGAAGGGTCGCAGGTCCGGTGCGGCCGGGCGGCGAGCGCTACCGTTCGCCCCCCTCGGGCGCATAGCTCAGCTGGCTAGAGCGCTT
>DMTU01000068.1:13199-13762 GCA_003476595.1 Acidimicrobiaceae bacterium | reverse complement strand
GGTTCGAGTCCCTCTGCGCCCACGTCTGTGACCTGCGGAAATGCGCGCTGCTGTGAGCTCGACGCAGTGTGATGCCCGCAATTTCCCCACATCTCTTGTGGGGACGAAACCGTGATTCTGGCGCTCGGGGACGAGTTCGCGACGTTCTGAACAGCGCCTTCGCGTCCGGCCGATCGGTTCGACATCTTCCTTGCAGGTGAACACATCCCTCCGAGGATGGGGCCGCCGACGACGAACGCAGGGCGGGGGAGAGGGGGCGTCTGCCGGGTTCTTCGGGGGTCAGTCGCCGGCAGATCACCCGTGTAACGAAGCCTCGGTGACATGTCCCAGACGAGTATGGGCTGCGGGTTTGGTGATGGCGCGAGACTGAGGAGCCGTGGGGCGGGTCCGAGGAATCTCGATCGCAAGGCGACGATCTGTGGCCGAACAGCCCTGAGTCCCCTCGCACCGAAGATGCGGCGGCGCTCTACCTCACAGCACGCGAGGCCACACTCGGCCTGGCACCCGGTCGCACCGTCAGCGGGGGCTCACTCGGCCACGAGCGAATCGTCCTCCGCCAGCTC
>DMTU01000068.1:12247-13074 GCA_003476595.1 Acidimicrobiaceae bacterium | reverse complement strand
CGCCTGACGAGGACGCACCACCGCCGCTCGTCCGTATGCCGTGGCGTCGTTGGACACTCTCCCATTTCTCGTCAAGGGCGAGGAGGGGCCTTGTCGCTGCGTTCAGGCTCGTTCGAGGATGAGCTCGGCGACGAGGGGCCCGGTTTCTTGGACGAAGTGGCCCACTCCGGGAAGAAGGTCGAAGGTGGCGCCGAGGTGGTCGGCGAACTGCTGGCCCCATTCGGCGGTGAAGACGCCGTCGGAGTCGCCGAAGATGACGTTGACGGGCCCGTCCCAGTCGGCGAGGGCGGCATGGGCGGCGGCTTGGCGGTCGGCGCCGCCGGCTTCGGGTTCGGCGAAGGGCAGCATCCACGGCCAGCGCCGGGCGCCGGTCTTCGAGGCTTCGTCGGTGAACGGTGCGGCGTACGCGGCCTGGAGGGTCGGGGCCTCGTCGACGCTCCACGGCGCCATCTGGAAGCCCACGACCCCGAAGTCGAACCCGGGGGTCTGGCTCAGGGTGTTCCAGTTGCGCAGCTGGTCGGTGTACTCGTAGTCGTCGTGATGCAGCCAGGTGTTCATCACGACGAGGCGCTGGAACCGGTCGGGGAGGTCGACGGCGGTGATCAACCCGTTGGGTCCGCCCCAGTCCTGGCACAGCAGGGTGATCTGGGTGAGGTCGAGTTCCTGGATGAAGTCCTGGAGGGTGGTGACGTGGGCGTCGAGGGTGTACCAGTCGTCTTCGGTGACCTTGTCGCTCTTGCCGAAGCCGATGTGGTCGGGGGCGATGCAGCGGTAGCCGGCTGCGGCGAGGGTGGGGATGACGTTGCGGTAGAGGTAGCTCCAGGTCG
>DMTU01000068.1:11367-12093 GCA_003476595.1 Acidimicrobiaceae bacterium | reverse complement strand
AGCAGTAGCGCCACGCCGGCGTCGCCGGGTCCTTCGTCGAGGTAATGGAGTCGGAGGCCTTCGGCAGTCTGGAGGTAGTGCGGTTCGTAGTCGAAGCCGACCAGTCCCTCGAACCGCTCGTCGGGTGTGCGGACGAACTCGGGCATGGGTCGGGCCTCCGTCGTTGTGGTTGGTGAGGACGTCGACGTCGTCGTGCTCGCCGGCGATGCGCCGCTGGTCGTCGGCGCACCTTGAGGTGTCGTGTCGTCGTCGCTGCAGCCGACGAGCACTGCCACCCCGGCGAGTCCGCCCAGCTCGAGGAGCCGACGTCGGCTCAGGCGCTGCGCGTCGGCGCCGGTCACGGTTCCCGCCCGAGGGGCTCGACCTGCACGCCGTCGAGGACGAGACGGTAGTGGTCGGTGAGGACGCCGTCGCGGGCGGCGGTGAGGTCGGCGAGGTCGGGGTTCGTCAGGAGCGCGTCGAGGTCGGCCTGGTCGGCGAACCACCAGAGGTGGGCTTCGTCCCACTCCCGGCCGTCGCCGATCATCGTGCCCTGCACGTCGTAGGAGCCGAGCGCGATGCCCCCGGCGGCGGTCGCTGACGTGGCGAGGCCGTCGAGGTAGTCGGTCAGCGGATCGGGTCGGTCGGCGATGCCGGTGCCGTCGTGGGAGAAGAGCTCGAACAGCGCCACCGGGGCGTCAGCCGGCGGTAGTCCAGCGGCCGGAGGCGGGTCGACGACTCGCAGCG
>DMTU01000068.1:6635-11219 GCA_003476595.1 Acidimicrobiaceae bacterium | reverse complement strand
CCGACGGCATGACGGTCGTGGCTGCGACGCCGGCATCCTTGTGCTCGACGCCCTCCTGGAACTCCGGGTTCTGGATCATCGCGAGGAACTCCTGGTAGCTCGGGTAGCCCGCGATGGCGACCTGGTCCCAGGCGGGGATGGTCGGGGCCGTCGGATCGGCGACCACCCGTCCCTGCAGGGCCGGTCGCATGCCGCCTTCGAAGAGCACCTGGACGCCGGTCTGTCCGTAGATGTTGTTGGCTTCCTCGCCCGTGAGGTCGGTTTCGCGTCCGTCGGCGTAGACGGCCTGGTCTCGGAACTCGATCAGGTTGATCATGAAGAACGGACCGTCGTACCCCGACTGGAGCAGGCTCGGCAGGAGGTCGGCATCGAGTTGGCCGAAGCTCGGCTCGTTCGCTGCAGTGTCCGCAGCGGTGGAGGTGGTGGTCGCCGGTGGCACCGTGGCCGTCGGTGTCACGGTGGTTGACGTGGTCGTCCCCGTGGTCGAGGGTGCCGGGTCGGGATCGGCGACGCCGTCGGCGGTGGTTTCGCCAGCATCGCTACCGCACGCGGTGACCAGCATGGCGATGGCGACGAGGATTGCGAAGGCACTGGGCATGGCGTTACTCCTGGGGTTCCGCGCCGCTGCCCGCGTACGGGATCTGGGAGAGGTCCGGGTAGGTGATCATCGAGTAGTTGTTCTGGAGGGCGGCGTAGCGGTGGTAGCGACCGTCTTGGCGGGTGTTGTCGGCGAGCAGGGCCTCGAAGCCGGCCCTGCTGGACATGTGCACCATCAAGATTTGGTCGAAGGTGCGATCGTCGCCGGACAGGACTCCTTGGACCTCCAGCACGGCGGTCGGATAGTGACCCAGTTGGGCCGAGGCTCCGGTGCCTCCAGCTTGGTACGTATCCCACGCCTCTCGCCCGGTCCGCTCCGGCTCGTTCGCGCCGGGTTCGTACTGGGCGATGTCGTGAAAGTCCATCAGATGGATCAGATCGAATGACGGGTCCTCGGCCGTGGGTGGAAAGGTGGCCCCGGACTGGTCCGGATCGGTGGGTGGCGGAATGGGGAGGGGGTCCGCCACGATCGAGACGCTCTTGTCGGCACCGGCCGTCTCGTGGATGGCGCTGGCCTGGTAGTCCGGGTGCGTGATCATCGTGAGGAGGGCGACCGGGCACGGGTACTCGACGATGGTGATCGACTCCCAGACGATGTCGTCGCCGTCGATCTGGTTGTCGACGTCGGCCTCGTACACGGTTCGGGCGCCGATGGCGGTGAGGAGCTCGGCGGGGTCGTGCAACTCGGCCGCGTCCCGGCCGGTGAGATCGCTGTCGCGGCTGTCGGGGTATTCGGCGGACTCCCGGTACGAGGTCGCGGTGAACAGGTAGATCGGGCCGTCGGTCGGTGCGGCGGCCATCCGCTCGATCTCGTCAGCGTTGAACTCTCCGGCGGAGAGGGCCGCGTCGGCGGACGGTGACTCGAGCAGGGTCGTCATGTTGGCGGGGTCGTCGCACAACGCATCGGAGAGCGGGAACGCTTCCGACTCCACGGGTGCTTGCGTTGTGGTCGGTGCCGTGGTTGACGGCGGTTCGGTCGTCGACGGCGTTGCGTGCTCGTCTGCGACCACATCGGCGGCGGGGGAGTCGCTGTCGGCATCGTCGCCGCAGGCGGTCGCGGTCAGCGTGAGGGCGAGGACGACGGCAAGGAATCGGGGCATGGCGCTACTCCTGGGAGACGGACAGACGAATGAGGAACCCGGTGGGCTCTCCGGGTTCGTTGCTGGCGAGGTACACGTCGCCGTCGGCAGTGACGAGGATCGCTCCGATCGTCGCCCGGGCAGCCGGGGTCGGGACCCGCACGATCTCCTCGCCGGTCAACAGGTCGAGGACCACGAGGTGGTTCGAGCCGTCGACGAAGTCGGTGATGTAGACCATCTGGCGATCGGTCACATGGGTGTTGCTGGCGCTCACCCGGAGCTCTCGCTGCCAGAGGATGTCGATCCCGCCGTCGTCGGTCGGGCGGAAGGCGTTGGTCAGGCCTCGTTGTTGGTCGACGGCCATGAAGATGCCGGTGGCCTCGTCGGCGGCGAGGCCGGAGAAGCTCCAGCCGGCGCGATTGTCGGGGTCCTCGAACAGGAGTGGGCCTTCCAGGGGCGGCATGTCCGGTGTGTAGGTGGCGTTCACGTCCTGCCAGAACACTCGCATCGGCAGTGTCGCGTCGACGCTGGTGTTGGTGGTGTAGAAGACCTGGCCGTCGACGACCACCGGAGAGGTCGGCTCCTGGTTCATGCCGGTGCCGTCGGGGTCGAAACGGGCGATCCACGTCTCGTCCAGCGTCAAGGAGTCCTGCTCGACCACGTAGCGGAACGTCTGTTCCCGGTTGAGGTGGTAGAGGTGCTCGACGCCGTTGCCGTCGACGGCCAGGGTGAGCCGCGGGGAGCGGCAGTCGCAGTCGAGGGAGAAGACGACCTCCAGGGTCGCCGGGTCGACGAGCGACAGGTTCGCGGCTCCTCCGCCGAACGACAGGGACTTGAGGATGAGCTGTCCGGTGCGGCTCACGGCCAGGCCGTTGTAGACCGTCGCCGGGTCGTCGGTCGGCAGGTCGACCGACGCTTCGATCCTCATCGACTCCGGTTCGACCCGGTACAAGTGCGACTGGGACACGACGTAGATGTAGCCATCGGCATGGACGAGGGCGCCGCCGAGGTAGGGAACGCCCGACCCCCGATCCAGGTCGAGGTAGACGATGTTCCCGGTCGTCGGGTCGTACTTCGCGAAGTACGGATCCGTCTCGTTCTCTCCCGGCGGGAGGCCGTCGATGAGGCTGACGTAGTTGTCGATCGCCAGCGGGGTACCGCCGATCACGAAGATCTCGTCGTCATCTCGCGTGTACATCAGCGCTGGGTACGGCATGTCGATCGTCTCGATCTCGATGTCGTCGAGGGTGACGTCGCGAGGGAAGCCGGCGTCGACGATCTCGTGGGTGCCGCTGAGGCTCTTGCGCTCCGTCGGGAAGTCGGTCGGATACAGCGACGCGCGATACCCGAGGAGCTCGCGGTCGGTCCCGGAGTCCGGTTCCGCCGTCGACGTGTCCTCCGGAGCCGGGGCGGCACCGTCGGTCGTCGTGGTCGATTGGTTCGGAGTCGGGCCCGAATCCTCCTCGGCGGGCTCGCTCGAACCCACCTCGGGAGGCGGCGTCGCGTCGGTGTCGTCGCTACAGGCCGTCACCGCGACCACGCCGACGAGCAGCGGGATCCACCACCTCACAGCCCGCTCACCGGGCCCTGGTACGAGTCCTGGTTGTCGGTTCGGATGACCAGGGTCGGCACGGGGAGCATGGTCGTGTAGCCGTCGGGCACGTCGATCTCGTCGATCGCCCATCCGGTCGGCAGCGTCGCCTCGTCGGTCGCTCGCCCGGCGTCGCGTCCGATCCGCACGTAGGTCTCACCTTCGGGGGAGACCAGCGCGATCACGGTGCTGCCCGGCGCATAGCTGATCTCGTGGACCTTCTCGACGAGCGCGCCCGACAGCAGCCCCTCGTCGTCGACCGGCACGCCGACCTCGACGACGGTCGCAGAGTGGAACCAGCGGAACCCGAAGTACTCCTCGTACACGACGTCGTCGGCGCCGGGCGAGGCGGCGAACTCGCCGCCGTCGACGGAGGACTCCCGGGGCTGGTTCTTGAACCAGTTGTCGGGGATCTCGATGGCCTCGAACTCCTCGAGGGTCATGGGGTCGGCGGAGATCCAGGCGCGAAGCGTGCCGTCGTCCATGCGTTCGAGGAGCTCGTAGCCGACGCGCTCGTCGCCGGCTGCGGTCTCGTCGCCGGATCCGTCGAGGGTGGCGTACCAGTCGACGAGGCGAGTGGCGATCTCGGTGCCCTGGTCGTCTTGGAGGAAGTGGCTGGCCTCGGCGAGGCGGTCGTGGGGTTGGCCCTCGGCGCCCGGAATCGAGTCGATGAGGTTCTGCTGGGTGGCGCACTGGCCGAGGTTGCCCGGGTCATTGGCGGCCCAGAGCGTGAGGAAGGGCTTGTCGAAGGCCATCAGTCCCTCCCACGCCTCCGCCGTCTCACCGGGGACCTCGTTGACCAACGACGGGAAGGTCCGGGGCCCGCCCATGTAGATCCGGCTCGGGAACGGGGCGTCGTAGGCAGCCTCCTCCTCGGGCGTCAGATCGAACCAGGTCATCGCTTCCACAACTTCCGACGCGTGGAACGACTCGGCGGTCATCGCATAGACGATCCAGTCCCCGAAGTTGCCGGCCCCGCCGTCGCCGCCGATGAGCAGTTCGCAGCCGTCGTAGAAGGGGACCTGCTGCTCCGGCATCGCGGCGAAGATCGACGGGATGTCGGCCGGTTCGTCGGGGTTCTCGACCGGTGGGAACGGCTCGACGCCGTCGGGGATGACCGGGAGAGCGCCGTCGCCGACGGCGATGGTGGCGAAGAGGTCAGGGTTCAGCCCGGCGACGCGGAGCCCGATGAGGCTGCCCCAGTCCTGGACGAACACGTTGATGTCGGTCAACGCCAGCTCGTCGATGAAGGTCTCGAGCCGGTCGTTGTGGCCGAGGTAGGAGTAGGCGTCGAGATCGATCGGCTTGTCAGAGCGG
>DMTU01000068.1:0-6549 GCA_003476595.1 Acidimicrobiaceae bacterium | reverse complement strand
GAGGTGATCCATGGCGACCACCCGATAGCCCGCGTCGGCCAGCATGGAGATCATGTCGCGGTACAGGTACGACCACGAGGGCTGCCCGTGCAACAGGAGCACCACCTCGCCGTCGGCTGGCCCCTCGTCGACGTAGGCTTGGCGCAGGCCGTCGATCTCGACGTACTGCGGCTCATAGGGCCAGTCGGGGAGGCCCTCGAAGCAGGCATCGGGAGTGCGGACGAAGTCGACCCCGCCCCCGGTCGTCAACACCTCCGGGTCGGCATCGCAAGGCACCGCCACGTCGTGCGTCGGCTCGTGCACGGGCTCGGCGACGGTTGCGTCCTCGTCAGATGGGTCGGCACTGCAAGCCGCCATGATCACCAGCGCGATGGCGGCGAGCACGGGAGCGAGGACGCGACCTGTGCGAGATGCCGTGAGACGGCGGCTGCGCGGATCGTCGCTCGGTGATCTGAGGGTGCTGGTGTTGGTCGAGCATGACGACATGGGTGGCTCCTGCGGAAGCGTGTGGTGGTGTTGCGGCGATGGAACGGGCTGCTCAGTCGGTGATGTCACGTCGGGCGAACACGGTGGACAGGGTGGCGGTCGCCACGACGGCGTAGCCGAGGAGGAGGGCGGCGGCGGTCAGGTAGGCGACACCGGGGGAACCGCCCGAGACGAGGGCGTCGAGCAGGCCCGAGGGCAGCCAGTCGCCGGCGTCGTCCCAGACGAGGCCGAGGAGGTTCTCGCCGACGAGGAAGTAGGCGACGCCGGCGGTGATGGCGGTCGAGGCGCTGCGGGCGACGACGGCGATGGCGGCGCCGAAGAGTCCCCACAGGAGGGCTGCGATGGTGAGGTTGGCGTAGGTGGCGAGGGTGGCCGATGCCGACCAGGCGGACGTGTCGGCGTCGGTGCTGCCCGAGAGGCCGAGGCCGAGGACGCCGGCGACGATGGCTGCAGCGGCGACCGATGCGACGACCACTGCGGACAGGGCGGCGAGCTTGCCGGCGAGGAACCGGAGCCGGTTGGGTTGGTTCACGAGGAGGACCCGGATCGTGCCGAGCTCGAAGTCGCGGGCCACCGACAGGGCCGTCAGGGCGAGGGCGATGATCCCGACCATCGACGACGCCAGGATCAGGCCGCCGAGCACGCCGTCGGCCTCGGCCAACAGCGATGACGCATCCGTTGCGGCGCCGGGTGCCGGGCGGCTTCCCTCCTGTCGGGGCTCGACACCGGTGAAGGCGAAGATGGTGACCAGCGCCACGAGCGTGGACATGGCGATGGCGCCGGTGCGGGCGGTGGTGCGGAAGCGGAGGAGCTCGGATCGGAACGAGGCGAACACGGGGTTCTCCTTCTGGAGGTGGGGTCGGCTGCGCTGGCGGTTCATGCTGCGGTGGTGGTGAGTCGGAGGAAGACGTCTTCGAGGTCCTGGTGCTCCCGGTGCAGCTCGCGCAGCACGATGCCGGCGTCGGCGGCGAGCCGGTTGAGCGCAGCCGGCTCCTGGCAGCCGTCCACGACCAGTTCTTCACCATCGGGCACCGCCCGGACGCCGGCTTCGGACAGGATCTGGGCGAGGTGGTCCCGCTCACCGGCATGCTCGGGTGCGAGGCGGACGGCGTCAGTGGTGTGGGTCAGGAGCTCATGGATGGGGCCTTCGAACACGAGCCGGCCGCGCTTGATGATCACGAGCCGGTCACATGCGGCCTGGATCTCCGCGAGCAGGTGGCTGGAGACCACGACGGTTCGGCCCTGGCGGCCGAGGCTGACGAGCAGGTCGCGGATCTCCACGATCCCGGCCGGGTCGAGGCCGTTGGTCGGCTCGTCCAGGACCAACACCTCCGGGTCACGCAACAGCGCCGCGGCGATCCCGAGTCGCTGCTTCATGCCGAGGCTGTAGTCGCCGAACGGGTCCTGCTCGCGGCCGGTGAGGCCGACGATGTGGAGGACCTCGGCGACCCGGCCGTCGCTCACGCCGGCCAGGCGAGCCAGGCTGCGCAGGTTCCGTTCCGCCGACAGCTTCGGGTACATGGTGGGCGCCTCGATGAGGGCGCCGACGCGGGGGAGGAACGCCTCCGGGTTGGTGATCGGATGGTCAAGCACGGTCCCCGACCCCGAGGTGGGTCGGATGAGGCCGAGGAGCATGCGGATCACCGTGGACTTCCCGGCGCCGTTGGGTCCGAGCAGGCCGACGACACCGCCGGTGGGGATGTCGACGGTGAGGTCGTCGACGGCGGTGAGGGACCCGAATCGCTTTGTCAGTCCCGAGATCGTGATCGCAGTCGAAGCGGATGCGTGCGGCATGGACCCAAGCATCGGGTCCGACCCTCGGGACCCCTTTGGTGAACCCTTCGGGTTTCCTGGGGATCTCGGCTGGGTCCTCAGGAACTCTCCAGGTTCTGCCCAGGAGAACCACGGACACCGCTGTCATGCTCTTCGGGTGGACCGCCCGAAGGTGCTCGTCGTCGACGACGAGGAGAACATCCGCTTCCTCGTGACCTCGGCACTCACGGTCCAGGACCTGGATGTCGCTGCGGTCGACAACGGCACCGACGCACTCCACCGCCTGCGGACCGCACCCTTCGACGTCGTCGTGCTCGACATCAACCTGCCCGACATCGACGGATTCGAGATCCTGCGCCGACTGCGCGCCGAGCGTTGGGCGGGCTCGGTGCTGTTCCTCACCGCCCGTGGAGCCACCGAAGACCGCGTCCGGGGTCTGACCAGCGGCGGCGACGACTACATCACCAAGCCGTTCGCGCTCGAGGAACTGGTGGCCCGGGTACATGTGGCGCTGCGACGGGCCGGCAAGCTCGAACACCGGGAGCTGCGGGCCGGTGACGTGGTGCTCGACGAGGACGCCCACGAGGTGCGCGTGGGCGGCGAACCCGTCCATCTCACCCCAACCGAGTACAAGCTCCTGCGGCTGCTGCTGGCCAACGTCGGTCGTGTCGTGACCCGGGCCCAGATCCTCGACCACGTCTGGGAGTACGACTTCGATGGCGAGTCGGCCATCGTCGAGACCTTCATCTCGGGACTCCGCCGCAAGGTCGACAGCGGCGAGACGCCACTGATCCACACGGTGCGAGGCGTCGGCTACTCGATCAGAGAACCCAGATGACCCTCCGGGCCCGACTCGCCGTCGCCGCCGGCGCATGCCTGCTCGTCGTCATCGCGGCGTTCTTCGTCGTCCAACGGCGACAACAGCAGGTCCTCCTCGATCAGCTCGACAGCCAACTCACCCTCGTCGCCGACCGCGGCTCGAGCGTGGCCTCGGGACTGACAACGCCCGAGCCCGCCCCACCCACCGACACTGGGGAGCTCTATGTCGGCGTCGTTGTGAATGGTGCGCTGATCACGTCCGCCGCACCGGCTTCGGACCCCGGGCTCGCTCCCGACATCGACGACATTCGGCAGGCTCCCCGCAACGAGCCAGTCACCATCGGCACCTCCGACAACGACATCGACATGCGCGTCATCATCCAAGACATCGACAGCCTGGCGCTCGTCATCGGACAGTCCACCGAGCCCATCGACGACGCGATCCGCAGCCTCCAAGTCTCCGCCCTCGTCGCCGTGGCCGCGATCGCTGCCTTCGTCCTCATCGTCGGCTCCTGGGTCAACCGGCTCAGCATCCAGCCGATCCGCTCCGCCACCGAAGTCGCCCGCGCCATCACTGACGGGCGACGCGACGAACGAGTCCCCCAGAGCCCGGCCAACACCGAAGCCGCCACGCTCGGCTCGGCCATGAACCTCATGCTCGACACCACCGCCGAGACCGAGGCTCGCCTCCGCTCCTTCGTGGCCGACGCCTCCCACGAACTGCGCACGCCGCTCACCACCCTCATGGGCTACTCCGACCTGCATCGCCAGGGCCTGCTCACCTCCGAAGACGCGGTCGATGACGCCATGCGCCGCATCCGAGGCGAAGCCAAGCGCATGTCCACGATCGTCGAGCACCTCTTCCTGCTCGCCAACCTCGACGAAGGCGCGATCCCCATCGAGCCGGCAACCGTGGACATCCGCCAGCTCCTCGACGACGTCGCCGCCGACGCCCGAGTCGTCCAACCCGACCGCACGATCACCGTCGACGTCCCCGTGCACGTCGAAGTCGTGGCCGACCCCGAGCGACTGCTCCAAGCGGTGTCGATCCTCGTCACCAACGCCCTCACCCACACGCCCACCTCCGCCACACTGTCCCTCGAAGCCGAGGTCGACCGCGATGGGGTCGCCATCCGGGTCACCGACGACGGGCCCGGCATCGCCCCCGAGCACCTTGACCGGCTGTTCAACCGCTTCTACCGCGTGGACCAGGCACGCGACCGGGGACGAGGAGGCAGCGGACTGGGCCTCGCCATCGCCCGATCCATCGCCGAAGCCCACGGCGGCACCGTCGACGTCGAATCGACCCTCGGCCGCGGCTCCACCTTCACCCTCCGCATCCCAGACTCAGGCCGAAACCGCAACGAGATCAAGGGCTCGCCCTGACCGGAGCTGGTGAGTCCCGGCCAGCAGGTAGTTTCTGGCGAGAGGTCTGCCAGTTCACCACATCGTCCCCACATCCGCTGCAGTACGCCGCCGCTCGCCCGTGTCCGAACAGCGGCCCTGACCTGCTGTTTTGAATCGTTGACGTTCGCCGGCGTCCGGCTCGGCTGCCCTTACAAGGACGATGTCGGGGGTTCGAGTCCCTCTGCGCCCACCGAACAACCAACGGCGACTATCGGCCGTTCACCGACCAGTGCCACGGCTCGCTGGGCAGGTTGTAGAACCCGTAGCGGGAGGCGTTGGCGTTCAGCCACTGGAAGGCGGCCGACGAGCGGGAGCTGATGATCCGGCCGCCGTAGGTGAAGTCGATGGCCAGGCCGCGCTCGTGCATCGAGGTCCCCGGACGGGCGGTGGGAGGCCGACAGCTGCTGGCCGGCATCTGGTAGATGGCGTAGCTGCTGGTGCCGCAGTTGTTGCGGCGCACGGCGATCTGGCCGGCCGGATCGCGGTAGCCGCCGCCGGCGAGGGAGATGCCGGCGGCATCTGCCGCGGCCAGCATGTCGGCCACCGAGCTGGCGATGCTGTTGTGCACCCGGATGCCGCGGACCGACACGATGCTCCCGGAGCCGGTGATGGCGATGGTGCGGGGCGGGGCGGGGGCCGTCGTCGGTGTCGGCCGGGGAGCGGACGGCGCCGACCGGCGGCTCTCGGATGCGCTCCGGGTGGCTGCGGCAGCCCGGGCCGCGGCGGCGGCCTCGGCCTGCTCGCGCGCTCGCTGCTGGCGTTCGAGCTCGGCGGCGAGGCGCGCCTGCTCCTCCTCGATCTGGGCCGCGAGCTCGCGGTCGAGCTCGGCCAGGCTCTGGGCCTCGGAGAGACGGTGATCGAGGCGGTCCTGCACCTCGGCGACGACCGCTTCCTGCTGGCTGGTGGCCTGCTGGACCTCCTGGAGCTGCTCGCCGACCGCGGCCTGCTGCTCCCGGGCGGCGACCGTCGCGGACTCCGCGGCGGCGCGCGCCACCTCCAGGTCGTCCCGGGCTCGCTCGAGCTGGTCGAGGACGTCGAACTGGTTGGCCGACCGTGCTTCGAGCAGCGCCTGCTTGAGCTCGGCCTCCCCGATGGTCGACGTGGCCAGGGCATCGAGGATCCCGGCGGAGGCGGTCGGTTGCATGTAGGCGGCGACGACCACGTCCTTGGCGGCCTGGTCGAGCACCGCGATCTCGGTCTGCTTGGCCTCGACCTCGGCGGCGGCCGCCTCGAGCTCGGCCTGGGCGCTCGCGGCCCGGCGCTCGGCGTCCCGGAGGTCCGCCGCGCGGGCGGCCACGTTGCCCTGCAGGGCGCGCAGGGCGGCTTCGACCTGGGCGTCGGTGGCGCGGAGCACGTCGATGTCGGCGGCCAGGGCCGCTCGCTTGCGCTGGACCTCGTCGCGCTGGGCCTTCGCGTCCGACTGCGCCCCGGCCGGTGCGGCGGCGGCGCCGACGAGGATGAGGACGACGAGGAGCCGAAGGAGGTGACGGCGGACGGTCAGCACCGGTCGAGGGCCTGCTCCAGGTCGCCGACCAGGTCGTCCACGGCCTCGATGCCCACGGACAGGCGGACCAGGTCGTCGGGGACCTCGTTCTCGCTCCCCGCCACCGACGAGTGCGTCATCCGGCCCGGGTGCTCGATGAGGCTCTCCACGGCGCCGAGCGACTCGGCGAGGGTGAACACCTCCGTCGATTCGCACAGGCGCAGCGCGGCGTCAAGCCCGCCGTGCAGGCGCAGGCTGACCATGCCCCCGAAGCCGGACATCTGACGGGTGGCCACGTCGTGGCCCGGGTGGTCCGGGAGGCCCGGCCACCGCACCTCGGCGACGGCGGGGTGGTCGACGAGCATCGACGCGACGGCTTCGGCGTTCGCGCTGTGGCGCTCCATGCGCAGGTGCAACGTGCGACAGCCCCGGTGCACGAGGTAGCAGTCGAAGGGGCCGGGCACCGCGCCGGCGGCGTTCTGCAGGAACCCGATCCGCTCCGCGACCTCGTCGTCGTTCGTGGCCACGAAGCCGCCGACGACGTCGCTGTGCCCGCCCAGGTACTTGGTGGTGGAGTGCAC
>DMTU01000169.1:16171-18288 GCA_003476595.1 Acidimicrobiaceae bacterium | reverse complement strand
GGGCCGGCGGCGGCCCCCAGCGACCACGCAGGAAGTCGGTGAGCGCGTGCAGGCGCGCCCGGGTGTGGTGGTAGGGGCTGCGCCGGCGCTCGGTCCAGAGCTGGGCGACGGCGATGCAGAACCGGATGGAGGCCTTGTACCGCCCGGAGTGCGAGCGCACGAGCAGCAGCGTGTTGCGCACCATCAGGTAGTCGATCACCGGGCGGGGGTTGGACATGTTCGGGTTGAACACCCGGGCGCCGCGCACGAGGCCGACCTCCCAGCCGGCGGCCGCGGCCCGCAGCCCGAGGTCGGCCTCCTCGCAGTAGGCGAAGTACCGCTCGTCGAACAGCCCGACGTCCTCGAGCGCGCCCCGCCGGGCGAGCAGCAGCGTGCCGTGCGGGTAGCCGGCCGGCTCCCAGCCCTCCTCCACCGTCGCAGGCACCAGGATGGAGCCGAAGTACGGGTCGACCACCGGGGTGCAGCCGTCGCCGTAGTCGCCGCAGGCGAACCCGGCGCGGGGCCGGGCTCGGGCGGCGGCGAGGATCCGCTCGATCGCATCGGGGGCCGGCAGGGCGTCGTGGGGGCAGAGGCCGACCCACTCCCCCTCGTGGGCGGCGAGGAAGCGGCGCCAGCCGGCGTTGGCCGACGGACCGAAGCCGCCGTTGCGCCCCATGCGGACGACGTCGGAGCCGGGCGGCAGCAGCGACAGCGCCTCGCGGTGGTTGTCCTCGGTGGAGCCGGAGTCGACCAGGAGCACCCGCACCGGCACGGTCTGGGCGGCCAGCGCCTCGAGCGTGGCGGCGAGCAGCCGGGGTCGATCGCGGTGCACGACCACCACGGTCGTCGGGGACGCTGCCACGGGCTCATCCTGTCGGCCGTCCCGAACCACGGCCCAAACGGGTGGCGTGCCAGCATCGGGGCATGCCCCAGACCGCCGCCCCCGACCGCACCGTGGCCGACGAGCTGTGCCGGTTCATCGACGACTCCCCCTCGCCGTACCACGCCATCGCCACCGCAGCGGCGCTCCTGGAGGCGGCCGGCTTCGAGGAGGCACCGCTGGACCGGGCGCTGCCCACCGGCGCGGGGGGTCGCTACGTGCGCCGGGGCGGGTCGCTCATCGCCTGGCGCCAGCCCGCCGGCGCCGTCCGGTCCTTCCGGATCGTCGGCGCCCACACCGACAGCCCGAACCTGCGCATCAAGCCCCGGCCCGACCACGTCACGGCCGGCGTGCGCCAGCTGGGCGTCGAGGTCTACGGCGGCGCACTGCTCAACTCGTGGCTGGACCGAGACCTCGGGCTGTCCGGACGGGTGTCGGTGTCCACCCCGGACGGACCCGAGCTGCGCCTGGTGCGCATCGACGCGCCGTTGCTGCGCGTCCCCCAGCTCGCCATCCACCTCGACCGCGAGATCAGCACCGACGGGCTCAAGCTCAACCCCCAGACGCACCTCGCGCCGATGTGGGACCTCGACGGCGACCGAGGGTCGGGCGCCGGGTTCCTCGGGCTGCTGGCCGAGCGCCTCGACGTCGGCGCCGGCGACATCCTCGCCTGGGACGTGATGGCCCACGACCTCACCCCGTCGCGCCGCACCGGCGTCGACGGCGTGTTCGTCAGCGCGCCGCGCCTGGACAACCTCTGCTCCTCCTTCGCCGGGCTCCACGGCCTGCTCGACGCCCCCGAGGACACCCCGTCCGTGCCGGTCGTCTGCCTCTACGACCACGAGGAGGTCGGCTCGACCAGCGCGACCGGGGCCGACGGTGCGCTCCTCGCCTCGGTGCTCGAGCGCATCGCCCTGGCCGCGGGAACCGACCGCGCCGGCCTGCACGCCGCGCTGGCCGGGTCGCTGTGCGTCTCGGCCGACATGGCCCACGCCACGCACCCCAACTACGCCGACCGCCACGAACCCGAGCACCACGTCGCCCTCAACGGCGGCCCGGTCGTGAAGGTGAACGCCAACCAGCGTTACGCCTCCGACGCCGAGTCGGTCGGCATCCTGCTGCAGGCCTGTGCGGACGCCGGCATCCCGACGCAGCGCTTCGTCACCCGCACCGACCTGCCGTGCGGCTCCACGATCGGGCCGGTCACGGCGGCCCGGCTCGGGATCCCGACCGTCGACGTCGGGGTCGCGCAGCTCGC
>DMTU01000169.1:15438-16067 GCA_003476595.1 Acidimicrobiaceae bacterium | reverse complement strand
GACGTCGGGGTCGCGCAGCTCGCCATGCACTCGGCGCGGGAGCTGTGCGGCGCCGACGATCCCAGCTGGTACGTGGCCACGATGGCCGCGGCGCTGCAGGGGTGACGGGTCCCGGATGGACCTGACCGCGGCACGGCGCGCGCTCGGGGTCCGCCCCGACGACGACTGGTCCGTGGTCCGCGACTCCTACCGGGACCAGATCCGCCGTTCGCACCCCGACGTCGCCGGCGAGGCCGGGGTGGCCCGGAGCGTCGAGCTGAACGCCGCCTACCGGACGCTCGCCGTCGCCCGGCGGGAGGGCCGCCTCCACGAGGCCGAGGCGCCACCACCACCGCCGGCCGGGCCGAGCCAACCGCCGTCGCCCCGCGCCGTCGGCGACCCGCCGCTGGCGGTGCGACCGGAGTGGACGGCACCCGTCGGCCCTGCCCCCGACGTCCGCCGGCTCGACCACGACACCCTCGTGCTGTCGAGCACCCCGGACGAGACGTTCCGCCGGCTGGTCGACGCCACCCACGAGATCGGGGAGATCTCCTACCTCGACCGCAGCTCGGCGATCTTCGAAGCCGTGCTGACCCTGGACGACGGGACGGCGGCCTCGTTCGTGGTCAGCCTGCAGTGGCGGGCCCACG
>DMTU01000169.1:3751-15242 GCA_003476595.1 Acidimicrobiaceae bacterium | reverse complement strand
TGCAGTGGCGGGCCCACGACGCGAGCTGCGAGGCCTTCTGCACGCTGGAGGCCCTGGGCCGCCCGGAGCACCTCGACGTGGGGGGCGTGCTGGGCCAGCTCGCCGCCTACATCGGACCCGACCGCATGGCCTGAGGGCCGGCTTCGCGCTCGGTGCCTGACCCCCGGGTCAAGTGTGGCTAGTGTCGGGCGTCACACCGGTGGTCGGGGGACCACCGGACCCGAGACCCAGGGGGATACACCACATGACGCCGTTCCGACGTCGGTTGCTCGCACTGCTCACCGTGCTCTCGGTGCTGCTCACCGCCTGCGGAGGTGATGACGACGACGGCGCCACGGAGGACACGACCGAGGACTCCGAGGAGGGCGAGGGGGTCCGGGAGAACGACGAGGAGGAAGCCGCCGGCGACGACGAGCCCCAGTACGGCGGATCGATCACCATCGGCCTCGAGGCCGAGACGAACGGCTGGCTGCCGGGCACGTCCCAGCCGGCCAACGCCGGCTACTCCGTGTACTCCGCGATCTACGACCCGCTGGTCGTCCGGGTCGAGGACGGCTCCATCGAGCCCTACCTCGCCGAGTCCATCGAACCGAACGAGGACTACACCCGCTGGTCCTTCACGCTGCGCGAGGGCATCACGTTCCACGACGGCACCGACCTCACCGCCGAGGTGATCAAGCGCAACTGGGACGAGTACCTCACCGCCGAGGGCGCCAACACCGCCGGCGCGCTCGAGGGCATCACGGTCGAGGTGACCGGTCCGCTGACCTACGACTACGTGCTGGAGGAGGGCGACGCCGCCTTCCTCGACACCCTCACCACCACCCCGGGCTACCCGTTCTCCGTCGAGGCGGCCGAGGCCGGCGGCGAGGACGCCGGCGCCAACCCGGTCGGCACCGGCCCGTTCACCTTCGGGTCCTGGACCCGTGACGGCCAGCTCGTCGTGAACCGCAACGAGAACTACTGGCGCACCGACGAGGCCGGCAACCAGCTGCCCTACCTCGACTCGATCACGTTCCGCCCGATCCCCGACGAGGACACCCGGCTCGACAGCGTGGCCTCCGGCGACATCGACGTGATGCAGACCCTGCGCCAGAGCATCGTGCGCAGCGCTCGCGACCTCGTCGACAGCGGCGGCTACAACAGCTACGAGTGGCTCGGCAACAACGGCGGCTCCGGCATCATCAACACGATGAAGCCCCCCTTCGACGACAAGCGGGTGCGCCAGGCGCTCGTCCTCGCCGTCGACCAGGAGCAGATGATCGAGGTGCTGGGCGGCACGGGCATCACCCCGCCCCAGACCCAGTGGTTCACCCAGGACAGCCCCTGGTACTCCGAGGCCGCCGCCGACGCGTGGTACGACTACGACCCCGAGGCCGCCCAGGCGCTGCTCGACGAGTACATCAACGACCCGGAGCGCTCCGACGGCCAGGCGCCGGGGACACCGATCAGCTTCACCTACGACTGCCCGCCCGACCCCTCGCTGGTCGAGCTGAGCCAGGCCTACCAGGCCTTCTGGCAGCAGGTCGGCCTCGAGGTGAACCTCGACTCCAAGGAGCAGTCGGCCCACATCACCGCCGGCATCGGCACGGAGAACGACCCCTTCCTGCGAGGGGACTTCGACGTCCAGTGCTGGCGCCTCGGCAGCCAGGCCGATCCCTACTCGGTGTGGTCGAGCGCCTTCGGCCCGGTCGAGAGCGAGGTGCTGAACGTCTCCGACTGGACGCACCCCGACGTCACGGCGAAGCTCGAGGAGCTGCGGGTCGAGGGTGACACCGACGAGCGCAAGCGCATCGTCGAGGAGATCTCGCTGATCCTCGCCGAGGAGGTGCCGAACTTCTGGACCGGCGGTACGGCCACGGCCATCGTCGCCCGCGAGGAGGTGCGCGGCATCCTCGGCGGCGTCACGCCCTCGGGCACCCCGATCGACGGTGCCTCCGACGCGATCATCCGTGCGCCGTACCTCTGGCTCGCCCAGTAGCCGCACCGAGACCGAGCACGTGAAGGGAACGAGGAAGGGGACGGCATGAGCCTCCGCAGGATCATCGGCCGACTGGTCGTGCTGGTGGGCGTGCTGCTCGCCGTCTCCTTCCTCACCTTCGCGATGCTGAACGTGCTGGGCGGCGACCCGGCGCTGGCCATCGTCGGTGCCGACAACGCCGACCAGGAGACCCTGAACTCGGTCCGGGAGGAGCTCGGGCTGAACGACCCGTTCCTCGTCCAGTACGCCGACTGGATCACCGGGGTGGTCCAGGGCGACCTCGGGCGCTCGTACAAGACCAAGCAGCCCGTCGCCGAGGCCATCGGCGAGCGGGTGCCGGTCACGGCCGAGATCGGCCTGCTCGCCATCCTCATGGCGCTGGCCGTCGCCGTGCCGCTGGCCGTGCTCACCTCCTACAAGGCCGGCACCAAGACCGACAAGGGCACGAGCGCCGTCACCTTCGGGCTGCTGTCGATCCCCAACTTCCTGCTCGCCTACTGGCTCGGGTACATCGTCGCGGTGCGCTTCGGGTGGCTCCCGAGATCGGGCTGGGTCCGCCTCACCGCGGACCCGCTCGAGAACCTCCGCACCGCCATCCTGCCGGCGCTGTCGCTGGCCATCGCCGAGATGGCCGTCTACACCCGGATCCTGCGCAGCGACATGATCCAGACGCTGCAGGAGGACTACCTCCTCATGGCCCGGGCCAAGGGCCTCAGCACCAAGCGCATCCTGTTCATGCACGCCCTGCGCCCGTCGACGCTGTCGCTCATGACCGTGATCGGTGTCCAGTTCGGGGCGCTGATCGGCGGCAGCATCATCGTCGAGCAGATCTTCGCCCTCCCGGGCATGGGCAACTACCTGCTCAACGCCATCTACGAACGGGACTACATCGTGGTCCAGGGCGTGGTCGTCGTGATCGCCGCCTCGTTCGTCATCGTCAACTTCGCGGTCGACATCGTGTACCGGCTGCTCGATCCCCGCATCAAGGTCTGAACATGGCTGACGTCTCCCACGAAGCGCGAGCCGACGACGGCACGCCGATCACGCCCGAGCCGGCACCGGTGCTGCTCGCCGACGTCGCCGACGCCGACCGCAGCGGCCGCAACCCGCTGGCCGACGACCCGATCGAGGATGACGGCAGGTCCACCAAGAAGCCCCTCGGCATCACGTTCTGGTTGGCGGTGGCCTGGATCGGCGTGGTGGCCGTCGCCGGACTGTTCTCCGCCTTCCTGCCCACCGACGACCCCAACGCCATCGACATCCCGTCCAAGCTGCTCGGCCCCTTCACCGAGGGTCACATCCTCGGCACCGACGGCCTCGGACGCGACATCCTCGCCCGGCTGGTCGACGGTGCCCGCGTGTCGCTCACCGTGAGCCTCACCGCCGTCGCCGTCGGCATGCTCGTGGGCGGCCTCCTCGGCACCCTCGCCGGGTTCGTCCGCGGCGTCTTCGACGTGTTCTTCGTCGCCGGCATCAACATCATGCTCGCCTTCCCCGGCATCGTCCTCCTGCTCGCCCTGGTCTCGGTGCTCGAGCAGAACCTGGTGAACATCTCGCTGGTGATCGGCGTGCTGTCGATCCCCATCTACGCCCGGGTCGCCCGCGCCAACTCCCTCGCCGTGTCCGAGCGGGACTACGTGCTGGCGGCCAAGGCCCTCGGCGCCACCCAGACGCGGATCCTGTTCCGCGAGATCCTCCCCGTGGTCCTCATGCCGCTGCTGGCCTTCGCCCTCACCGCCCTCGGCGTCGTGATCGTGGCCGAGGGCACGCTGGCCTTCCTCGGCCTCTCGGTGGAGCCGCCGGCGGCCACCTGGGGGTCGATGATCGCCGAGGGCCGCCGCCACGACGAGACCCACCTCCACCCGGTGATCATCCCGTCGCTGGCCCTGTTCCTCACCGTGCTGTCGTTCAACTTCGTCGGCGAAGCCCTCCGGGCCCGCTTCGCCGACCTCGACGCCAAGGTCTGAACCCGGTCGCCAGACCCCTCGGCGCCGATCGGCGGCGAACAGACGCATCTGATCGCTTCGCCGCGAACCTTGCGGGCCGGAGCCGTCGAGCACGGGCGGGAAGCTGGCATCGAGTGGGCGATCCCGCCACCAGCCAGTCGAGTGCGAAGCGAGAACAGCTCGACACAGTAGTCTCACATAACGCAGTATGTGAGACTACTGGAGGTGCCGATGCCAGATCGAGGGCCGTCCAACCCATGGCCAGAGCTCGCGTACGAGGAGCTGCCCTGGGAGCGTGACTACAGCCTGCCAGCATCCCGGACCCAGCTGCGGCGCCACCGCGGACCCTACGAGGCGGCCGTGGCACCAGAGATCGCCGACCAGCAGGTGGTCTTGGACGCCGAGATCGCGGCCGCCAGCGATGACGCGGCCGTGGAGATCGCCCGCTTCGACACCGAGGTCGGCCACGAGGTGGCCCCATTCGCCGCGGTCCTGTTGCGCTCGGAGTCTGCTGCGTCATCCAAGATCGAGAACCTCACTGCTTCGGCTCGGGCCATTGCCGAGGCGGAACTGTCGGGGCCCAGCGGACGCAACGCTTCGATGGTCGTAGCCAACCAGCGGGCCATGAGCGCTGCCATTGAACTGGCCAACAGCATCGACGCCGCCGCGATCCTGGCCATGCACGCCGCTCTCCTCGGACACACCGACCCCGACATCGCCGGACGGTGGCGAGACCAGCAGGTGTGGATCGGTGGCAGCGACCTGGGGCCGCACCGCGCCGTGTTCGTCCCGCCCTCGCATCACCGGGTACCCGCAGCGATCGACGACCTCATCACCTTCATCGACCGCGACGACATCCCGACGCTGTCGCACGCCGCGATCGCGCACGCCCAGTTCGAGACCATCCACCCGTTCCCTGACGGCAACGGACGTACCGGACGGGCTCTGGTGCATGCGCACCTACGGAACAAGAACCTGACCAAGCACGCGACCGTGCCCGTCTCTGCGGGTCTTCTCACCGACGTCGACTCCTACTTCGCAGCACTCACCCAGTACCGGGCTGGCGACCCCAACCCCATCGTCGAAGCCTTCGCGTCGGCCGCCTTCGCCGCGACCGCCAACGGGCGAACCCTCGTCGAGGAGCTTCACAGCATCCGCCGGAGCTGGCACGACCGGGTGAAGGCCCGCCGTGATGCCACCGCCTGGCGTGTCGTCGACCTGCTGCTACGCCACCCCGTCGTGAACGCGAGCCTCATCGCTGAAACGACCGGGATCGCCCCGAGGAACGCCTACCGGGCGCTTCGTCCCCTCGAGGCCGCCGACGTCGTCGTCGAGTTCACCGACAAGAAGCGCAACCAGATGTGGCGGGCACCCGAGCTCCTCGCCGCCCTCGACAGCTTCGCCTCCCGGGCAGGACGGCGGGGCCTCTCCAGGAACTGAAGCGGCGAGGCGACGGCCGCCGACCACGCGCACGCCTGGTCGCGCCGGGCGTTCCTCTACCGCCCCTGGGAGTCACTCTGCCGCCGGCCTCCTCGCCGTCGCCGTTCGGCGGACGAGCGGGCGAACCTGTCGCCAAGACATGCGGGTTCCCTGCCCATACAGCATCCTCGAGCTCGTTGGTTCATCGTGGCTGGCGGCGTCCTCGAACACGCGACGCCATGCAGCCGTTGCCCGCAACGCGCGACGAGTGGCAGAGCCCGCACTGGATCATGGGGAGTTCATCGAGGTTCAGCTGACGTCACTCGACGAGTTCCGACTGCACCTCCGAGCTGGCCAGCTGACCGACGTCGACCTCGGCTACCTGTGCCTCGACCACCTCGGGCTTCTGGGCTGGCCCGTCGCCCCGTCGCCCCGTCGCCAAGATCGGCCCGTGTCCGTCTGTCGTGCGCACCGTCTCAGTCCACGATGTGGCCGCGTCCCACCCCCCGCTGGGCGACGCGGCGGACCGCCGTGGCGGACAACCCGATGCCCACGAGCACCGGTGCGATCTCCAGGCGGCCGAGCAGCATGAGCGGGAGGAGCGCGGCCCGCTCGGGGCGGCTCAGGACCCGGATGCCGCCGGCGCCGGGCACCAGCTCCCCCAGCGCCGGGCCCACGTTGGCCAGAGCCGAGATGGCCCCGGTGATCGAGGTGACCAGGTCGGCGCCGAGCACGGCGATCACCACCGCCCCGATGCCGGCCACCACGAGGTACTGCGCCTGGTAGCCGATCATCCGGCTGACCAGCTCCTCGCTGACCGGTCGACGGCCGACGCGCACCGAGGCGACGGCGCGAGGGTGCAGCTGGAGCACGAGCTCCCGCCGCAGGTAGCCGACGAGGGCCAGGGCCCGGACCTGGCGGAACCCGCCGCCGGCGGAACCCGACATCGAGCCCACGCCCATGATCGCCAGCAGCAGCACCTGGAGCGCGACCGTCCAGGCACCCCAGCCGAGCCCGACCCAGTGACCGGTGGTGGACGTGGCCGAGGCGACGTGGAAGTAGGCGTGGCGCAGCGACTCGTGGGTGACGCCCCCGGACGGCGCGGTGGCCAGGGTGACGACGATGCCACCGACCACGATCGCGGCGACGTAGGCGCGCAGCTCGAAGGACCTCGCCGCGCCCCGGAGGTCCCGTCCCCGCAGGGTCCGGTAGAGCAGGGCCATGTTGGCCCCGCCGAGGACCATGCCCCCGAACCCGGCCCACTCGACCGCGGTCGACTCGAAGTGGGAGAACGACCCGGCGTGGTTGGCGAAGCCGCCGGTGGAGATGGTGGTCGCCGCGTAGGTGACGGCGTCGAAGGGGCCCATGCCGGCGACCAGGTAGAGGCCGATGCCGGCCACGGTGAAGGCGGCGTAGAGCGTCAGCAGGCGCCGCATCGAGGCCAGCGTCCGGTGGCTGCGCAGCGACGTGCCCGAGTGGCGGTAGCCGGCCGAGGTGACGTCGAGCCCACCGACGCCGATCGAGGGCAGCACGGCGACGACGAACAGCAGGGCGGCGAGGCCGCCGAGCCACTGGGTCCCGGCCCGCCACGCGAGCACCCCCCTGGCCACGCTCTCGGGATCGCCGAGCACCGAGGACGCGGTCGTCGTGAAGCCGGCCACGGACTCGAACAGCGAGTCGTCGACGTGGTCGAAGGTGCCGAGCGCCTCGTAGGTCAGCGTCGACACGGCGATGAGGGTGAGCCACGTGGCCAGCACGCCGGCGAAGCCCGTGCTGGAGCGGAGCCGGACCGGCGGGTGGCAGGACCGCACCAGCAGCGCACCGGCCGCGGCCCAGATGCCGGCCAGCAGCGCCATGGTGGCCGGCCGGCGGCCGTCGATCAGTGCGGTCGCCGCGCTCACCAGGCCGAGCACGCCGCAGGCGAGGAGGGCGACGCCGACCACGAACCCGACGGCGGACTCCACGTGGCCGGCCCGGGCGATCGAGCGCCAGATGCTCGGTTCGCCCTCGAGGAGCGCGTCGTGCGACGAGCGGGTCGGCACGGGCGTCAGCTGAACACGCGGCGCACGCTCTCGACCGAGCCGGGCACGGCGAAGAGCACCACGTGGTCGCGGTCCCGCAGCTCGGACCGGCCACGGGCGATCTGGGCCTTGCCGTCCCGCACGTAGGCGCCGACGAGCACGTCCTTGGGCAGCCGGAGCTCGGCGATGATGCCCCCGTCGGCCTCGCTCCCCTCCCGGACCTCGACCTCGAGCACCTCGACCTCACCCTGGAGGAAGGTGGCCACGGCGGAGATGTCGCCGCGCACGAAGCGCAGCACGCCGTTGGCGCTGGCCGTGCGGGGCGACAGGGCGACGTCGATGCCGGCCTCGGCCAGCAACGGCAGGAGCGACAGCCGGTGCACCACGGCGATGGTCTCCTTGGCGCCCTCGAGCTTGGCGGAGAGGCAGGCGAGGATGTTGGCGTCGTCCTCGCCGGTGAGGGCCAGCACCGCATCGAAGGCGCCGACCTCGGACTCCTCCAGGAGGTCGGCGTCGGTGATCTCGCCCTTCAGCACGAGCGCCCCGCCCAGGCGCTCGGCCAGCTCGTTCGCCCGGTCGTCGTCGCGCTCGACGATGACGACCTCGCTGCCCCGCGACTCCAGCGCCACGGCCACCAGCTCGGCCGTGCGGCCGCCGCCGAGGAGCATGATCCGCCGGGGCGCCTTGCGGGCCAGGCCGAGCAGGCGCATCAGCTGGCGGCGGGCCTTGCGCTTGCACAGCACCCGGACGAGGTCGTCGGCCTCGAGGGTCACGTCGCCGCGCGGGATGATCGTCTCCGAGCCCCGGGTGATGACACCGAAGAGGAACTCCCACTCCGGCTCGTGGTCCCGCGCGATCTCGACCAGCGAGCGACCGACGACCGGTGCACCGGCCGGGAGGCGGGCGCCGATGACCACGACCTCGCCGCCGGCCATCTCCGCGACCTCCGACGCCCCCGGGTACTCCAGCAGCTCCAGGATCTCCTGGGCGGTCTCGTGGTCCGGGTCGATGATGAGGTCCACCCCCATCGCCTCGTGCAGCGCCGCCGACTGCCGCGAGCGCAGCTCGGGGTCCTCGAGGCGGCACACCGTGCGCCCGACCCCGGCCTGCTTGCCCACCAGGCAGCACACCAGGTTGACCTCGTCCTGGCTGGTGACGGCCACGACCATCTCGGCCTTGTCGATGCCCGCGGCCCGCAGGATCTCGGGGTTGGTGCCCGACCCGAGCACGGTGAGCACGTCGAGGTGCTCCTCGACGTCGCGCAGGGCGATGCGGTCCCGGTCGATGACGGCCACGTCGTGGTGCTCCCGGCTGAGCCGATCGGCGACGTAACTCCCGACCTCGCCCGCGCCGACGACGATCACGTACACGGACGCACCTCCACGGGCGCCATCCTGCCCCACCACCGGCCCGAAGTTGACTTTTTCGGCCTCCGAAACTTACGGTCCCCGCCCGCATGGGGACGATCTCGAAGTCCGAGCGAGAGCTCCTGAAGGCGATCTACCGCCTCTCCCAGGGGGCGAACCAGCCCGAGGCCCACACCGGCGCGCTCGCCGACAAGCTCGGCCTCTCCCCCTCCACCATCACCACCGCCATCAAGCGGTTGGCCGACCGGGGCCTGGTGGACCACACCCCCTACCGGGGCGTGGAGCTCACCGAGACCGGCAGCCGCGTCGCGGTGGCCAGCATCCGCCGCCACCGCATCGTCGAGCGCTTCCTCGCCGACATGCTCGGCTACGCGTGGAACGAGGCCGACCGCCTGGCCGCCTCCTTCGAGCACGAGCTGCCCCAGGAGGTCGAGGACCGGCTGTTCGTCGCCCTCGACCGGCCCGAGTCGTGCCCGCACGGCTTCCCGATCCCCGCACCCGAGGTGGCCGACATCCCGCCGCTGCCCCCGCTCTACGACCTCGAGCCGGGCGACGTGGCGACCGTGGCCGTGCCCGGGTCGACCGATCCCGAGGTCGTGGCGTTCCTCGACCAGCTGGGTCTGCGCCCCGGAGGACGGGTGCAGATCCAGGAGAAGCACCCCTTCGACGGCCCGCTGGTGCTGACCATCGACGGCCACACCCGCACCCTCGGCGCCACCGTCGCCAACCAGGTGTTCGTGCAGCGCGAGCACGCCGCCACCTGACCCGCCCTACACCCGTACACACCCACGACAGGAGACAATCCCAGTGGAAGCCATCCCCTACCTCGCCTTGGTGAGTGCGCTGGCCGGTCTCGGCCTCGCGTTCTACTACTTCGGCCTGGTCAAGAAGGAGAGCTCAGGCAACGAGCGGATGACCGAGCTGATGCTCGAGATCCAGGCCGGTGCCAAGGCGTTCCTCAAGCAGGAATACACCTACGTGGCGATCTTCGTGGTCGTCCTCGCCGTCCTGGTCGCGATCCTCGTGAACCCGCTCGGCGCCATCACCTACGTGCTCGGTGCGGCCTTGTCCGCCCTGGCCGGCTACGTCGGCATGACCGTGGCCACCATGGCCAACGCCCGCACGACCGAAGCCGCCCGCGTCGGCGGCCCGGCCAAGGCCCTGCCGCTCGCGTTCCGCGGCGGTGCGGTCATGGGCTTCTCCGTCGCCGGCCTCGCGCTGGCCGGCCTGGCCATCGTCTACATCGTCTTCGTGCAGCTGCTCGAGGTCGACGAGGCCTTCGAGATCCTCACCGCCTTCGGCCTGGGTGCCAGCTCCATCGCGCTGTTCTCCCGCGTCGGTGGCGGCATCTACACCAAGGCCGCCGACGTCGGCGCCGACCTCGTCGGCAAGGTCGAGGCCGGCATCCCCGAGGACGACCCCCGCAACCCGGCCACCATCGCCGACAACGTGGGCGACAACGTCGGCGACGTCGCCGGCATGGGCGCCGACCTCTTCGAGTCCTACGGCGGCTCCATCGTGGCCCCGATCGCGCTGATCGCCTTCACGGTGTTCGCCGTGTCCCCGGACATGAGCACCGCCGAGCTGCTCACCAACGACCCGACGCTCAAGCTCCTGCTGTTCCCCTTCGGCGTGGCGCTGATCGGCATGGTCGCCTCCATCCTCGGCTCCTTCACGGTGAAGGCCGGTGACTCGACCGACATCCACGCCCTGTCGAAGGCGCTCCACATGGGCACCAACGTGGCCATGGGCATCACCATCGTCGGCGTCTTCGCCCTCGGCATGGTCATGTTCAGCGGCGACGAGTTCGACAACGCCTGGGGCCTGCCCCTCGCCGTCATCGGCGGTCTGCTCGTCGGCTACGCGATCGGCAAGGTCGCCGAGATCTGGACCTCGGACCAGTACGGCCCGGTCAAGAAGATCGCCGCGGCCTCCGAGACCGGCCCGGCCACCACGATCCTCGGTGGCATCTCCGCCGGCATGATCTCCGTCGGCGCCTCCGTGATCCTCATCGGCGCCGGTGTCCTCGTCGCCTACTGGGGCGGCGAGTGGGCCGGCGACGGCCTCGGCATCTACGGCATCGCCGTGGCCGCCATCGGCATGCTCGCCACCACCGGCGTCGTCGTGTCCGTCGACGCCTACGGCCCGATCGCCGACAACGCCGGCGGCATCGCCGAGATGGCCGAGCTGGACCCGAGCGTCCGCGACGTCACCGACGCGCTCGACAGCCTCGGCAACACCACGGCCGCCATCGCCAAGGGCTTCGCGGTCGGCTCCGCCGCCCTCACCGCCCTGGCCCTGTTCAAGACCTTCGAGGTCGCCCTGGTCCAGGCCGGCGGCGACGACTTCACCGGTCTGAACCTGAACGTGGGCGACGTCGACGTGTTCGTCGGCCTGTTCCTCGGCGCCATGCTCCCCTTCGTCTTCGCCGCCCTCACGATCGACGCCGTCGGTCGGGCCGCGAACCAGATGATCGAAGAGGTCCGCCGCCAGTTCCGGGAGATCCCGGGCCTGCGCGAGGGCAAGCCGGGCGTCCGCCCCGACTCGGCCCGCTGCGTGGCCATCTCCACCAAGGCCTCGCTGAAGGAGATGATCATCCCCGGCGCCCTCGCGGTCGTCGTGCCGCTGGTCCTCGGCTTCATCGACGTCGACACCCTCGGCGGCTTCCTGGCCGGCGCCCTCGTCACCGGCTTCTGCCTGGCCATCTTCATGGCCAACTCCGGTGGTGCCTGGGACAACGCCAAGAAGTACATCGAG
>DMTU01000169.1:3185-3633 GCA_003476595.1 Acidimicrobiaceae bacterium | reverse complement strand
ACAACGCCAAGAAGTACATCGAGCAGGGCAACCACGGCGGCAAGGGCTCCGAGCCGCACAAGGCCGCCGTCGTCGGCGACACCGTGGGCGATCCGTTCAAGGACACCTCCGGCCCGGCCATGAACATCCTGCTGAAGGTCATGACGATCGTCTCGCTGGTGTTCGCCGGCGCCTTCGTCTGATCTGACCTGACGCTCGTTCGCACCCCGGTGCGTGACCAGATCCGGTCACGGGCCGGGGTGCGAGCGCGTCCGACCTCCTACGCTGCCGCGATCACGACCGTCCTCGTCACCGCGCACCAGCTCGACACCTTCGGCGACCGGCTCCGCGCCGCCGCTCCGGACGCCCGCTTCCTCACGATGGACGCCGACGGCACCATCAGGGACGGCGGCACCGAGATCCCGTGGGAGCAGGCCCACGCCGACGTCGCCTACGGCTCGGCCGACAT
>DMTU01000169.1:989-3030 GCA_003476595.1 Acidimicrobiaceae bacterium | reverse complement strand
CCGCCGGTTCTTCGGCTGGCTCCTGCGGGCCGAGCAGCTCCGGTGGCTCCAGATGGCCGCCGCCGGCGTGGACCACCCGGTCTTCGGTGCGCTGCTCGACGGCGGCGTGCGCATCACCTCCGCCCACGTCACCGACATCCCGATCGCCGAGTACGTGCTCGCCCAGGTCCTCCGGGCCAGCGTGCCGATCGAGGCGATGGACGCCAGCACGGCGCAGCGGCAGTGGACCAAGCACGACTGGCGCGAGGTCCACGGGACCCGGTGGCTGGTGATCGGCCTCGGCTCGATCGGCAGCGCCGTGGCGGTGCGGGCCCGCGCCTTCGGCGCCCACGTCACCGGCGTGCGCCGCTCCCCGACCGGCGACGAACCCGTCGACGCGATGGTCACGCCGGACGACCTCCTGGCCGCCGTGCCGGACGCCGACGTCGTGGTGCTGTGCGCCCCGGCCACCCGCCACACGATCGGCATGGTGGACGCCGGGTTCCTCGGCCGCATGGCGCCGCAGTCGCTGCTGGTGAACGTCGGGCGAGGCCAGCTCGTCGACGAGGTCGCCCTCCGGCGCGCCCTCGACGCGGGCCGGCCGGCCCGAGCGATCCTCGACGTCGCGGTCGACGAGCCGCCCGCCGACGACAGCTGGCTCTGGGATCATCCGTCGGTCACGCTCACCGCCCACACCTCCGCCGGTGGCGACGGCCGCCACGCCCGCGCCGCCGACGTGTTCGCCGGCAACCTGGCAAGCTTCGTCGCCGGCGAGGCCCTGGTCGACGAGGTCACCCCGGAGTCGCGCGAGGCGCCCCCGGGCTGACCCGGCACACTGGGGACCATGACCCAGCAGGACACGGAGTACACGCCACCGAGCGCCGAGGAGCTGCGCCAGCGCCTCACGCCCGAGCAGTTCGAGGTCACCCAGAACGCGGGCACCGAGCGGGCCTTCACCGGCATCTACAACGACGAGAAGACGCCCGGCACCTACAGGTGCGTCGTGTGCGGGCTCGAGCTGTTCGTCTCCGACACCAAGTACGAGAGCGGCTCCGGGTGGCCGTCGTTCTGGAAGCCGATCGACGACGACCGGGTGACGCTCAAGGAGGACCGCAGCCACGGCATGGTCCGCACCGAGGTCACCTGCGCCCGCTGCGACGCCCACCTCGGCCACCTCTTCCCCGACGGCCCCCAGCCCACCGGGCTGCGGTTCTGCATGAACTCGGCCAGCCTCGACCTGGACCCGGCCGAGGACACCTGAGCCCGGCGTTCCGCCACCGCTGCCAGTTCGTCGGGAGCTGGCAGCGACCACGGAACGTGCCTGACATCCGAACGCCCGTTCAGTACCGTGTGAACGGATGTTCGATCCCGATGCCGACCGCGCCCTCCCCGACCTGACCGACGAGCAGCAGCGCGCCGTCGTCCACGACGGCTCGAGCCTGCTCATCGTGGCCGGCGCCGGCACCGGCAAGACCACGACGCTCTCGGCCCGCCTCGCCCACCTCGTGGCCAACGGGGTCCCGCCCGAGCGGATCATGCTGCTCACCTTCAGCCGGCGAGCGGCCACCGAGCTGCTGTCCCGGGCCGAGCAGTGGGCCGGCCACGACCGGCTGCGGGGCGCATGGGGCGGCACGTTCCACGCCGTGGCCAACCGGCTGCTCCGGCGGTACGGCCGCTCCGTCGGCATCGACCCGGACTTCACGCTGCTCGACCAGGGCGACCAGGCCGACCTGCTCGCCCTCGTGCGGGACGAGCTGTCGAGCGACTCGACCCCCCAGCGCCGGCGGGCCCGCAAGGAGCTGCTGGCGAGCGCGCTGAGCCGGGTCGTGAACACCCGCCAGCCGCTCGACGTCGTGCTCCGCCAGCACCACCCGTGGGTCGCCGACCAGGCCGACGAGCTGCGGGCCACCTACGGCGCCTACATCGCCCGCAAGCGGGAGCGGCACCTGGTCGACTACGACGACCTGCTCTCGCTGTGGCGCGCCCTCGTGCAGGATCCCGAAGCCGGGCCGCTGGTGGCCAGCCGCTTCGACCACGTGCTCGTCGACGAGTACCAGGACAC
>DMTU01000169.1:459-838 GCA_003476595.1 Acidimicrobiaceae bacterium | reverse complement strand
GGCGACGACGCGCAGGCCATCTACGGCTTCCGGGGCGGCACCGTGCGCAACATCCTCGACTTCCCCAGCCGCTTCGATGCCGAGGTCGTCGCCCTCACCCGCAGCCACCGCTCCACGCCCGAGGTCGTCACCGTGGCCAACCGCATCTGGGACGCGGCGGCGGAGCGCCACGACAAGGAGCTGGTGGCCACCCGCTCCTCGGGCGCCCGGCCGAGCCTGGTCACCGCCGGGGACGAGCACGCCGAGGCCCGGGGCGTGTGCGAGCGCCTGCTCGAGTCGGTCGAGCGTGGCATCCCGCTGCGCCGCCAGGCCGTGCTCTTCCGCACCGGGCACCACGCCGACCTGCTCGAGGTCGAGCTCACCGTGCGACGCATCCCGT
>DMTU01000169.1:0-261 GCA_003476595.1 Acidimicrobiaceae bacterium | reverse complement strand
GACGACCTGGCCTGGTTCCGGGTGCTGCAGCGCATCGACGGCGTCGGCCCCGGCATCGCCCGGCGTGTGGTCACCGCCCTCGACGCCGCCGACGGATCGCTCGGCCGGGTCCTGGACTCGGGCGTCGTCCCGCCCCGTTCGGCCGACGAGGTCGCCGGGCTCGCCGCCGCGGTCGCCGTCGCGGCCGACGGCGACCTGCCCACCGGCGAGCGCATCGATGCCTGCCGGGCCTGGCTCGACCCGCACCTCGACCGGTTCGGC
>DMTU01000149.1:47026-48830 GCA_003476595.1 Acidimicrobiaceae bacterium | reverse complement strand
AGACGAGCGAGCTGTCACCGAGGTCGAGCTGGATCAGCCGCGTCGCGATGCTGCCCTCGATCATCTCCCGCTCCCAGCGGGCCTGCTCGGTGCCGCCCTTGCCGACCTCGACCATCGATCGCAGCCGCGTGGCGCGATCCCGCGCGGTCTCCAGGCAGTCGTACGCGTGGTCGACGTAGGCCTGCTCGGCGCTCAGTTCCGGATGCTCGTTCAACGGCGCAGGATCACCTTCGAGGCTGGTTCGGAGGGATCGAACATGCTACCCCGACGCGAGGGTGCCCTCCCCCACCGTGGTGACGAGGAACGCGAGCACCATCGCCTCGTCCCGCCAGGCGTCGTAGCGCCCCGACGGCCCGCCGTGCCCGGCGCCCAGCTCGGTCTTCAGCAGGAAGGGCCCGCCCTCGGCGCGGTCGCGCAGCCGGGCGACCCACTTCGCCGGCTCCCAGTACCCGACCCGCGGGTCGTGCAGCCCGCCGGTGGCCAACACGGGTGGCAGGGCGACCTCGGGCACGTTCTCGTAGGGCGAGTACGCGGCCATCACGTCGAAGATCTCCGGTGAGTCCACCGGGTTCCCCCACTCCTCCCACTCGATCACGGTGAGCGGCAGGCTCGGGTCGAGGATCGTGTTGAGCGCGTCGACGAAGGGGACCTCGGCCACCACCGCGGCCCACTGCTCGGGCGCCCGGTTGAGCGCAGCGCCGACGAGCAGCCCGCCCGCCGACCCGCCCCGGATCGCCACGCGCGGCCTGCCGCCCTCGCCCGTGCCCGCCACGCCGTCGTCGAGCAGGGCCTGCCCGCACGCGACCAGGTCGTCGAAGGTGTTGGCCTTGGCCTCGAGCTTGCCCTCGAGGTACCAGCGGCGGCCCATCTCCCCGCCGCCGCGGATGTGGCCGATGGCGAAGGCCCACCCGCGGTCGAGCAGCGACAGCCGGGAGATCGAGAACCCCGGGTCGATCGAGATCTCGTAGGAGCCGTAGCCGTACAGCAGGACCGGGCCGCCCGGCTGGCGGTCACGCCGGTGCACGAGGCTGATCGGCACCTGCGTGCCGTCCTCGGCCGTGGCCCACAGCCGCCGGGACACGTACTGCTCGGGGTCGTAGCCGCCGAGCACCGGCTGCACCTTGCGCACCGTTCGGGTGCCGGCGTCGAGGTCGACGTCGATCACGGTGGGCGGCGTCACCAGCGAGGTGTAGGTGTGGCGGAGCTGGGGCCAGTCCATGTCCGGGTTGGACCCGAGCGACACGGCCGAGACCTCCTCGGCCTGGTCGAGGAGGAACTCCTCGCCGCTCGACAGCCGGCGCACCCGGATGCGGGTGGTGGCCTCGGTGCGCTCCTCCACCAACAGGTGGTCGCGCAGGACGTCGACGCCCTCGAGCCGCACGCCCGGCGTGTGCGGGACGACGTCCACCCACGAGGACGGGTCGGGGCCGGCCTGCAGGTCCCGCTCGTCCGACGATGTGGATGCGACCCGGAAGTCGAGGGCGTCGTCGTTGGTGAGGAGGAAGAAGGTGCCCCCGACGTGCTCGACCTCGGCCTCGATGCCCTGCCGGCGGGGTACCAGCACGTGGAAGGGCTCGGCCGGGTCGACCGTGGGACCGACCCGGACCTCGCTGGTGATCTTGGAGCCCATCTCGAGCACCAGCCACTGCCGGTCCTTGGTCTCGCTGATCTGGCAGAAGAAGCGCTCGTCGTCCTCCCGGTGGACCAGCACGTCCTCCGTGGCCGGGGTGCCGAGGCGGTGGCGCCACACCTCGTGCGGGCGGGTCGCCTCGTCGGGGCGGGTGTAGAAGAACATGCCCCCGTC
>DMTU01000149.1:45728-46890 GCA_003476595.1 Acidimicrobiaceae bacterium | reverse complement strand
GAAGAACATGCCCCCGTCGGCCGACCACGCGGTGGAGTAGTAGACGCCGGGCACCTCGTCGAAGGAGCCGTCGGGCAGGCGCCGGTCCTCGCCGGTCGACAGATCCCGGAAGCGCAGCAGGTGGCGCTCGGCGCCGTTGCGGTCCGCAGCCCAGGCGAGGGTGCCGTCGTCGGGCGACAGGTCGAACACGCCGAGGGAGAAGTAGTCCAGCGCCGGGTCGGTGGCCGCCTCGGCGTTCTGGTCGAGCAGCACCTGCTCGGCGTCGACCACCGCCGGATCGTCCGGGTCGGGCGGGTCGGTCTCGTCGCCGGCGGCCAGGCGGCAGTGCACCGGGTACTGCTGCCCCTCGATGGTCCGGCTGTAGTACCACCACGACCCGCGGCGGGTCGGCACCGACAGGTCGGTCTCCTGGACCCGACCCTTGATCTCGGTGAAGATCGCCTCCTGCAGGGCCGTGGTGGGCTCCAGGACGGCGGCGGTGTGGGCGTTCTCGGCCTCGAGGTGGGCGAGGACGTCGGCGTCGGTGCGCTCGTCGTCGCGCATCCAGGCGTACTCGTCGACGGCGGTGCGGCCGTGACGTTCCCTGGTCACCGGATCGCGACGGGGTGTGGGCGGGCTCGTCGGGTTCGTCTCGGGCACCCGCCGGACGCTATCCCCCGCAGTTCTGGGCGCGATCCCGCCGCACCCCCGAGCCGGCGACTGCGGGGCCCCCGAGGAAACTGGCAGTGCTGGCGTCGCACCGGCATGCTCGACCGATGCGGCGCTCCATCGACGACCACCCGTTCTCGGCCGAGGACATGCCACCGGGCTGGGAGGACGCCGACCTGCAACCCGTGTCGTGGGGCGTGGCCATCAGCGACGACTACGAGGACGCCGAGCCGCGCGTGGTCCTCACCGTCGAGGAGATCGGACGGGCCGGTGCCGGCCTCGCCGCCCACCTCTCGCCGGCGATCGCCCGACGGCTGCGCGTCGCGCTGCGTGACGCGCTCGTCGAGATCGGCGAGGATCCGGGGCGTTGACCACC
Source organism: Acidimicrobiaceae bacterium (assembly GCA_003476595.1). Lineage (GTDB taxonomy): Bacteria > Actinomycetota > Acidimicrobiia > Acidimicrobiales > Salinilacustritrichaceae > Salinilacustrithrix. Next base: position 45,866 of record DMTU01000149.1, on the reverse strand, counting down.
GCAACAGCAGCACTGCCAGTTCCGAAAGGGTGATCGGTAGGTTCGGGCCATGGCGCCGCGCCCCGACCACCCCTTCCTGCAGGCCTGCCGGGGCCTTCCCGCCGAGCACGTGCCGGTGTGGTTCATGCGCCAGGCCGG
>DMTU01000149.1:44978-45558 GCA_003476595.1 Acidimicrobiaceae bacterium | reverse complement strand
GACAGCGACATCGTCGTGCCGGCCCGGGCCATCGGCTTCGGCATCGACATCGTCGCCGGCGTCGGACCGGTGGCCGAGCGGCCGTTCCGGACCAAGGAGGACCTGGAGCGCCTGCCGGTGCTCGTGCCCGAGGAGCACTCGCCCTACATCGCCGAGACGGTCCGCATCCTCGTCGACGAGCTCGGCGACCGACCGCTCATCGGCTTCGCCGGCGCCCCGTTCACCGTCGCCAGCTACCTGATCGAGGGGCGGCCCAGCCGCACCTACGAGCACACCAAGCGGATGATGTTCGCCGAGCCCGAGCTGTTCGCCGCCCTGCTCGACCGCCTCGCCGACATCGCCATCGCCTCCCTGCGCGACCAGATCACGGCCGGCGCCAGCGCGGTGCAGCTGTTCGACTCCTGGGCCGGTGCGCTGAGCCCCCCCGTCTACGAGCGCCACGTGCTCCCCCACTCCCGCAAGGTGTTCGACGCCATCGCCGACCTCGACGTGCCCCGCATCCACTTCGGGGTGGGCACCGGGGAGATCCTCGGGCTCATGGGCGACGCCGGCGCCGACGTGGTCGGCATCGACTGGCGGG
>DMTU01000149.1:43339-44834 GCA_003476595.1 Acidimicrobiaceae bacterium | reverse complement strand
GTGGCCCGCACCCGGGTGCCGGGCAAGGCGGTGCAGGGCAACCTCGACCCGGCCGTCACCTTCGCCGGGTGGGATGCCACCCGCGCCGCGGTCGACGACGTGCTCGCCCGCAACGGCGGGCGCCCCGGCCACGTGTTCAACCTCGGCCACGGGGTGCTCCCCAACACCGACCCCGACATCCTCGCCCGCGTGGTCGACCACGTCCACGAGCACGGCCGAGCCGACGGCGCCGCGGTCTGATGGCCCGCTACGCCGTCATCGGTGCCGGCATCGCCGGCCTCTCGGCGGCGTGGGAGCTCGAGCGCGCCGGGCACGACGTCGTGGTGTTCGAAGCGGCACGGGAGATCGGCGGCAAGCTCAAGCGCTCCCGGGTGCGTGGCCTCGCCTTCCCGCTGGAGGACGGTGCCGACGCGTTCCTCGCCCGGGTGCCGGACGCCCTCGAGCTCTGCGCCGAGATCGGCATCGACGAGCTCGTGCACCCGGCCACGAGCCAGGCGTGGGTGTGGTCCGAGGAGCGGCTCAACCCGCTGCCGAAGGCCCAGCTGCTCGGCCTGCCCACGGACCTCGAGGAGCTGGCCGCCAGCGGGCTGCTGTCACCCGACGGGGTGGCGCGGGCCGCCGAGGACCTCGACAGCGACGCGCCACCGCTCACCGACGACGTGTCCGTGGGCGAGCTCGTCCGCTCCCGCCTCGGCGACGAGGTCTGCGACCACCTGGTCGAGCCCCTGCTCGGCGGCATCAACGGCGGCGAGGCGGACGGGCTGTCGGTGCAGGCGTGCGCCCCGCAGATCTGGGCCTGCGCCACCCGGGGCGGGTCGCTGATCCGCGCCGCGGCCGAGGTGAAGGCCCGGACGGCGCCGAGCGATGCGCCCGTGTTCGCTGCGCCGGCCGAGGGCATGGCATCGCTCCCCCGCCAGCTGGCCGATCACCTGCGGTCCGAGATCCGCTTCGGCACGAGGACCCCGCCGCTGACCGGCCACCCCGACGGTGTGCACGTCGGTGACGGCGACTTCGCCGGCGTGGTGGTCGCCACCCCCGCCGACGTGGCCGGCACCCTGCTCGCCGGTCTCGCCCCCGATGCCGCCTCCGTGCTCGCGACCACCGAGTTCGCCTCCGTGGTGATGGTCACCGTCGTCGCCCGGGCCGACGCGGTCGACCACCCCCTCGACGGGAGCGGGGTGGTGGTGGCCCGGGACGCGGGGCTGTCGATCACGGCGTGCTCGTTCGGCTCGTCGAAGTGGGAGCACTGGGACGACGGCCGCAACGTGGTGTTCCGGATCTCGCTCGGCCACGACGGCGATCCGGTCGACTGGAGCACGCACAGCAACGAGGACCTCACCTCCGTCGCCCTCGCCGACCTCGAACGGCTCCTCGGGGTCCCGGTGCCCACGGTCGGGGTGCGGGTCGGGCGCTGGGCCCGGTCGTTCCCGCAGTACCGGCCGGGTCACCTCGACCGCACCGCCGAGGTGCGGGCCGCCCTCGACGCGGCCGGCCC
>DMTU01000149.1:42915-43156 GCA_003476595.1 Acidimicrobiaceae bacterium | reverse complement strand
CGCCGCCCGCCACCTGCTCGGCTGAGCACCGGCATCATCGCGAGGTCCGGCGGCGATCCCCGTCGACCTGTCCGGATCGCCCGGAACCGTGGTTCACTGGACCCGATGCGCCAGGGACCCGAGCACGAGCACCGCAGCCGGCTCCGCTCCGGCCGCGCCCGGGCCGTGCTCGTCGCCGTCCTCGTCCTGCTCGCGGCCAACGCCGCGGTGCTCAGCGGCGCCTTCGACCGCAGCGCCGACG
>DMTU01000149.1:42464-42704 GCA_003476595.1 Acidimicrobiaceae bacterium | reverse complement strand
GCCGCCGCCGAACCGGCCGTCGAGGCCGACCTCGACCCCCTGGCCGGCATCTCCCTCAGCATCGCGCCGGTCACCCCCGAGGTCGATGCCACCGCCCCCCTTCCGGTGCCGGAGAACCCCCCGGCGGACCCCTACGCCCCCGAACCCGAGATCCGCCACGGGATGCTGGAGATCCCCGCCATCGGCCTGAGCCAGCCGCTCTTCGAGGGCGTCAGCCTCACCGCCATCAACCGGGGCCCG
>DMTU01000149.1:33397-42386 GCA_003476595.1 Acidimicrobiaceae bacterium | reverse complement strand
CGGGCACGGCGATGCCCGGCGAGCTCGGCAACGTGGTGGTCGCCGGCCACCGCACGACCTACACCCGGCCGTTCTGGGACCTGCAGGCCCTCCAGCCGGGCGACGAGCTGATCTTCACCATGACCGACGGCACCCGGCACGTCTACGAGCTCGACCGGCTCGACATCGTCGGGCCCGAGGACGTCCACATCGTCGACCAGACGCACGCCCACACGGCGACGCTGTTCGCCTGCCACCCCCGCGGCTCGGCCCGCCAGCGCATCGTCGGGCACTTCACCATGCGGGCCGAGACCCAGCAGGTGCAGATCACCGACACCCACCAGATCCGGGCGCCAGCAGGCTCCTGAGCCGCGACACCACCACTGCCAGCTCCGCCCCTCCCGAACTGGCCGTGCTCCTGCAGCGGCTCGCGCTGACTGCAGCGGGCTCGGGAGGCGGTGCCAGACTCGCCGCCGCCATGCGCCGTCCCCCACCCCTGCTGGTCGCGCTGCTCGCCGGGCTGTGCCTGGCCGCCGCCACCCCGCCCTGGGGGTTCTGGATCTTCGCCTTCGCGGGCGTGGCGCTGCTCGACCACGTCCTCGACGACCCGGCGCTGCGTCCGGTCCAGCGCCTCGGTCGGGCGTGGATCGCGTGGGCGGCTCTGCTCTTCCCGACGCTGCTCTGGATGCGGGACCTCACGCTGCCCGGGTACATCATCGCCAGCGGCGTGTTCGCCGGGTTCCTCGCCACCGCCACCTTGCTGGCCCCCCGGGGCCCGGCCCGGCTGCTCGCCCTGCCCGGGTCGATCATCCTGCTCGAGTGGGTGCGCTGGCGGTGGCCCTTCGGCGGCGTGCCGCTGTCGAACCTCGCCGTCGGCCAGGTCGCCGGCCCGCTGGCGCCGATCCTCCGCGTCGGCGGCGCGCTGCTCCTCGTCGGCATCACCCTCGCGGCCGGGTTCGCGCTCGCCGCGGCGTGGAAGCGCCGGTGGTCGGCGGCGGCCGTGCTCGCCGCCGTCGTCGCACTCACCTTCGGCGTGGCCCTCGTCGCGCCCGACGGGGCGCAGACCGGCGAGCGCCTCGAGGTCGCGGTGGTCCAGGGCGGCGGGCCCCAGGGCACGCGTGCCGCGACCACCGAGCCCGGCATCGTGCTCGAGCGGCACCTGGCCGCCTCCGCCGAGCTGGACCCCGACCGCGACATCGACCTGTTGGTCTGGCCCGAGGACGTCGTCGACGTCGTGCGCCTGCGCGGCAGCGTCGCCGAGACCCAGCTCCAGGAGCTCGCCCGGGAGGCCGACGCCACCTTCGTCGCCGGCGTGATCGAGGACGAGGGCGACGACGCCTTCCGGAACTGGGCCGTGGCCTACGACCCGTCGGGCGAGGAGGTCGACCGCTACGAGAAGGTCGAGCGGGTCCCCTTCGGTGAGTGGGTCCCCCTCCGCAGCCTGCTCGACCCCATCGCCGGCGACGTCCTCCCCTCCCGGGACGCCCTCATCGGACAGACGCCCGCCGTCGTCGACACCCCCGCCGGGCCGCTCGGCGTGTCCATCTCGTGGGAGATCTTCTTCGGCGAGCGAGGCCGCGATGCCATCGGCAGCGGCGGCCAGGTGCTGCTGAACCCGACCAACGGCGCCAGCTACGAGGGCACGCAGGTCCAGACCCAGCAGATCGCCAACAGCCGCATGCGGGCGATCGAGACCGGCCGCTGGGTGCTGCAGGCGGCGCCCACCGGGTTCAGCGCCGTGATCACCCCCGACGGCGAGGTGCTGCAGCGCACCGGCGTGTCCGAGCGGGCGATCCTCTACGACACGATCGAGCTCCGCGACGGCGAGACGATCTACGTGCGCTGGGGCGATCTGCCGGCGCTGGCCCTCGCCGTGCTGTCGCTGGCCGCAGGCTGGATCGCCGACCGTCGGGGCTGGCTCGGAACCCGCGCCGCGGTCACACCTCGAGCAGGACCGTCACCGGACCGTCGTTGACCAGGGCGACGGCCATCTCGGTCCGGAAGCGGCCCGTGGCCACGGTGAGGCCGTGCTCCCGCAGCGCGGCGACGACCTCGTCGATGAGCGGTTCGGCGTGCTCGGGCCGGGCCGCGTCGATCCACGACGGCCGGTTGCCCTTGGCGGTGCTGCCGTAGAGCGTGAACTGGCTGACGACGAGGACCTCGCCGCCCTCGTCGAGCACGGACCGGTTCATGACGCCGGCCTCGTCGTCGAGCACGCGGAGCTTGGCCAGCTTGGTCGCCAGCTTGCGGGCCTGGTCCGGGCCGTCGTCGTGGGTGACGCCGACGAGCACGCACAGGCCCGGGCCGATGGCACCCACCACCTCGCCGTCGACGGTGACGCTCGCCTCCGAGACCCGCTGCACCAGTGCTCGCATCGCGGCGGACGGTACGGCGTGTTCCGTGGCCGCTGCCAGATCCGAGAGACTGGGGCGATGGAGACCCTGGAGGCCGGTGGCGCGAGCGTCACCATCGACCACGAGCACGGCGGCCGACTGTCGTCGCTCGTCGTCGGCGGGAACGAGCTGCTCATCGACGCGATGGGCCGCAGCGACGACCCGACCTCGTGGGGCTGCTTCCCGCTCGCCCCGTTCGCCGGTCGCATCCGCGACGGCCGCTTCTCCTTCGAGGGGCGTGCGGTGACCCTGCCCCGCAACCACCCCCCGCACGCCATCCACGGCACCACCCACGTGCAGCCCTGGGAGCGCACCGGAGCCGGCACGCTGCGCTGCGATCTCGGCCCGGACTGGCCCTGGGCCGGGCACGCCGAGCAGGAGGTGGAGCTCACCCCGAGCTCGCTGACCCTGACGCTGCGGGTCGAGACCACCGCCGATGCGATGCCGGCGACGATCGGGTGGCACCCGTGGTTCCGGCGCAGCGTGGGCGGCGCCGATGCGGAGATCGTGCTGCCGGCCGAGCGCATGTGGCGGCGCGACGACTCCGGCATCCCCGATGGCACGCTCGTGACGCCGACGACCGGCCCCTGGGACGACTGCTTCACCGCCCTCATCGGGCCGGTCGAGCTGCACTGGCCCGGCGTGCTGGACCTGTACGTCGAATCCGACTGCGAGCACGTCGTCGTGTTCGACGAGCCCGCCGGCGCGCTCTGCGTCGAGCCGCAGTCCGCCCCACCGGACGCTCACAACTCCGAGCAGGACCTGGCCGTCGTCACCCCCGACGAGCCCCTCGTGCACCGCACGACCTGGGCGTGGTCCACGCCGGGAGGAGCGCCGGGCTGAAACCCGTGCGGACCCCGCACAGACGCCCGGTCCTCGCTTGACCGACCAGTCAACGAACGGCGACGATTGTCCGCTATGCGCGCCGACGGAACCACCGAGGACGCCGGCTCCGAGCACGGTCCCCTCCGCATCGCCCTGCTGGCGTACCGGGGCAAGCCCCACGTCGGCGGCCAGGGCGTCTACATCCGCCAGCTCGCCAAGGCCCTCACCGACCTCGGCCACTCCGTCGAGATCCTCGGCGGCCAGCCCTACCCCGAGGTGCCCGAGGGCGTCACCCTCGTCGAGCTGCCCAGCCTCGACATCTACAACGAGCACTTCCCGGCCCGCACCCCCGGCTTCTGGGAGATCAAGAACTGGAAGGACCTGGTGGAGGTCCTCAGCTTCTCCGCCGGCCAGTTCCCCGAACCGCTCGCGTTCTCGCTCCGGGCCTGGGACCACCTGAAGGGCCGCAAGGACGACTTCGACATCGTCCACGACAACCAGACCCTCGGCTACGGCCTGCTCGCCATCGAGGCCATGGGCCTGCCGGTGCTGGCCACCATCCACCACCCGATCACCGTCGACCGCCGCCTCGAGCTCGAGCACGCGCCCAACTGGCGCAAGCGCTGGAGCCTCGGTCGCTGGTACTCCTTCACCCACATGCAGACCCAGGTGGCCCGCCGGCTGCAGCGCGTCGTCACCGTGTCGGAGAACTCCTTCAAGGACATCGTCGCCGACCACCAGGTCGACCCCGACCGCATGGCCATCGTGCCGGTGGGCGTGGACCCCGACGTGTTCGAGCCGCTGCCCGACGTGGAGCGCATCCCGGGCCGGCTGGTCACCACCGCCAGCGCGGACGTGACGATGAAGGGCCTCAAGTACCTGCTCGAGGCGCTGGCCAAGCTCCGCACCGAGCGCGACGACCTGCACCTCGTCGTCATCGGCAAGGAGAAGCCCGGCGGCCCCTCGAGCCAGACCATCGACCGGCTCGGCCTGCGCGGCCACGTCGAGTTCGTCACCGGCGTCGCCGAGCGCCGCATCATCGAGCTGTACTCCGAGGCCGAGCTGGCCGTCGTGCCGTCGCTCTACGAGGGCTTCTCCCTGCCGGCCATCGAGGCGATGTCGTGCGGCTGCCCGCTGGTGGCCACCACCGGTGGCGCCGTGCCCGAGGTCGTCGGGCCCGACGGGGAGACCGCCATGCTCGTGCCCCCCGGCGACAGCGAGGCGCTCGCCGTGCGCATCAAGGCCGCGCTCGAGGACCCCGAGGGCTCCCGCGCCATCGGCCTCGCCGGCCGCGAGCGGGTCAAGGCCAACTGGAGCTGGCGCCACACCGCCGAGCGCACCGTCGCCCAGTACCGCATGCGCCTCGGCCAGATCCCGGCCCAGCGCGGAGGCGTGCACTGATGCTCACCGTGGACTACCAGCGCCTCGGACTGCAGCCGGGCGAGCTCGTCCTCGACCTCGGCAGCGGTCCCGGCCGCCACGCGTTCGAGACGCTGCGGCGCGGCGCCCGCGTCGTGCTGTGCGACTACGACACCGGCGAGCTGGCCCAGGCCCGGATCCTGTCGTCGGCGATGGCGGAGACCGGCGAGATCCCCTCCACCGACGCCATCGCCACCACGCAGGGGGATGGCGTGTACCTGCCGTTCCCCGACGACACCTTCGACCGCATCATCGCCGCCGAGGTGCTCGAGCACATCCCCGACGACGAGGGTGCCATCGCGGAGCTGCACCGCGTGCTCAAGCCGGGCGGCATCATCGCGGTGACGATCCCGGCCTGGTTCCCGGAGAAGATCTGCTGGGCGCTGTCGGAGGAGTACCACGCCCCCCACGTGCCTGGCGGCCACGTGCGCATCTACACCGAGAACGAGCTGCGCCGGAAGCTGCGCGACGCGGGCCTGAAGCCCGGGGACGCCCACCACGCCCACTCGCTGCACTCGCCGTACTGGTGGCTGCGCTGCGCCATCGACCCTCAGCACAGCGACGACCACCCCCTGGTGAAGGCGTACCTGAAGCTGCTCACCTGGGACATCGTCGAGCGTCCGCTCGTCACCCGGGTCGCCGACAAGGTGCTGAACCCGGTGCTCGGCAAGAGCCTCATCGTCTACGCCCGCAAGCCCGAGTCCGACGAGGTGACCGGGCGGGGTGAGCGGTCGGCCAGGGCGGCCGCGTGACCACCGACGCGCCGGCCCACCTCCCCCTGCCGGAGGTCGAGGGCCTGCTCACCGCCGAGGAGTCCCGGGCGACGGCCGAGGCCATCGCCGAGTGGCAGCTGCCCTCCGGCATGATCCCCTGGTTCCCCGGCGGCCACGCCGACGCGTGGAACCACGTCGAGGCGGCCATGGCCCTCGACATCGGTGGCCTGCGAGCCGAGTCCGAGCGGGCCTACGAGTGGCTCGTCGGGCTGCAGCGCCCCGACGGCGCCTGGCACCAGTACTACGTCTCCGACGACGCCGGGCAGATCTCGGTGGAGCAGGACAAGCTCGACGCCAACGTGTGCGCCTACCTGGCCTGCGGTGTCTGGCACCACTTCCTGCGCCACAAGGACGCCGGCTTCCTCGAGGCGATGTGGCCCACCGTCGAGCGGGCCATCGACTTCGTGCTCGACCTGCAGACGCCCCGGGGCGAGATCCTGTGGGCCCGCCACGCCGACGGCTCCCCGTGGACCTTCGCGCTGCTCACCGGGTCGTCGTCGATCTGCCACTCCCTGCGGGCCGCCATCGGGATCGCCCGCGAGGTCGGCCACGAGCGCGCCGACTGGGAGCGCTCCGCCGCCGCCCTCACCCACGTGGTGGCGAACGTGCCCGACGCCTTCGCCCCCAAGCACCGCTGGGCGATGGACTGGTACTACCCGGTCCTCGCCGGTGCCGTCACCGGCGAACGGGGCCGGGACCACCTCGAGGACCGCTACGAGACCTTCGCCAAGGAGGACAAGGGCATCCGCTGCGTGTCGGACCGCCCCTGGATCACCACCGCGGAGACCTGCGAGTGCGCGCTGGCCTACCTGGCCGTCGGCATGCGGGACCGAGCGCTCGAGCTGTTCGCCCACGCGCAGAGCCAGCGACTGGACGACGGCCGCTACTGGACCGGCATCGTCTACCCCCAGCAGGTCCACTTCCCGGCGGACGAGACCTCCACGTACTCGGCAGCCGCCGTGCTGCTCGCCGCCGAGGCGCTCCACGGGGCCACGTCGGGCGCCTCGCTCTTCGTCGACCACGACGACGTGCTGCCCGTGCTCCCCGAGCACACCCCCGACACCCTCTGAACCCGGGCACCAACCGTTCTGGCCTACCGATGTGCCACCTGACGGTCATGGATGTAGGCCAGAACGGTCTCGGGCGTCAGGTGGTGCGGCGCAGGACCCGGAGCGAGCCGGTGGTGGCGACGTGGTCGAAGCCGCCGGCGAGGGCCCGCAGGTACAGCTCGTAGGGGGGCTGGCCACCGTCGGCCGGGTCGGGGAAGACGTCGTGGATGGCCAGCGTGCCGCCGACCCGCACGTGGGGCACCCACCGGTCGAAGTCGGCGTGCGCCGGCTCCCGGCCGTGGCCGCCGTCGATGAACAGGAACGCCAGCGGGGTCGACCAGTGCCGAGCGACCGTCGGGGAATCGCCGACCACCGCGACCACATGGGCCTCGAGGCCGGCGTCGAAGACCGTGCGCCGGAACCGGGGCAGGGTGTCGATGCGGCCGACCTCGGGATCGACGAGATCGGGCTCGTGGAACTCCCACCCAGGCTGGTTCTCCTCCGACCCGCGGTGGTGATCGACGGCGAAGAGCACCGTTCCCCGGGTCGCGGCCGCGGCGCCGAGGTACACGCCGGACTTGCCGCAGTAGCTGCCCACCTCGAGGAAGGGGCCGTCCACGTCCACCGATGCCGCGGCGTCGTGCAGTGCCAGGCCCTCGTCCGGGGGCATGAAGCCGCGGGCGGCCTCGGCTGCGGCGCGGAGCTCGTGATCCATCACGGGCCGGACGCTACGTGGCGCCGGCAACCGCTACGAAGCAGGAGAAGTGTTGCGCTCACCGTCATGCGTTCGTAATGTGTTCGCAATGTCAATCACGAGCCAACGAGGTACCCCCATGCCCCGAATCCGCACCCTCACCGCTGCCGGCGTGCTCGCCGGCGCGACCGTCCTCGGCGGCGCCGGCCTCGCCGGTGCCACCACCGACGATGCCGACGTCGAGAACCAGGACCAGGAGCTGGTCGAGGTCTCGGACGCACCGGAGACCCCGGAGCTGAGCACCTTCGAGTCCGACGAGGCGCCGACGGCCCCCGGGCTGCCCGACGCCGCGGCCGAGCGGGCCGAGACCGCACTCGCCGAGGCTCCCGCCTTCACCGACGATGCCGAGCCGACGGAACCCGAGGAGGCGACGACGGCCGAGGAGGACCCGATCGAGTCCGATGACGGCGCCACCGACGACGGCGCGGTCGAGACGTCGAAGCCGGACAACCACGGCCAGCGCGTGTCCGAGGTCGCCCGGTCCGACGACCCCGGCCCCGGTCCCGACCACGGCCCGACGGTCGCCGCCGAGGCGAAGAAGAACGGCCAGGGCGGCGACATCGAGGACGACGAAGCCGACGAGCAGGGCTGAACCTCCCAGTGACGCGGCCCGGCCCTCTCCTTGCCGGTGACCGCAGGCTGACGGCGCACGTGGCCTCGGCCGGATCCCCGACGACGTGGGGTCCGAGCCGGGGCCACGTCCGCGCCCGGGGACGCGGTGGGGCAGGATGGCGACGTGACCCAGCGCGCCCTCGACGCCGTCGTCGAGCTCCTCGACCTCGAACCCATCGAGGTGAACATCTTCCGGGGCCAGTCCCCCGACGAGGACCGCCAGCGCACCTTCGGCGGCCAGGTCGCGGGACAGGCCCTCGTCGCCGCCAGCCGCACGGTGGAGGACCACGCCCTCCACTCGCTGCACGCCTACTTCCTGCGGGGCGGTGACGTGGCCGAACCCATCGCCTACGAGGTCGAGCGCCTCCGCGACGGACGCTCGTTCACCGCGAGGCGGGTGACGGCCCGCCAGGACGGCAAGGCCATCCTCGTCCTGTCGGCGTCGTTCCACGCCGGCGGCCCGAGCGGCGACTACGAACCGCCTGCCCCGCTCGGCATCCCCGGCCCGGAGCACCTGCCCACGACCCGCTTCGCAAAGCCGGGCGTGCTCGAGACCCGCGACGCCTCCTACGACCAGCCCCGCACCCCGCAGCGCCGGCTGTGGTTCCGCGCCGGCTGCGAGCTGGACCCTTCGTTGCACGCCGCCGGGGTGGCCTACGCCACCGACCACGGCCCCTTCGGTGCGGCCCGCCGCATCGTGGACACCGCCGGCGCCGGGCTGTTCGACCGGATGTTCCGGGCCAGCCTCGACCACGCCATCTGGTTCCACCGNNCACTCGCCGATCCTCTACGAGGTCGACCGCATCCGGGACGGCCGCTCGTTCACCACCCGGCGGGTCGTGGCCATCCAGCACGGCCGGGCCATCTTCCACATGTCGGTGAGCTACCAGCAGCCCGAGGACGGCTTCGAGCACCAGTTCGACTCGCCGGTCGCCGACACCCCGCCGCCCGACGACCTGCCGGACTTCCAGACCCGGTACGCCCCGTTGGCCGAGAAGCTGGGCGACTGGGTGTTCCGGCCCCGCGCCATCGACACCCGCTACGTGGACTGGGAACCCGCCGACCGCCGCGGGAAGCTGCCGCCGCGCCAGCGGGTCTGGATGCGGGCCGACGGCACCCTCGCCGACGACCCGGTGCTGCACCAGTGCGTGGTGACCTACGCGTCGGACATGACGCTGCTCGACA
>DMTU01000149.1:22286-33236 GCA_003476595.1 Acidimicrobiaceae bacterium | reverse complement strand
AGCCTGGACCACGCCATGTGGTTCCACCGCCCGTTCCGGGCCGACGAGTGGCTCCTCTACGACCAGGACACGCCCACCGCCACCGGCGGCCGGGGACTGGCGCGGGGCCACCTCTGGGACCTCGACGGGAACCTCGTGGCGTCCGTCGTGCAGGAGGGGCTCATCCGCCAGATGCGCCACTGAGGGCGCCGACGCTCCCGCGTCCACGGCGGTTCCGGGCCGAGTACCCCCATGCCGTACGCTTGCCCGCTGGTCGAAGGGCTCCCTGGGAGGGGGCGTCCGCTCCGACCGGAGGAGGGCGATCCGAGTGCATGCAGACGGTGCGACCGAGCGCACGCGAGAGTTCGCGTGGCGCCTCAGCGACGGTCCGGGATCGATCATCTCCGCGCGCCAGGCCTTCGACACCTGGCTGCGGCAGACCACGACCGACGTCGAGCTGCTCGAGGACATGTCGGTGGTCGTCAGCGAGCTGGTCTCCAACGCCCTCGACGGCGCACCCAAGAACGAACCAGACGCCGAGGTCCGGGCCGAGATCGAGGACCGGATGCTCCACCTCCGGGTGTCCAACCGCCTGCCCGCCGGCATCGCCGACATCCGCCACTGGGACCTCGACGATCCGCTGCGGGGCGGTGGGCGCGGCCTCATGATCGTGCGCGCCTACACCGATTCGCTCGCCGTCGACAGCTCCGGCGGTGCCGTGCACGTGCGCTGCACCCGTCGCCTCGACCCGGCCTCGTAGCCCGCCGTCCCCCGACCCGAAGAGAACCGCCCTCCCGTGCCGTCCGGCCTCCCACGCATCGGTCGCGCCACCCTCGTGGTGATCGTGCTCGCGCTCACCATCACGGTGGCCCTGACGTTCGCGGCGCAGCGAGCCCACGACGCCAACGAGGAGCGTCTCCTCCAGCAGCAGGCGGAGGAGGCGACCGCGGTGCTGCAGGCATCGATCCCCGGGGTCGTCGCGACCGTGCACGAGATCGCCCGGGTCGTGGAGCTCGTCGACGGCGACCCAGTCCGGATCGCCGAGGAGCTCGCCAGCGACCTGGAGGCCGAAGGCGCCGCGGAGGCATCCCAGGACCAGTTCGCCGCCATCGCCGTGCTGGAAGCCCCGACCGGGGACGAGCTGGTCCACCTCGGCGACGAGGCGCTCCGTCTACCGCAGGACCGGATCGACGCCCTCATCGACGCCGCCAGCGAAGACGTCCACGTGACCGCGGTGCTCGACGGTCCGAACCGTCGCATCGTGTACTCGCGGGAGGTCTCCGGCACCGACCTGGTCGTCGTGGGCAAGCGCATCCTGCGCGGTCCACGCATCACCGGCGAGCGCACGGGCGAGGCGTTCAACGCGGTCGACCTGGCCATCTACCTCGGCGACGACGAGGACGACGCCGACCTCATCACCTCGACGACACCCGACCTCCCGATCGACGGACGGCGGGCCACCCGCACGCTCCCATTCGGCGACAACCAGCTGCTCTTCGTCGTGTCTCCCGCAGGGAACCTCGGGGGCGGCCTCCTGGCTGTCCTGCCGTGGTTCACCGCTGTCGCCGGACTGATCCTCGGCACGATCGCCGCCGTCCTCGTCGAGAGCGTGCACCGCCGCCGTCTCGACGCCGAGGCGTTCGGCGAGGAGCTCCATGCGCTGTACCAGCGCGAGCACGCCATCGCCCACACCCTGCAGCACAGCCTGCTGCCCACCCACCTCGACCGCCTCGAGGACATCGAGGTCGCCGCCCGCTACTTCGCCGGGGCCGAGGGCACCGACATCGGCGGCGATTGGTACGACGTCATCAACGACGGCGACGGCACGTTCACCGTCGTGGTCGGCGATGTGGTCGGCCGTGGCGTCAAGGCGGCCGCGGTCATGGCCGCCATGCGCTACGCCACCCACGCCGTGGCCGGGCAGAGCACCGACCCGGCCGAGATCCTGGGGGCCGTCAACAAGCTCGAGCACATCCGTGGCGACTTCGTCACCATGCTGTGCGGCAACGTCGACCCCGTGGCTCGCACGATCTGCTTCGCCAGCGCAGGCCACCCCGCCCCGCTGCTGATCAGCCCCGACGAGACCCGGTTCCTGCGCGTCTCGCCTGGTCCGCCGATCGGCTTCCTGGACGAGCCCACCTTCCCCGTCAAGCGCACCACGATCCCCCACGGCAGCGTCGTGGTGCTGTTCACCGACGGCCTCTACGAGCGCCGCGGCGAGAGCATCGAGGTCGGCCTGGAGCGCCTGCGGGACGCGGCCAGCCGCCTCGACGGCAGCGTCGACGACATCCTCGACGGGCTGGCGGCGGCCATGCTCGGCAACGGCGTCAGGGACGACACCGCCATGCTGGCCTTCCGCGTCTGACCAGCGGGCCCCGCCGAGGAACTCCACGGCAGCGCCCCTACCGTGGGCCCATGCGACGACGACGCCTGCTGGGGCTCGCCGCGGCGACGAGCCTGATCCTTGCCGCCTGCGGCAGCGACACCAGCGACGTGGAGCGCAGCAGCGACGCCACCACGGAGGCGACGCCGGCGCCCAGCACCACCACCACGGAGCCCCCGGCGACGACGACCACGGTCGCGCCGGAGCCGACCGCCGACACCACCCCGGCGGCGGCCGCACCCGACGCCACGCCCGACCCGGCTGCCACCCCGGCCCAGATGACCGAGCGCCTGGCCCGGGCCGAGGCGGCCATCCGGGATCCGGCCACCCCCGTCGACGTGCTCGACCGGGCCGCCTTCGAGCAGCAGCTGCTGTACCGCCAGCTGGCCCGGACCCCGGACTGGGAGGCCGAGGTCACCGCCGCGCTGCCCGAGCCCTACCGCGCCGCGGCGACCGCCAACGTCGCCGCTCGTCGGGAGTTCCGAAGCATGCACCGCACGCTGTCCGATGCCCTGCCCGCATGGCGCATCGTCGAGCCGCCACCCGCGGAGGAGCTGCTCGCCTACTACCAGGAGGCGGAGGCCACCTTCGGCGTGCCCTGGGAGATCCTCGCCGCCGTCAACCTCGTCGAGACCGGCATGGGCCGCATCCGCGGCGTGTCCGTCGCCGGCGCGCAGGGACCGATGCAGTTCATGCCGGCCACCTGGGCCGCCTTCGGCGACGGCGGCGACGTGAACGACTACCACGACGCCATCATGGGCGCCGCCCGCTACCTCGCCCACAACGGCGGCGGCCGTGGCGAGATCGACAACGCCCTGTGGAACTACAACCACAGCGACCGCTACGTGCGCGGCGTGAAGCACTACGCCTCGGTCATGGCCCAGGACCCCAACGCCTACCGCGGCTACCACCAGTGGGAGATCGTCTACCTGTCCACGATGGGCGACGTCTGGCTGCCGGTCGGCTTCGAGTCCTACGAGCGCGTGCCGGTCGCCGAGCACCTGGGCCGCAACCCCGGTCACCACCTCGGCACCGCGACCACCTGACCGGACCAGCTGACCCCGCGTCGCAGAGGCAGGTCCGCCGGGTAGGGCTGGGTCCATGACCCTCCGAGCGATCGCACTCAACTGCACACTCAAGCCCGGCGCCGCCGAGTCCAGCACCGAGCTCATGCTCACCCAGGTGCTCGACGAGCTGCGCAGCCTCGACGTCGAGACCGGACCCATCGTCCGGGTCGCCGACCTCGACATCAAGCCCGGGGTGTCCTCCGACGAGGGCGACGGTGACGAGTGGCCGGCGCTGCGCCGTCAGATCCTCGACGCCGACATCCTGGTGCTCGGCACTCCCATCTGGCTCGGCCAGCCGTCGTCGGTCGTCAAGCGGGTGCTCGAGCGCATGGACGCCTTCCTCGGCGAGGAGGACGATCGGGGCCGGATGATCAGCTACGACAAGGTGGCCATCGCCGCCGTCGTCGGCAACGAGGACGGCGCCCACCACGTCTCCGCCGAGCTGTTCCAGGCCCTCAACGACGTCGGCTTCACGATCCCCGCCGGCGGCGTCACCTACTGGGTCGGCGAGGCCATGCACGGCATCGACTACAAGGACAAGGAGCCCACGCCGGAGGTCACCGCCGCCACCAACAAGACGGCTGCCGCCAACGCCGCGCACCTGGCTCGCCTCCTGCAGGGCGACGGCTACCCCGCCACCTGAACCTCAGGCGCCTCACCAGATCGCGACCAGCGCACCGACGTATCGTTCGGCGATGACGACGCAGCAGCCGATCCACAGCCCCTTCGATGCGAGCAGCACCGCTGCCGAGGTCATCGACGGGATCGACCTCCAGGGGCGCTTCGCCGTCGTCACGGGCGGCTACTCGGGACTCGGCCTCGAGACGGTGCGCGCCCTGGCCGGCGCGGGCTGCGACGTCGTCGTCCCCGCCCGTCGGCCCGAGCACGCCCTCGAGGTCGTGGACGAGGCGCTCGGCGGGCTCGACGGAACGGTCTCGGTCACTGCCATGGACCTCGCTGACCTGGACAGCGTCAGCGCCTTCGTCGCCGAGCTGGTCGGAGCGGGACGGCCTGTGGACATCTGCATCGACAACGCCGCGATCATGGCCTGCCCGGAGGCCCGCGTCGGGCCGGGCTGGGAGTCGCAGTTCGGTACCAACCACCTCGGGCACTTCGCGATGACCGTCGGCCTCTGGCCGCTGCTTGCCGACGGCGGCGCCCGGGTGGTCGTCCTGTCCTCCACCGGGCACAAGCTGTCGGACATCCGCTGGGACGACATCCACTTCGAGGACGGGTACGACAAGTGGCTGGCCTACGGGCAGGCCAAGACCGCCAACGCGCTCTTCGCCGTCCACCTCGATCGCCTCGGCGCCGACCACGACGTCCGGGCCTTCGCCGTCCACCCCGGCGGGATCATGACCGAGCTGCAGCGGCACCTCCCCGTGGAGGAGATGCGCGAGCGTGGGTGGATCGACGAGGACGGCGCCGTCAACCCGCTCTTCAAGAGCCCCGAGCAGGGTGCGGCGACCTCGGTGTGGGCGGCGACCTCACCCCTGCTCGCCGACGAGGGCGGCGTCTACTGCGAGGACTGCAACATCTCCTCGATCACTGACCCGGAGAACCCCGCCGCCCGGTTCCTGGGCGTGGACCCGCATGCGGTCGACGCGGGAACCGCCGAGCGGCTGTGGGCGTACTCCGTCGAGGTGACGGGCGTCGACCTGCGCTGAGCCAGCCCCGTTCCGGTCGACGCCTACCCGCCGGGGAGGAGGGCGCTGCGGACGGACTGCGCCGCGGCCTCCGCCCGATTGGCGCAGCCGGTCTTCTGCAGGATGGACCGGACGTGGTTCGCGGCGGTGTTCGGGCTGATGAGGAGCCGCTCGGCGATCTCCCGGTTCGTGCAGCCCTGCGCGATGAGCGCGAGGACGTCTGCCTCCCTCGGGGACAGGCCGCCTGGCGGCGCACCGGTTGCCGGGCTCCTCCGATCCCGCACCGCGACCGCGGCGGGCTCCCGGACGGCGGCCATGCCCAGCGGCTCCCCCAGCCGGGACGCAGCCTCGTGGTGCCGTGCTGCGCCGACAGCATCGCCCCGCCCCGCGAGGATCCAGGACTGCGTGTGCTCGACACGCGCCATCCACACCGGCGAGCCGGCACGTGCCGCCAGCTCCCGTGCGGCGCCGAGGAGGCGGTCGGCGTCGTCGGGTCGACCGATGAGCTCGCTCAGCGCGCTCCGCAACCGATCGGTCGGACCGAACGACGTCGTGAACCCGGCCATGAGCGCCTGGCCGCGGTACGGGGCGAGCTCATCGATGAGCTCCTCGGCCTGCTCCCGAGCATCGAGGAGCAGGGCCGTCTCCGAGAGGAAGGTGAGCGCTGCCGGCCAGACGTTGTCGCGGGGCACGGCGCTGAACCGGTCCGGCGCGACGGCATCGAACGACGACCGGGCCTCGTCCAGGAGGCCGAGCTCCGCGGCGGCCAGCGCGGCGCCGGGTGCCCAGACCGCCGCGTGCTGGCCCGCCCTGGCCAGCAACAAGAGCACCGGTCGCATCTCCTCCAGGCGGCCCTGCTCCCGCCGGATCGAGAACATCAGCAGCCCGTAGATACCGCTCCCCGACAGCCCTTCGTCGCTGAGGCCGATCGCCTCCGCCTCCTCGGCCGCCGCCTCGGCCTGCTCGAACGCCCCGGCCGCGAGGTGCAGGACGCTCTCGAGCACGCAGGACATGAACTGGAACAGGAAGAAGCGATGTCGGTAGGCCACGTCCCGGTGCGCCCGCAGCTCGGCCTCGGCCTCGGCGAGCCGGCCCATCACGAGCAGCACCCGGATCCGGTTCGCGGTCGCCCACATCGTCGCCCACGGATCGCGCAGCGACGTCGTGAGCTTCTCCAGCTCGTAGCTCCGGGCCAGCTGCACCTCGGGGCCCTGCGAACCGAGGAAGCTGACCTCGATCGCCAGGGCCAACGCCCCCTCGTCGCCGAGCTCACGGGCCTCGTGCAGCGCGGACTCCATCAGGGCGTCGGCGCCGTCGTCGCCGGCGAGCGAGCGGGCTCGTCCGAGGGCGCTGCGGAGCCGGACGTGGGTCCGCTCGTCGCCGTCGCCCATCTCGGCGAGGACGAGCTCGAGCATCTCGTTGATCTCCGGACCACCACCCCCGGCGAGGTGGTTCACCCGCTCGCACTGCAGCGCCACCTCCGCCTGGCGGGCGACGTCGCCCATCGCCCGGGCATCCCCGAAGGTGCTGCGCCCGACCGCGAGGGACTCGAGGTGGTGGCCCGATCGCTGCAGGAGGTCGATCAGGTCGATGGCGAGGTCGATCTGGTCCGGGCCGCTGCCGGGCATCGCGTCCAGCACCGTGCGCAGGACGGAGACGCCTTCGTCGTAGGCCGCCGTCTGCCGGGCCTGGGCGGCGGCGCGCGCCCCGTAGTAGACGGCCTTGTCCCGACCACCGACCGCGGCGGACGCGGCGTAGTGGCGAGCCAGCTCGGGCAGGACCGACCGTCGGTCCGCCTCGTGGGCGCGCTCGATCGCCCGGGCGAGATCGAGGTGGAGGTGCATCCGGCTCGGGCCGCTCAGCGGCGCGACCACGGCATCGCGGAGCAGGGCGTGGGCGTACTGGTACTCGGGCACCGGGCCGGTGACCTCGTCGACGAGTCCGGAGTCCACGAGCTCGGTGATGGCGGTCGCGAGCTCGCCGCCGTCCAGCGCGGCGGCGTCTCCGAGGACCGTCAGCGGCACCCGGTTCGCCGCCACCGCGATGACCTCCGCCGCGGTGCGGGCAGCGGGGGAGAGCCGTCGGGTGCGCGCGCCGACGACCTCGATCACGCTGTCCGGCACCGGTGCGCCGGTGGACTCGTCGAGGTGGGCGCACAGCTCCCACACCAGGAACGGGTTCCCACCGGTGCGCCGGGCGACGACAGCCGCGAGCTCCGCGATGTCACCGTTCGCACCGGAGCGGCTCGCTGCCACGAGCTCGAGGACCGATTCGAGGTCGAGGCCGGTGAGCTTCACCCTCGTCGTCCGCTCGAAGCGGCGCAGGTCCGCGAGGGTGGCGCTCAGCCGTGCACCAGCGGCATCGCTCGTGTCGCGGAAGGTCCCGATCACGAGGAGCTGGCCCACCGGCGCGGTCCGAGCCACGTAGCGGAGCACGTCGAGCGTCTGCTGCCCGGCCCAGTGCAGGTCGTCGAGGACGAGCACCGTCGGTGCGATGCCCGCCGCGGCGGCGAGCAGCGCGGCGAGGCCCTGCAGAACGAGGTGGCGCTGGGCCTCGGGCTCGACCGGATCGAGGCGGCCCAGGCCGGCGACGTGGCGCTCGATGCGCGCATCCAGGACCCGCAGGGCAGCCAGCTCGGTGCTGAGGTCCTGGAGCACGGCAGGCGGCAGGTGGTGCAGGAGCTGGTCGATCACCATCACCCACGGCTGGTACGGCAGCGACAGCTCGCTGTCGTTGAGCCCGCTCAGCACGATGGCGCCGGATGCGTGCAGCTCCCGTGCCGTCTCGGTGGCGAGCCGGGTCTTGCCGGCACCGGCCTCGCCTCCGATCAGCACGATCTCGTTGCCACCGGCCACGGTCCGCTGCCACGCCCGACGCAGCACGGCCGACTCGTCCCGACGACCGACGAAGGGGCGGTCCGACACCGGCAGGGTCGCCGGGAACGGCCACGCCGCCTCGGTCACCGGGTCGTCACCGCAGTCGACGTCGAACGCGTCGACTGCAGCATCGAGGCCATCGAGGGCGATCGTGCCGAGGTGCCGGTACGAGGCGCCGGCGCGCGAGCCCGCCATGAGCCGCACGACCGAGGAGACCTGCACCCGTCCGGGCGGGGCACCGGTCGCGAGTCGCCGGGCGACCACGGTCGGCTGCCCGAAGCACGAGCCGTGGTCCCAGCTGACATCGCCGGCGTCGATCCCGAGCGCGAGCTGCAACGGGGACCGCTCGTGCGCCAGTCGTCGCTGGAGCGCCACGGCGGCGGCAACGGCGTCGGATGCCGCGGCGAAGACCGCGACCACCGCGTCGTCGGCCGTCTCGAGGATCTCCCCACCGAACCGCGAGAACACCGCCCGGAGCAGGTCGGTCGACTCCTGGATCATCCCGCCGGTGCCACCCTCGACGTCGGCGTAGACGACCGTTGTCGTCGCCGTCCCGGAGTGGGTCATGTCAGATCGCCTCGCGGCCGATGGTCAGGTCTGACTATACGGCCGCTCCGTGAGCCCTGCCGGGGAGAAAACCAAAGGTCCGATCAGGTCATGACGGTTCGGATGGCCGGTCGTACGTTGCTCGGGACGACGACCGCAGTCCCCGGCTGGCCGGCAGCCGGGGGCATGCGTCGCAGGAGCGGACGATGGGCCTGTACGTGATCGAACGGACCTTCCTCGAGGGGTTGGATCCCGACGCGCTGGACGAGGACGAGATCAAGCTCGTCAACGACGACGTGGGTGTGAAGTGGATCCTGTCGTTCCTCTCGGCTGACAAGCGCAGGACGTACTGCCTCTACGAAGCCCCGAACCCCGAGGCGCTGCGCGAAGCCGCGGCCCGCCTCGGGATCCCTGCGGATGCGGTCGTCGCCGTCGAAGAGATCGGCCCCATGGCCGACCGGTTCCCGTCGTCGTCGACCACCTGAAGCACATCATCGACAGGGAGCACCAGACATGACCACCATCCAGCCCTCCAGCACGGACGCCACCATCGACGCGCTCCTGCCGGCCGATCTCCTCGCCCGGATGGACGAGCGCGCGCCGGGGTACGACCGCGACAACGCCTTCTTCCAGGAGGACTTCGACGAGCTGCGGGCCACCGGCTTCCTCGACATTGCCGTGCCCGTCGAGTACGGCGGCCACGGCCTGGGCCTCGACCAGGTCAGTCGGGCGATCGGACGCATCGCGTACGTCGCCCCGGCCACGGCGCTGGCCGTGAACATGCACGTGTACTGGACCGGTGTCGCTGCCGATCTCCTGCGAGCCGGCGATGAGTCGGGACGGTTCATCCTGGAGGAGGCGGCGGCCGGGAAGGTCTTCGCTGCCCTCCACGGCGAGGCCGGCAACGACATCCCCCTGCTCCTTTCCAGCTCGTCCGCCGAGCGGGTCGATGGTGGCTGGAAGATCAACGGGCACAAGATCTTCGGCAGCCTGTCCCCCGTCTGGGACCTGGCCGGCTTCCACGCCATGGACACGAGCGACCCGCAGGACCCGAAGGTGGTGCACGGGTTCCTCCGCCGGGACACCGAGGGCCTCGAGATCATCGACACCTGGGACACGCTCGGCATGCGGGCGACGCAGAGCCACGACACGGTGCTCGCCGATGCCGTCGCCGACGACGACCTGGTGATCCGCGTCTGCCCGCCTGGGTTCGGCGGCGCCGACCTGTTCCAGGTCGCCGTCTTCGCGTGGGCGCTCGTCGACTTCGCCGCCGTCTACCACGGGATCGCGCGCCGGGCCTTCGACCTCACCGTGGCCGGCATGCCGAAGAAGACGTCGGTGGCGCTGACCCGGTCCATGGCCCACCACCCCGAGGTGCAGCACAACGTGGCGGAGATGCGCATCGCCCTCGATGCCAGCCAGGCGCTGCTCGAGCGGACCGCGGACGACTGGGCGACGGGTGTCGAGCACGCGGACTGGCCGGTGCGCCTCGTGGCCACCCGCCACCGGGTCATCAACGAGTCCTACGGGGTGGTCGACCGGGCCATGGACCTCACCGGCGGGGCGGGCGCGTTCAAGCGCAGCCGCATGGAGCAGATCTTCCGCGATGCACGGATGGGCCGCTTCCACCCGGGCAACACGCTCCTCGCGCACGAGCTCATCGGCAAGCTCTGCCTCGGCATCGACCCCGACGACGCACTGCGGTGGGGCTGAGCACCAGGGAGGCCGCCGCCCCGCTCGTGGGTGACCCGGCGGGGCGGTGGTCGGCCCTGTGCCGGCTGGCCATCGCCATGGTCCTGGCCATGACGACGTGGTTCTCGGCATCCGCCGCCCTCCCCCAGCTGCGCACGGAGTGGCACCTCACCCCGACTGCCGCCTCGTGGTTGACGATCGCGGTGCAGCTGGGCTTCGTCTGCGGAGCGCTGCTGTCCGCCACCCTGAACCTCGCCGACCTGATCGCGCCCCGTCGACTGATCCTGTACGGGGCGACCGGTGCCGCGGGGGCCAACCTCGTGCTGCTGGTGGCCGGCGGTGCCAGCACGGCCATCGCGTTCCGGTTCGCCACCGGGTTCTTCCTCGCCGGGATCTACCCACCCGGGCTGAAGTCGATGGCGACGTGGTTCCGGCTCCGTCGCGGCACCGCGCTCGGCGTGATGGTGGGCGCGCTGACGTTGGGCTCTGCGGTGCCGCACCTGGTGAACGGTCTGGGCGGCGTCCGCTGGGAGGTGGTCATCGTCGTCACCTCCGGGCTCACGGTCACCGGCGGGCTGGTCGCCGAGCTGGCTGGACGTGATGGGCCGTTCCCGTTCCCGAAGGCGGTGTTCGACCCGACCCAGGTGCCTCGGGCCTTCGCCGATCCCGGGGTGCGCCTCGCCACGCTCGGCTACTTCGGGCACATGTGGGAGCTCTACGCGATGTGGGCGTGGTTCTCGGTGTTCTTCGCCGACCGGCTG
>DMTU01000149.1:1569-22100 GCA_003476595.1 Acidimicrobiaceae bacterium | reverse complement strand
GTCGGCTGCATCGTGGGCGGTGTGCTCGGCGATCGCTGGGGGCGGACGCGGACGGCCGCGCTCTCGATGGTGATCAGCGGGGGCTGCGCTGTCGCGATCGGGTGGCTCCACACCGCACCGGTGCCGCTGGTGCTGGCCGTGGGCCTGGTGTGGGGGTTCTGGGTGGTGGCCGACTCGGCGCAGTTCTCGGCCATCGTCACCGAGCTCGCCGATCAGCGCTACGTCGGTACGGCCGTCACGCTCCAGCTCGCCGCCGGGTTCACGCTCACGGTCGTCACGATCTGGCTCATCCCGGAGCTGGTCGAGCTGGTCACCTGGCGATGGGCGTTCGCCGTCCTCGCCGCCGGGCCGCTGGTCGGTGTCTGGGCCATGCTTCGCCTTCTGCGCTCCCCCGATGCGGCCCGGATCGCCGGAGGGGTCGGATGAACGTGCGCAGGACGGATCACCCCCGTGGCCTGAGGGGGCGGACCGCACGGATCCGGCCCCGCGCTGCCCTCACCGCGCCGTGAGATCCACGGAGGCGCGCACGACGCCGGCCCGGTCGCTGCGCACGACCACCTCGACGGATGTACCCGCAGGAGCGCGGACCGTCCACGTCGCGGACCCGCGGTCGCCGGTGCCGTCGTTGGGCGGGCCGAACATGCCCACCGCCGAGCGGCGCAGGGCACGCCCCGACAGCTGGCCGAGCTCGACCCGCGCCGTCCCGTGGACCAGGGAGGCGCCATCGGGGAGCGCCACCCGCGCCTCGACCGGCGTCGCCACCCGCACGTCCTCGGCCCGCTTCGTCACGTTGGTCGGGAGCCAGCCGGCGTTCTCCACGACGACGCGCACCTGCCAGGTGTCCTCGCCGAGCTGCTCGACGGAGGTGTCCCGCATCCGCAGCCGGGGCAGGCACAGGGCCTGGTGCACCGCCAGCTCGGAGTGCGGCGCGACCTCGGCCTCGAGGAGGTGGGGCGGTGGGTTCCGGAACACCGCCGCTGCGTGCCAGCCGCCGAGCTCCACCCGGCCGAGCTGGGGGTGGTCGAAGGGGTACCAGTCGACGTACCCCTCCGGCACGTTCTCCTCCACCCAGGCGAGCAGCTTCAGCTCGTCGTCGAGGGTGTGGTCCCGGTACCACTCGATCGGGTGGGGGTCCTCGATGCCGGCAGCCGTCAGCGGGTTCCAGAACTCGGTGGTCCACGCGAACAGCCCGCGGTGGTCGTAGGCCCAGTCGTCGCCGACGCCGGTGATGACGTCCTTGGGGTCGTAGCGGAACCCGTCGTACACGCCGAGGTACGGGTAGCCGGTGATCTCCTCGGCGCGACGGCCGAGCTCGTCGTAGGTCCACTTGTCGACGGTGGGGAACGCGTCGTCGGGCCGGTCCGAGTACGGGCGCAGGATCACGCCCGAATACGTGTGGTGGGCGAAGTAGATGCCGATGTTGGGGCGGTCCACGACGCCCTGGACGACGGCGCGCACCTCCGGCTCGCTGGTCGGGAAGTCACCGTGCCCCCACCCGAAGCCCCCGCCGTCGGGGAAGCGGCGCCACTGGTAGGGGAAGTTCCGGTTCGAGTCGATGCCAGCGAGCGGCGGGGCCGAGGGGATGTTGACGCCGTCGTAGCCCTCGACGTGGCCCTCGCGCAGCAGCCGGTAGTACTGGCCGGGACCGTCCTCGTCCGGCTCGCGGGCGACCAGGAGCTTCGGGATCGACGGATGCGGCTTCCACGTGCCGTTCGGGTCCTCGACCCGCATCTGGAGGCTGCGGCCGTCGTGGTCCACGTCGCCGCCGACGAGCCCCTCGCGCTGCTCGGGCCGGGGCCAGGCCCGGGTGGTCGAGCGGACCACGAAGGGCACCTCGGACAGCGCCAGCTCGGCACCGTCGGGGTTGACCCGGGGCACGACGTAGAAGGTGCGGGTGTCGAGGGCGCGGGTGATGCGCTCGTCGGTGCCATGCCCGGTGCAGAGGTGGCTGAGCAGGTGGAGCAAGGCGACCGAGGCGGTGACCTCGCTGGCGTGGATGTTGCCGTCGAGCCAGACGGCCGGCTTCTCGTCGTGCGGGCCGGTGGCGGTGTTGGTGACCGTGGCGATCCACAGCTCCCGCCCCTCGTGGCTCCGGCCCAGGACGTCGAGGTCGAGCAGGTCGGGGTGCTCGGCGGCGAGGCGCTGGAGGTGCTCGGTGAGCTCGTCGAAGCGCGGGTAGCGGTCGAAGGGGCCGTCGAGGGGGCTCATCGGGGGGTCGCTCTCACCAGGTGTCGATGTTCGGGCGCTTCTTGCCGGTGCGGGGCGCCGGTGCCGGCGCGGCGGCCAGGCCGGTGGTGATCCAGCGGCGGGTGTCCACCGGGTCGATCACGTCGTCGATCTCGAAGGCGGCCGCCATGGAGGTGCCCTTGCCCACCTCGTACATGCGCTCGACCATCTCGTCGAACGTGCGGCGGCGCTCCTCGGGGTCCTCGATGGCGGCGAGCTCGTTGCGGTACCCGAGCTTCACCGCACCCTCCAGACCCATCCCGCCGAACTCGCTGGTCGGCCAGCCGACGACGAACAGCGGGGCGTGGAAGGACCCGCCCGCCATCGCCTGCGCACCGAGCCCGTAGCCCTTGCGCAGCACCACGGTCATGTACGGGACGCTCAGCCCGCCGGCGGTGACGAACAGCCGGCTGGCGTGGCGGACGAGGCCGGTGCGCTCGGCGTCGGGCCCGACCATGATCCCGGGCGTGTCGCACAGGAACACGATGGGCAGGTCGTGGGCGTCGCACAGCTGCATGAACCGGGCGGCCTTGTCGGCGGCGTCGCTGTCGATGGCACCGGCCAGGTGGGCGGGGTCGTTGGCGATGACGCCCACCGCCCGGCCCTCGATGCGGGCGAGCGAGGTGACCATCCCGTGGCCGAAGCCCCGTCGCAGCTCGAGGACCGAGCCGGCGTCGAACATCGTCTCGATGACGCCCCGCACCTCGTAGACCCGCAGCCGGTTCTCCGGGATCGCCCGGCGCAGCCAGCGCTGGTCGGCGCAGTCCCACACGCCCAGGTCCGGTTCGGTGAAGTACGACAGGTACTGCTTGGCGACGGCGACAGCCTCGACCTCGTCCTCGACGGCCACGTCGACGACCCCGGACGCGATCTGGTCCTCGATCGGGCCGACCTCCTCGGGCCGGTAGACGCCGAGGCCGCCGCCCTCGATCATCGCCGGCCCGCCCATGCCGATGTTGGCGTCGCGGGTGGCGATGACGACGTCGCAGCAGCCGAGGATCGCCGCGTTCCCGGCGAAGCAGCGCCCGCTGGCGATGCCGACCAGCGGCACGAGCCCGGAGAGCTTGCCGAAGTAGTGGAACGCGAGGCAGTCCAGGCCGGCGATGCCGGTGCCGTCGGTGTCCCCCGGGCGCCCGCCGCCCCCTTCGGTGAAGAACACGACCGGCAGCCGGTTGTGCTCGGCCACCTCGAAGAGCCGGTCCTTCTTGCGGTGGTTGTTCAGGCCCTGGGTGCCGGCCAGCACCGTGTAGTCGTAGGACGCGACGGCCACCGGGTGCCCGCCGACCGTGGCCACGCCCCCCACCAGGCCGTCGCCCGGGGTCTTCTCGCGCAGGTCCTCGATGGTCCGCCGCTTCTTCTGGGCCGCCACGACGAGGGGGCCGTACTCGATGAGCGATCCGTCGTCGATCAGGTCGGCCACGTTCTCGCGGGCCGTGCGCTTCCCGAGCTTGCGGCGCTTCTCGACGGCGTCGGGGCGGTTCTCGTCCAGGCCGTGGGCATGTCGTTCGATCACCTCGGCGAGGTCGGGCCGGATCTCGTCGAGGTCGACGTCCTCCTCGGCCAGGCCCGCCGTCGCCGTGACCTCGGCCGGTTCGAGCACCACCAGGTCGTGGCCGGCGAACACGGCGTCACCGACCTCCACGCCGATGCGGCGGACGATGCCGCCCCGGGGCGCGGTGATGACGTGCTCCATCTTCATGGCCTCCATCACGACCACGGTTGTGCCGGCGGCGACCTCGTCTCCCACCGACACGGCGATCGAACCGACGGTGCCCTGCATCGGGGCGCGCACGGCGATCGTGGACCCGTCCTCCCGTTCTGGCAGTGCTGGTGTCGCACCATCCCGGGGACGGCCGTGCTCCAGCACGGCCAGCGGGTCGGTGCGGTCCACGGTGGCGCCGGCCCGACCGGACGTCGGTGCGCCTCCGCCCAAACGCGCCGCGTTGGCCTCCAACCACGTGGTGTCGATGTCACCGTCGCGCACCGCTGGGTCACGCAGCACCGCAGCGAGGAACGCGGCGTTGGTCTCCACCCCCTCGATGGCGAGGTCGTCGAGGGCGCCCCTCGCGGCGTCGAGCAGCTCGTCGACCCCGTCGGCGGTGACCACGACCTTGGCCAGCAGGGAGTCGTAGCGCGGGCTCGTGGTGTAGCCCGCCAGGGTGGACGGGTCCTCGGCGAACGTGTCGACGCGGACGCCCCCGGGCGCCTCGAACCTCGTGATGGTCCCGCCCGCCGGAACCGCCTCGCCGTTCGCGCCGATGGTCTCCATCAGCACGCGCGCCTGGAGGGCGGCGCCCGACGCCGGCGGGGCCGCGAACATGCCCAGCGAGCTGAGCGACGACCCGCCGGCCAGCGCCAGCTGGAGCTGCACGAGGTCGAGCCCGGTGATCGCCTCGGTGACGGTGTGCTCGACCTGGAGCCGGGCGTTGCACTCGATGAAGGCGATGCGCTCCCCGGAGACCAGGAACTCCACCGTGCCGAGCGAGTCGTAGTCGACGTGCTCGCCCAGGCGGACCGCGGCGTCCTGCAGCTGCACCCGGATCGACGGTGCCAGGTCCCATGCCGGCGCCGTCTCGATCACCTTCTGCCGGCGGCGCTGCAACGTGCAGTCGCGCTCGTACAGGTGCTCGACCCGCTGCCCGTCGCCCACGATCTGGACCTCCACGTGGCGGGCCCCGGTGAGGAGCTCCTCGACGTAGACGGCGTCGTCACCGAAGGCGGCGGCGGCCTCCCGGGCGCACGCCGCCATGGCTTCGGCCAGCTCGGCCCGCTCGGTGACCACGCGCATCCCCCGCCCACCGCCGCCGGCGACGGCCTTCACCATCAGGGGACCGTGCTCGTCGAAGAACGCCCCCGCAGCGGCCAGGTCGGTGGCACCGGTGGTGGCAGCGAGCACCGGGACCCCGGCGGCCGCGGCCACCGCCCGCCCGCGGAGCTTGTCGCCGAAGGTCTCGAGCTGGGTGACGCCGGGACCCACGAAGGTGATGCCGGCCTCCCGGCACGCCCGGGCCAGCTCGGGGTTCTCGCTCAGGAAGCCGTAGCCGGGGTGGATCGCATCGCAGCCCGCCGCCACCGCCGCAGCGACCACGCCGTCGACCGACAGGTGGGCGGCCGGACCGGTGCCGGCCAGCGCCTGGGTGTCGTCACCCGCCCGCACGAACGGCGCGTCGGCCTCGTCCTCGGCGTGGGCGATCACGGTCTCGATCCCCTCCGCTCGGGCGGTCCGGGCGATGCGGACGGCGATCTCCCCGCGGTTGGCGATCAGCAGTCGTCGGATGGCTGGCACGTCGCCATCCTGCCCCACCGTTCCTCGCGCGCCATCCGACCTCCACGAGTCGATCGGCGCGCACGGAACCCGCCGGTCGTCGTTCTCAGCGCGCGGATCGACCGTCGGCGGTCGGTCTGCGCGTGAGGAAGCCTCAGGAGGCGGCGCGGGTCTTGCGGAGGAGCGGGTCCGCGGCAGCGAGGGTGCGGTCGGCGATGCGCATCACCCGGCCGGCGGCGCCGGGCGTCTCGTTGTCGACGAGGTTGCCCATGACCGACAGGGTGATGTCGGCGATCTTCTGCGTCCCGACCGCGACCCGCAGGCCGTTGCGCAGGATCCACGGATGGCCGATCAGGAACGAGAACCGCCGGCCCGTGCGCAGGAAGGCGTCGAAGCGCTCGCCGATCTCGATGTCGTACCGGGCCGGAGCGGTGGACGGGCTCTCGAGGAACAGGTCGGCGGCGAGCATCCCGGACTCGAGGCCGTAGTCGATGCCCTCGCCGTTCATCGGGTTCACGAGGCCGGCGGCGTCGCCGATGGCCACCCACCCCGGCCCGTGTCGCTTCACCGACGACATCGGCAGGCGCCACGCCCGGGGGCGGGCGAGGTACTCGCCGACGCCCCACTCGTCGCGCACGAGGGCCTGGTAGTCGTCGAGCAGCGTGTTGAGGTTCAGGTCGGTGAACCGCTTCATCGTGCTGAGCGCGCCGACGCCGATGTTCACCGTGCCGTCGCCGCAGGGGAACATCCAGCCGTAGCCGGGCACCGCGGTGCCGCTGCGGTCCCGCAGCGTGAGGCAGGCCTCGAGGTGGCGATCGGCGTGGCGGGGGGACTCGACGTAGGCCCGGATCGCCAGGCCGAAGGGCTCGTCGGGGTCGCGCTCGGCGCCGAGCATGCGGGCGGCCTTGCCCTGCGCGCCGGCGGCGACGACGGTGAGGTCGGCGTGCACGGTGCGCCCGCCGGCGGTGACGCCGCGCACGACGTGGCCGTCGAGGATCGGGAGGGCTTCGGTCTCGTACACCAGCTCGGCGCCGGCCTTCTCGGCGGCGTCGATCAGGTGCGCGTCGAGGCGCTTGCGGGGCCACACCGCGCCGTGGGACGGGAACCGGCCGTGCTCGGGCCAGGGCAGCTGCCGGCGCTGGCGGCCGGCGATCATGCGCAGCCCGTCGATGCGGTGGGCCTCGTCCTCGTAGGGGATCTCCAGCTCCTGGAGCGCGCCGACGGCCCGCGGGGTGAGCCCGTCGCCGCAGACCTTGTCGCGGCCGTGCTTGCCCTTCTCGAACACGACGACCTTGGCGCCGGCCCGGGCGGCCCGGATGGCGGTCGCCGCGCCCGCGGGGCCTCCACCGATGACGGCGATGTCGACGTGCTCCATCGGCCCATTCTCACGGGTCGCCGGGGCGTTCCCACAGTCAGGTGGCGGACGGCACCTGCTTCTCCACCATGGCGACCCGCTCGTCGGTGCCGTAGGGGGCGAGCTCGCCCACCGCGGCGTAGCCGCGACGCTCGTGGAACCGCATGGACCGCGGGTTGGGCGGCTCGACGTTGACCTCGGCGCAGACGACCGGTCGACCGGTCTCGCTGGCCCACGCCTCGAAGCGGGCGTAGAGCTCGTCCGCCACGCCGATGCCCCGCGCCTCGGGCTCGAGCGCGATGCGGTCGACGTAGGCGAAGCGCTCGTGGCGATCGACGAACCAGCGGTAGTTCGGGCTGGCGTACGGCATGCCCTCGACGAGGCCCACGAACAGGCCCACGACCACGCCGTCGACCTCGACGACGTCGAAGTGGGGGGCCGCCTCGGCGAACAGGGCGAGGCGGTCCTCGTCGAGCGGCCCGACCTCGGGGACGTTGGCGGCGTTGACCGCCCGGACCCGGTCGTCGTCGGCGGGGGTGCGGGGACGGATGCGCCACTCGGCCATGCCGGGAGCATGCCAGGCCGCCGGCCGGGACCGGCAACGACCCGGCGGGTGCCGGCTGCTCAGCGGAGCTCGGCGAGGAGCTCGCCGGTGACCGTCGCGAAGCGCGGAGGATCGTCGAGCATCGGCAGGTGCGCGGACCCGGCCAGCTCCATCAGCGTCGCGCCCGGGACCTCGTCGGCGATCCGGCGGGACACGGCGACGGCGTCGCTCTCATCGAGGTCACCGACCAGGACCGCCGTCGGGACGTCGAGGGTGCCGAGCCGGTCCCAGGCCGGCGGGCGCGTGCGCCGATCGCCGACTGCCGGCGCGCGCAGCGCTCGCCCGTTCATCTGCAGGAACAGCGCCCTCGCGTCGCCCTGCACCCGGGGGTGCTGCACACCGGGGCCGTCGAGCCAGTAGCGGCACTCCAGCTCGTTCACCCGATCGACGTCGCCCGCGGCCTCGGCTTCGGAGATGGCGGCATCGAGCATCCGCTCGGCCGCGGTCATCTCGCCCAGCAGCTCGGTCTGGCCGGACACCGCGCTGCCGACCAGCACCAGGGCACGTACCAGTTCGGGGTGGGCGAGCGCGGCATCGAGCGCCACGGCACCACCTGCCGAGCACCCCACGAGCACTGCTCGGTCGATGCCCCGATCGTCGAGCACGGCGACCAGGTCCGCGACGTGGTCGTGCGGGGCCGCCTCCCACTCGGAGTCGCCGAAGCCCCGACGGTCGTAGGTCACGACCCGCCAGCCCCGTTCCGCCCATGCCGCGCTCGACGACCCCCAGGACCGACGGTCCGACACCCCGGCGTGGAGCGCCACGACGTCCCCGGCGCGAGCCCCGACGGCCGGCCGCTCGGTGACCGCGAGGCGGGCCGTGCCGACGTCCAGGCGCAGATCGGTCATCGGGCGAGAGCGTACGACCCTCCGACCCAGGGCGTGTCCCGTGCCCACCCGCGCGCGCACCGCACTACCGTCCGCCCATGGCCGAAGCAGGGTTCCGGGGGACGACCGTCGAGCAGGTGGTGGCCCAGGTGGCCGACCGCGAGATCGGGGCGCGCGAACAGGTCCAGCGAGCGCTCGACGCCATCGAGGCGCTCGACCCGACGGTGCACGCCTTCGTGGCCGTCGACGCCGAGCGAGCGCTCCGGGAGGCCGACGAGGTCGACCGGCGGATCGCAGCGGGCGAGGCGGTCGGCCCCCTCGCCGGCGTGCCGCTCGCAGTGAAGGACATCGAGGACGTCGCCGGGTTCACCACCACGAACGGCTCGGCGCTCCATGCGGGCGACCCGCCGGCGGAGCAGGACTCCGAGCACGTGGCCCGCCTACGCGCTGCCGGCTGCATCGTGGTCGGCAAGACCAACACCCCCGAGTTCGGGTGGCAGGCCGACACCTCCAACCAGATCTTCCCGGCCACGGTGAACCCGTGGAACCCCGAGCGCAGCGCCGGCGGCTCGTCGGGCGGGTCCGGCGCGGCGATCGCGTCGGGCATGGTCCCCCTGGCCACCGGCTCCGACGGGGGCGGCTCGATCCGGATCCCGAGCGCGGTCCACGGCCTCACCGGCCTGAAGACGTCCCTCGGGCGCGTCCCCGGTGGCGGACCGACCGCACCCCGCTGGATGCACCTGTCCTGCAAAGGACCGATGGCCCGCACCGCACGCGACGTCGCCCTGGCCCTCGACGCCGTCGTCGGTTTCGACCCCACCGACCTGCACACCCTGCCGCCGCACCACGGACCGTCGTGGCGGTCCCAGGTCGACGAGGTCCTGCCGCCCCGCCGGGTCGTGTGGTCACCGACGCTCGGCTACGGGTTGGTGGACGCCGAGGTCGCCGCCGCCTGCCGCGCCGCCGTCGACCGACTCGCCGACGAGGGCACCGAGGTGGTCGAGGTGGAGAGCGTGTTCGACGAGGACCCGGCCTTCGTCTGGGCCGCCGTCGCCTACTCCGCCATCCTCCGCACGGTCGCCGACCGGCGCGGCACCCCGGAGTGGGACACCATCACGCCGGGCCTGCGCACCATGTTCGACCTCGTCGGCGGGCAGAGCGGCGTGGACGTGCTGCAGGCGATGGACGCCGGCCACCGGCTCAACCACCGCCTGGTCGAGGTGCTGCACCGCGGCGCCGTGCTCCTGTGCCCGACCGTCGCCGGCCAGACCGGGAAGGTCGGCGAGCAGGGCACCATCGACGGCGAGGCATCCACGTCGTGGGTGTCGTACACGTACCCCTTCAACCTCACCGGGAGCCCGGCCGGCACGGTCTGCGTCGGCCACACCGACGACGGCATGCCGATCGGCCTGCAGGTCGTGGGGCCGCGCTTCGGCGACGTCGTCGCCCTGCGCGTGCTCACCCACCTGGAGGACCTGCTCGAGGTCGACACCGTGGCCCCGCTCGACTGGGTCTGACCACCGTTCCGGGCGGCTCCCCACGCATCCGAAGCGTGCACCGCGGCCCAGAACGTCCATCGTTTGATCGGGCGATCTGCAACCGCTCGACGCGGTTGACTGCGCACTCCGCGCATGACCGAGCCAGATCGTTGGACGTACTGGTTGGCAAACGGTGTGAAGTCCGTCACCATGGTGGGCATGGCCGAGCTCACGATGGAGCTGCCGGCGGACCACCCCGGCGTCAGCGACGAGGACTACCTGGCCCGGCGCGCTCGCATCGCCGAGGTCGGTCGCCGGTACCGCCCGGGCGATCCGATCCCCGAGGTCCACTACTCCGCCGAGGAGGACCAGGTCTGGGCCACGGTGTCGGCCGAGCTGGCCCAGCTCCACCAGCGCTTCGCCTGTGCCGAGGTGCGCGACGGCAGCGAGCGCCTCGCCCTCCCGAAGGACCGGGTCCCCCAGCTGCACGAGGTGGACGCCCGCACCCGTGAGCTGTCGGACTTCCGCATCCGGCCCGTCCCCGGGCTGGTCCCGACCCGGGAGTTCTACGGCTCGCTGGCCGACCGGACGTTCCTGTCCACGCAGTACATCCGCCACCACTCGGTGCCGTTCTACACACCCGAGCCCGACATCGTCCACGAGATCATCGGGCACGCCACGATGCTCGCCTCGCCCCGGCTGGCCGACCTGTACGAGCAGGCCGGACGGGCGTCGCTGCGGGCCACCTCGGACGAGGCGCTCGACTTCTTCAGCCGGGTCTTCTGGTTCACCCTCGAGTTCGGCGTGCTCCACGAGGACGACGAGGTCCGGGCCTACGGCGCCGGGCTGCTCTCGTCCTACGGCGAGATCCAGGTCTTCCGCGACGCCGAGATCCGCCCGTGGGACATCCAGGCGATGGGCACGACCACCTACGACATCACCCAGTACCAGCCGGTGCTGTTCGCCGCCGAGAGCATGGACGCCGTGCTCGAGGACCTCGGCGCCTTCTTCGACTCCTACGACGACGACACCTACCGGAGGAACCACGCATGACCACCGTCGAGCGCACCGCGGGCACCGAGGCCCCGGCCACCCACCTGCAGGGCTGGGACTGCATCGAGTGGTGGGTCGGCAACGCCCGCAGCACCGCGGGGTTCCTCATGTCCGCCTTCGGCTTCGAGTGCACCGGCTACGCCGGCCCCGAGTCCAGCGTGCCCGACCGGGTCAGCTACGTCCTCGAGCAGGGCGACATCCGCTTCGTCGTCACCGGCGCCCTCCAGGCCGACTCCCCCATCGCCGACCACGTCCGCCACCACGGCGACGGGGTGCACGACCTGGCGTGGATCGTCGACGACGTCGACGCCACCTTCGGCGCCGCGGTCGAGCGGGGGGCGCGCCCCGTGCGCGAGCCGTGGGACGAGACCGACGAGCTCGGCACGCTCCGCCTCGCCCAGATCGCCACCTACGGCGACACCGTGCACACCTTCGTCGACCGCCAGCGCTACGCCGGCGAGCAGGCCCACCGCCTCGAGCCCGGCTTCCACGACGAGCGCCTCCCGCCCGTGCCGGTCGGCCCCGACGTCGGCCTCCGGGGCCTCGACCACGTGGTGGGCAACGTCGAGCAGGGCAGCCTCGACGAGTGGGTCGACTTCTACGCCCGGGTGCTGGGCTTCGAGCAGCTCGTCCACTTCGACGACGACCAGATCGCCACCGAGTACTCCGCGCTCATGTCCACGGTGGTGTGGGACGGCTCCAAGATCGTCATGCCGATCAACGAGCCGGCCGACGGGCTCAAGAAGAGCCAGATCCAGGAGTACCTGGAGTGCTACGACGGTCCCGGCGTGCAGCACATCGCCATGCGCACCGACGACATCGTCGCCACGGTCGACGCCCTGCGCCAGCGGGGCGTGCGGTTCATGGAGGTGCCCGACACCTACTACGCCGAGGCCAAGGAGCGCCTGGCCGACTTCGACCTCCCCTGGGCCGAGCTCCAGCGGCTGTCGATCCTCGCCGACCGGGACCACGACGGCTACCTCCTGCAGATCTTCACCGAGACCGTCACCGACCGGCCGACGGTGTTCTTCGAGATCATCGAGCGACACGGGGCGAAGGGCTTCGGCGAGGGCAACTTCAAGGCCCTCTTCGAGGCCATCGAGCGCGACCAGGCCCGCCGCGGCAACCTCTGAGGGGCCCGTGCGCCACGCCTACGGCATCGTCACCGGACCGGGCGGCGGGCCCGCGCACCTCGCGGCACGCGTCGGTGACGTCGCCGTGGACCTGCGCAGCGCCCCCGGCGTGCCCGCCGAGGTGGCGGACGCGGACGACCTCCACCCGTTGCTCGCCCTCGGCCGACAAGGCTGGGAGGACGTGCACAGCGCCGTCGGCGAGCACCTGTCCTCCGGACCGCCCACCGTGCCCGTCGCGGACCTGGAGGTCCGACTCCCCGTGGTGCCCAGCGACTACGTGGACTTCTACGCCTCCGAGCACCACGCGACGAACCTCGGACGGATCCTGCGGCCGGGCGAGCAGGCCCTCCCCGACGCCTGGCGCCACCTGCCGATCGGGTACCACGGCCGGGCCGGCTCGGTGGTCGTGTCCGGTACCCCGATCCGCCGCCCGGTGGGCCTGGTCGGGCCGGGTGAGCGACGGCCCTCCGCCCGCCTCGACCTGGAGCTGGAGCTGGGCTTCCTCGTCGGCACGGGCGTCCCGATGGGTGAGGTCCTCGCACCTGACGCCGCCGCCGACCACGTCTTCGGCGTGGCGCTGGTCAATGACTGGTCGGCTCGCGACATCCAGGCCTTCGAGTACCGCCCGCTCGGCCCCTTCGCCGGGAAGAGCTTCGCAACCTCCGTCGCCGGATGGGTGACCCCGCTGGCCGCCCTGCCCCGCGTGCGGCCACCCGCGCAGGACCCCGCCCCGGAGCCGGGGCTCGCCGCCGGCGAGGACTGGGGCCTCGACCTCGAGGTCGCCTGGTCCCTGAACGGCACCGAGGTCGGGCGGACCAACACCTGCCACCTGTGGTGGACCTTCGCCCAGCAGCTGGCCCACCTCACCGCCAACGGCGCCGGGCTCCGCGCCGGCGACCTGTTCGCCTCCGGCACCATCTCGGGTCCCGGTCCCGGCGAGGAGGGCTCGCTCATCGAGGCGGCCCGGAACGGCGCAGCACCCATCACCCTCGACGACGGCACCACCCGCGCCTGGCTGGAGGACGGCGACACCGTCACCCTGTCCGGCAGCTGGCGCAGCGGCGATGGCGTCGCCCACCTCGCCGAGGTCACCGGCACCATCGCAGCTGCCCAGGAGGTCCGCTGATGCCCCACTACCGATCCGTCGGCACCGTGCCCCGCAAGCGACACACCAAGGCCTTCGACGCGGACGGCAACCGCCTGTTCGAGGAGCTGGTGGGCACCGAGGGGTTCTCCCGCGAATCCGCGCTGCTCTACCACCGCTGCTCGCCGTCGGCGATCCTCGGCGTGGAACCGGTGGACCCGCCCGACACCGGACCGGGTGGCGGCATCGGCCCCCGGCACTTCCGCACCACCGAGCTGCCCACGGACGCGGACCTCGTCACCGGCCGCCGGCGCCTGCTCGCCAACGCCGACGTCACCATCGCGTACGCCCGCACGTCGGCACCGTCGCCGCTGTACCGCTCGGTCGTGGGCGACGAGCTCGTCTACCTCCACGAGGGCTCGGCCCGGCTCGAGTCGGTGTTCGGGTCGATGGACGTCAGGGCGGGCGACTACGTGGTCGTCCCGGCCGGCACGACCCACCGATGGGTGCCGTCCAGCGACCTCGTCGCCGCGCTCGTCGTGGAGTCCAGCGGCCACGTCCGGGTGCCGGACAAGTACCTGTCCCCCCACGGCCAGCTGCTGGAGGGCGCACCGTTCTCCGAGCGCGACCTGCGCGGCCCCGATCGCCCGATGCGGGTCGACGAGGCCGATGTCCCCGTGCTCGTGCGGACCCGCAGCGGCTGGATGCGGTACCGCCACGCCACGCACCCCTTCGACGTCGCCGGCTGGGACGGGTGCGTGTACCCCCACGCCCTCAGCATCCACGACTTCGAGCCCATCGTCGGCCGCATCCACCAGCCACCGCCCGTGCACCAGACCTGGGCACTGCCCGGCGCGGTCGTGTGCTCGTTCGTCCCCCGCCCCTACGACTTCGACCCCGACGCCGTGCGGGTGCCCTACCACCACCACAACGTCGACAGCGACGAGGTCCTCTTCTACGCCGAAGGCGACTTCATGAGCCGGTCCGGCTCGGGCATCGGGCGGGGATCGATCTCGTTGCACCCCGCGGGCTTCGTGCACGGTCCCCAGCCCGGCTCCTCGGACAAGGCCGACGCCGCCGACGGCACGAACGAGATCGCGGTGATGGTCGACGCGTTCCGTCCCCTCGAGGTGCTCGCCGACGCCGCCGGCGTGGAGGACCCGGGCTACTCGTCGTCCTGGGGCTGAGCCGCTACTCGCTCACCACCGCCCGCAGCACGTCGAGCCGGGACGCCCGTCGGGCGGGCAGGATCGCCGCCGCCACGCCGGCGAGGGCGGCAAGGACGACCACCCAGACCAGCGTGGCGACCGGGATGGCGAAGACGGTGAGGCCCTGCTCGGCCAGGGCGGCGACCAGCGCCCACCCGAAGAAGATCCCGATGACCAGGCCGAGGATCGCGCCCTGCACGGCGATGATCACCGACTCCCACCGGATGGTCGAGCGCAGCTCCGTCCACCTGCGACCGGACCGCTGGTACAAGCTCGGCCGCACGGTCCGCTACGGCCGGCTCGAGGACGAGCGCCCGTTCAACTCGGTCCGCCGCCTCGTGCAGTACGAGGACCACATGCTCCGCCTCATGCGCGATGCCGGGGTCCCGACGGCCGCGCCCCACGGCATCGTGGAGATCACCCCGGAGCGGGAGTACGTCCTCGTCACCGAGCTGATCGAAGGTGCCACGCACCTCACCGACGGCACCGTGACCGACGACGTCGTCGATCAGGCCCTCGCCATCGTCCGCACGATGTGGGACGCCGGGCTCGCGCACCGCGACATCAAGCCGTCGAACCTGCTCCTGGCCGATGGACGGCTCCGGCTCATCGATGTGGCCTTCGCCGAGGTGCGGCCCAGCCCGTGGCGACAGGCCGTCGACCTGGCGAACATGATGCTCACGCTGTCGCTGTGCGTGCCGCCGGCCCAGGTGTACGAGCGGGCGACGCGCGTGTTCACGCCCGACGAGATCGCGGAGGCCTTCGCCGCCACCCGCGCCGTGACGATACCGGCCCAGCTGCGGGCGATGCTCCGGGAGCGGGACGACGACGTGGTCGAGGACCTCCGGCAGCTTGCACCCCCACGCCAACCCGTGGCGATCCAGCGCTGGACCCTCCGTCGGGTGGGGCTCACGTTCGCCGTGCTGCTCGGCACCGTGGTCGCGTTCGCCCTCGTGCTGGCCAACCTCGATCTGGTCGGGCTGCTGTGACGCCCCGCCGCACCGGCGCCGTCAGCGTGTCCGCGGCTCTGCTCCTCGGTGGGTGCGCGCTCGCCACCGGCGGCGCAGCTCCCCGCTGCGAGCCCGGCATGCGGCTCGCGACGCTGGCCCAGTCCGTCCCCGACGCCGCGTACGTGCCCTGCGTCAGCGACCTGCCGCCGGGGTGGACCTTCGAGGGCCTCCAGGTCGACGACGACGGCGCCACCATCACGCTCGAGTCCGACCGCGCCGACCGGGAGGTCCGCGTCGCCCTCGCGGCGACGTGCGACGTCGCGGACGCGACCCCGATCACGCCGAGCGACGAAGGCGTGCGCACGTACCACCGGGTGGACTCCATCGACCCGCGCTACGCCGGCCAGCTCCTCGACGTGTCCCCCGGGGGCTGCGTCACCGTCGACTACGACTTCGAACGAGGACGCCACGTCGCCCTCGTCACCGAGCTGCAGGCGGCCGTCAGCCTGTTCGCCCGCCTGGAGCGCGTCCGGTGCTGGACGCGCAGCTGGACGTCCGGCTGGACCCCTGACCGCTCGGACCGTCCGCTCGGTCGCGACGCCGAGGGCGGCACCGCCGACCACACCGGCTCCCGCCAGCGCCTGGGGACCTGGGCGGTGGCCGCTGACGCCATCGCCACCGCGACCGCCGCATGACCGGAGGGGTAGCCGAGCCCGGTCTGGGCCCGACCGAGGATGCGGGCTGCGCCCACCACGGAGGAGGGTCGCCCGCGCTGGCCGAGGGGCTTGACCAGCTTCGAGCCAGTCCAGGCCAGCGCCGCTCGCTGATCCCCGAGAACCAGCGAGCCTCGGCGGCACGGAGCTCACCCCGTCTCGCCTCCCACGCGCCGAAGCCGACCGCGCCGGCGGCCAGGACGGCAACGGTGAGATCGACGGGTCGCTGGTCCATCCTGCCCTCAGGTGGCTGGTTCGCCGGTGCGGCTGCGCCGCCAGACCTTGCGCAGCTCCTCGGTGAGCAGCACGGTGGAGGCGACGCCGACGCACACCAGCCACTGCGTTGCCGTGATCGACGTCGTGTCGAACAGGTCCTGCATCGGGCCGACGTGGGTCACGCCGATCTGCAGCACGATGACGGCGGCCAGCGCGATCCAGAGCTTGCTGTTCCGGAACGTGGCCCGGCGGAACACCGTCTGCTGGTCGCTGCGCACGTTCAAGATGTTGAAGAACTGGTAGAGGACGAAGGTGTTGAAGGCCATCGTCCCCGCCACCGTCGCCTCGCCCGCGATCGGCTCGGGCCCGGGAGCGAGGGCGAGGACGGCAAGCGTGCCTGCCGCCATGACGACGGCCGACTGACCGATGGCCAGCCACCGAGGGCGGGTGAGGATGGGCTCGTCGGGCGGTCGGGGGTCACGGCCCATCACCCGTTCGTCGACCGGGTCGAGGCCGAGGGCCATGGCCGGCGGTCCGTCCATGATGATGTTCACCCAGAGGATGGCGATGGCGGTGAAGGGCTGGCCGCTCGCGATGCCGAAGATCGATGCGGCGAGGAAGATCGTGGCGAAGCCGAGCGTCGTGCTCAGCTGGAACCGGACGAACTTCACGATGTTGTCGTAGATCGTGCGGCCCCGCCGGACGGCCTCGATGATGGTGGCGAAGTTGTCGTCGGCGAGGACCATCGTGGCCGCTTCCTTCGTCACCTCCGTGCCGGTGATGCCCATGGCGATGCCCATGTCGGCCCGGCGCAGGGCGGGGGCATCGTTCACCCCGTCGCCGGTCATGGCCACGACGTGGCCCCGCTTCTGCAGGGCGGAGACGAGACGGAGCTTGTGCTCCGGCGAGACCCGGGCGAAGACGGAGATGCCCTCGATGCGCTCGGCGAGCTCGTCGTCGCTCATCGCGTCGAGCTCCCTCCCGGTCACCGCGACCACGGGTTCGCCGCCGCCGAGGCTCAGCTGCTCGCCGATCGACCGCGCTGTGCTGGCATGGTCGCCCGTGATCATCTTCACGCTGATCCCCGCGCCGCCGGCCTCCTCGATGGCCGCTCGCGCCTCCTCACGGGGCGGGTCGACGATCCCGATGAGGGCGAGGAACGTCAGGTCGTTGACCGCGTCGAGGTCACCATCGCCCTGCCACTGCTCAGGCGGGAGGGCCCGGCGTGCGACGGCGAGGACCCGCATGCCGGAGCCGGCCAGCCGGGCGTTGTGCTCCTCGAGCTCCTCGCGCAGCTCGTCGATGGGCACGATCGTGCCGTCGTATCCCAGCACGGTGGTCGACCGGTCCAGGATGGCGTCGGGTGCGCCCTTGGCGTACATGCGCAGGCCGGACTCGCCTTCGTGGAGCGTGGCCATCAGCTTGTGGGCCGAGTCGAACGGGACCTCGCCCACGCGGGGCCGCTCGGCCCGCCGGGTCGCCGGGTCGACCCCACCCTTGCCGGCCAGCACCACCAGCGCACCCTCGGTGGGGTCGCCCACCAGGCGCCACACGCCCTCCTCGTCGTCGAAGCGGACCGTGGCGTCGCTGCACAGCGCCATGGGCTCGAGCACCTCATCGAGGGCGATGGGCACGTCGTCGAGGCCCTGGATCTCACCCTCGGGGGCGTACCCGTCGCCGGTGATCGCCAGCCGGCGGCCGGTCACCACGATCTCCTCGGCAGTCATCTGGTTGAGGGTGAGCGTGCCCGTCTTGTCGCTGCAGATGACCGTGGTGGACCCGAGCGTCTCCACGCTGGCGAGGCGCTTCACGATGGCGTTCTCCCGCGCCATCTTCGACACGCCGATCGCGAGGGTCACGGCGGTGACCGCCGGCAGACCTTCGGGGATCGACGCGACCGCCAGGGCGACGGCGGTGAGGAGGAGGTCGGAGATGTCCTCGCCGCGGATCAGCCCGATGAGGAACACCAGTCCGACGATGACGCCGGCCAGCTTCGCCAGGCTGTGGGCGAGGTGATCGAGCTGGTGCTGCAGCGGCGTCTTCTCCGGGGCCGCCTCGCGGAGGAGGCCGGCGATGCGACCGATCTCGGTGCCCATCCCGGTCGTGGTGATGACGAGCTCGCCCCGCCCGCGGGTGACGGTGGTCTGCATGTGGACCATGGACGTGCGGTCGGCGACCGGCAGGTCGTCACCGGCGACCGGATCGGGGGTCTTGGCGACCGGGAGGCTCTCGCCGGTGAGGGCGGCCTCCTCGACCTCCAGTTGCACCGCCTCGATGACGCGACCGTCAGCCGGGATGCGGTCCCCGGCCTCCACGGCCACGACGTCACCCGGCACCAGCTCGGCGGCCGGGACCGTGCGCATGGTGCCGTCGCGGCGGACCCGCACCTCGAGCACGAGCATGCGACGCAGCGCATCCAGCGACGCCTCCGCCCGGTTCTCCTGGACGAACCCGATGACGGCGTTCAAGAGGACGACGACGAGCACCACGATCGGCGTCTTCAGCTCTCCCGACACGAGGAAGCTGATGCCCGCAGCCGCCAGGAGGATCAGGATAAGCAGGTCCTTGAACTGGCGGGCGAAGCGCTTCCACGACGGGTCGCGCGGGGCCTCGTCGAGCTCGTTCGCCCCGTGCTCCTCGCGCCGGCGGGCGACGTCGTCGGTGGCCAGGCCGGCGGCCGGGTCGACCGAGAAGGTCTCGAGCACCTCGTCGACGGAGCGATCGTGGAACGTCGCCGCAACCTCGCGGGTCGTGGTGGAGTCGGGCGTGCTGGACAACAGGTGCACCTCGGAATTCGACGACGGGCCGTGCTCCGAAGGTCTCTCCCACCCACGTCGTGGGCCGATGTCCCGGGCCGGAGCCGTAGTGACGAGACAGCGATGGTGCACTGCACCGGGGGGATACTCCCCTTCGGCGAAGGAGCCTACCGCCCTCCCGGGCCGATCTCCGCTCGATCCCGCTCGGCGAACTGGCGGAAGGCCCGGTCGACGACCCGGTCGTGCAGGCGACGCGAGACACCGGGGACCACGCGGTTGACGCCACGGAGGAGGTGGTGCCGGGGCGCCAGGTCCGAGCGCAGCCGGATCTCGGCACCGCCGGGGGCCGACGCCAGCGTGATCGTCGCGGTGCCCTCGATGTCACCGGCCAACGTGGCATCCACCTGCCGCGGCGCCTCGACGTGGTCGATGTCGAGCGTGAACCGCAGGGACCACGGCATCGGCACCCGGATGCGCGCCTCCCAGCGCTCGCCCGGGGCCAGCCGGCGGGCGTCGAACCGGCGCAACCAGGGCCACCACCGTCGGTAGGCACCCACGTCGGCGAGGGAATCCCAGGCGTCCTGCGGACGCTCGGCGAGCGGGTAGCTGCGGTCCGTGTGGAGCCGGCCGTCACCGGACTGCTGGCTCACGCCACGACCCGTTCCGGGCCGCGCTCCACGCACCGGGGGCGCGCCCCGCGGCCCGGTCCGACGGTCAGGGCTCGAGCTTCCGTCGGTAGACATTGGTGTCGCGGACCTCGAAGCCCTCGCGCTGGTAGAGGTGGTTGGCGGCTTCTCGGGTGGGCCTGGACGTCAGGTCGACCGTGGTGCACCCGAGCTCCTCGGCTCGGTCGACCATCGCCTGGGTGAGCGCACCGCCGACGCCGAGGCCCCGGGCCGCGTCGTCGACCACCACGTCCTCGATCCAGGCCCGCCGACCCGTGGGGATGCGGAACGTGACGAGGGTGGCGGTGCCGAGGATCGTGCCGTCGTCGTCCGTGGCGAGGAACAGGTCCGTGGCGGGCGACGTGACGATGTCCACGAGCTCGTCCGCGCTCGGCGGCGGGCTGGAGCTGGAGAGCTGGGGGATGAGCCGCTCGAACGCCGCGAGCAGCTCGTCGGTGACCTCGGCGACGATCTCGATGAACACGGCGGCGAAACTAGCGGGGGACCCCGGCGGCGGCGACGGGCAGGGTGAAGGCGAACGTCGCCCCTCCCTCCTCGCCGGTCTCCACGCGGATGTCGCCGTCGTGGGCCTCGAGGATCTGACGGCTGATGTACAGGCCGAGGCCGGTGCCGCTGACGCTGGTGTCCCGGCCCCGCACGAACTTGTCGAAGACGCGGCTTTGGAGGTCGCTGGACAGTCCGGGGCCCTGGTCGGTGACGGACACCGTGGCCCGGTCGCCCGCGCGCCGGAGCCGGACCTCCACCGTGCCGTTGGGTGGGGAGACCTTGGCGGCGTTGTCGAGCAGGTTGGTGAGCACCTGCTGGATGCGATCGACGTCGACCACCACCGGCACGTGCGGGGACTCGAGCTCGGCCTCGATGGTGAGGCGCGGGTACAGCGCGGAGGCGGCCTCGACGGCCACGGTGACCTCCTCGGCCAGGTCGGCCTCGCCCATGGCGTAGGACATGCGACCCGACTCGACGGCCTGGGAGTCCAGC
>DMTU01000149.1:0-1496 GCA_003476595.1 Acidimicrobiaceae bacterium | reverse complement strand
GGAGTCCAGCACGTCGCGGGTGAGCCCCTGCAGGCGCCGGGCGTTGCTGGCCGAGCGCCGCAGGGCGTTGAACCGCTCGGTGTCGGTCATGGCATCCCAGTGGTCCATGGTGGTCTGGAGGAAGCCGAGCACGCCGGCCACCGGCGTCCGCAGCTCGTGGGACACGATGCTGATGAACTCCTCCTGGGTCTCGCTCAGGCGCTGCAGTCGCTCCTGCTCCTCCCGGGCGGCCTGCAGCCGCCGGGCCAGGGCGAGGAACGTGAGCACCCCGACCACGAGGAAGACGGCGATGATCACCAGCCCGACCTGCTGCAGGGGTCCGGCGAGGCCTTCATCGAACTCATCGCTGTCCTGGGTGAAGGCGATGCGCCACCCGGCCGTGGGCACGTCGGCGATGGCCTGCACCTCGCCCTCGCGGCGGTGGACCCCCGCCTCCAGGGTGAGCAGCGCCTCGTCGGGGATCCGCTGCGCCACCAGCGAAGGGTTGCTCGCGGCGATGACCGCACCGGTCTGGTCGAAGACGACCAGCTCACCGGTCTCGCCCCGACCGAACTCCTGGATCTCGCGGTTGAACGAGCTGGTCACCGACACCTCGGACTCGAACACGAAGGTGCCCCGCAGCCCGCCGGTCGAATGATCCCGGATGGCGAGCATGAAGGCCGTGTTGGGCAGGTCGGACGTGACGCCCGGGCCCATCGGCAGCGAACCGCCCGGGAGCACGGGCTCCTCCTCCCGTCGCAGGGCGGGGAGGAGCTGGTCGACGCCCGGACGCTGCAGCGGTTCCCCCAGCGCGTCGTCGTCCACGCGGAAGCCCTGGGTGACCACGCCGGAGGCGTCGGTGAGGAAGAAGCCCGTGCGGAACTCACCGGAGCGCTCCACGAGCCGCACGAGGTCGTCGAGCGCCTCCCGGTCGGCTTCGCTGCCGACCTCGAACTCGAACTGGAAGTCGTCGGTGAGATCGGCGAGCAGCGAGGCGAACGTCGCCAGCTGGCTCTCGACCCGGGTGCTCTGGCTGCGCGCGTTCGCCTCGACCTCGGACAGCACGGCCTCCTCGAGCGCCTCGCGCCCGTTGTCGACCGCGCTGGTCAGCAGCACGAGGACCAGCACGCCGACCGCGGCCAGCACCAAGAACGCGGCTGCGGGCAGCAGCCGCTCACGTCGTCGCAGCATCTCGCTCCTCGACTCTCGAGCGGTCGAGCACGTCGAGCTCGACCACGAACCGGGCCCCGCCCAGGGGGCTGTCCTCCACGCGCACCGAACCACCCATCTGGGCGACGAAGTCCTGGACCACCGACAGCCCGATGCCGACGCCGCGCGTGCGCACGACGGCGTCACCCGCGCCTCGGAAGAACCGCACGAAGATCTTCTCCCGCTCGTCGACCGGCACGCCGGGTCCCGAGTCGTCGACGGACAGGAACGCCCGACCGCCCCGTTCGTGGACGCTCACGGACACGTCGGCATCCGGGGGCGAGAACTTCACGGCGTTGGAGACCAGG